>NZ_RKSM01000001.1:3159466-3475413 GCF_008729015.1 Haloarcula sp. CBA1129
GACTTCCATACCGCTTCTGAGAACCCTGCGGGAAAAAGACCCCCGCTCGCTGCAAAGCCGGCCAACAGTGGCAACAGCTGCCGGTAATCCCGGGCACAACGACGTTCACTGGTCCGGACTACAGTTCGTGCTGGGCTACGTCGAGCGATCCGTTATCGACTGTCGCAGTCAGCATCGTCGGGCGGTCAGCCGGCGATGCTCCAGTGACGCTGCCGGGGTTCAGAAGCCGAACGCCCTCGTAGACGGTGTCAGTCCGTTCGTGCGTGTGGCCGGCGACGCCGACGGCGCTGCTGTCGGCTTCCTGCCTGACTGTGGCGGCGACGCGGTCTGTCCAGCCACGCGGCGACCCAGTGCCGTGTGTCACGACGAATGTGACGCCACCGAGTTCGACTGTCGCCCGCTCCGGCAGCCCGATGTGCGGGTCGATATTTCCCGAGACGGCGGTCAGTGCCGTCGCCATGTGACGGATATCAGCGAGCGCCCCTTTGCTGTCGAAGTCGCCAGCGTGAATGACGTGGTCAGCGACCTCGATGCGCTCCCGGAACGACGGCGGAATCTCGTGTTCCCGGGACGGGATGTGCGAATCGCTGATGAGAGCGACATCCATGCAGATGTATCGTGTCGGCGTTCGAAAAGGGTTACTCCCACGGAAACGGTGCCGACTGGTCGTCTTGGTGACGCTACTCTGTGGACGAAAACACGTCCCGCAGTCCGTCCAACTGCTCGACCAGACGGCCGATGCCGTCGTTGATTGTTGCGACCCGCTCGTCGATGTTGTCCGCCGGAACGGCTCCCTGTGGTGTCGGCTCGATGAGTTCGTCGTCTTCCAGCATCCGCAGCGAGTACCGCACCTTGTGTTTCGGGACGCCTGTCTCCTCGGCGAGCCGAACGATACCGATCGGCCCGTTCTCGATGACAGCTTCGAGGATCGACAGGTCCCGCCCCTCCTTCTCGACCTGATCTTCCAGTCGGTCCATTCCCATAGTAAATCGTACCTGTGCTTTTACCGCCGCGACACATAAACGCCCCAGTTCCGGCACTGTGACTCGGGTTTTCTCTGTCCCGTTGTGCGGTGATACGCGTCCGAACTGGCGGCGCTATTCGTCCGACACTGGTGTTCGGCGAAGTTCGTCGAGCTGGTCCCTGAGTTTACTTAGCTCCGTCTCTAGTTCTTCGCGGCGGTCGATGAGCGCGCTCAGTTCCTCCGTGTTGACCGAGTAGTCGTTGTCCATCGCCACGTCCAATGCATCGGTCGTCGCGCTCGTGAGGCCGGACGCGACCCGCAACACTTCACTCGGCGTCCCACGAGATTCGTACAGTTCCTGTTCGCCCGATAGCGGGCTGTAAGTCACCATCGGCGACTCGACGCCGCGGTGGTAGCTCACCGCGTAGCTCGTGTCCGTCACCGGGTTGAGGCGGTCGTCCGCTCGCTCCGTTCGGACGATGTTGAACGGTTCAGCCAGTGCGGGAAACGTGTCGGCGAGATCTCGAAGCCGGTCCGCGGCGGTCACGTCCAGTTGAGCCTCCACGTCGCCGAAGAACTGCCGTGAGTTGGTGAGACTAAACGCCACGGTGTAAAACACCGACTCGTCGCTGTCCGCCAGATTCCGAACTCGGTCGCGGACCTCCTCGTGGCGACCCTCGATAGTGAGCTTCTCCAGTTCCTCAAGCAGCGCCCGGACGCCCTCCTCGCGTTCGAGGAACGCCTCGACGATTGCGCCGGGCATTTCCTCGCCATCCACGTCCTCCATGGCCACTCTTTTGCGGGGGCTCGTAAACAGTTTGTCGCTGGCAGCCGCTAATCGGCACGCCTTACACCCAACACAAAACATATGCCATCCCGCGTGAAGTGATAGCACGTCCGACCTCGGTGGACGGACACTATGACAGGCTAAGGGGGGCACTTCCCCGGACGTCTGCTATTGTGCTGCGCGTGTGGTATCAGTATATGCGGTTTTATCGACCAGTAGGCGGTGTTTACTGCTTGCTGGACAGTTATTAAAACGCGTACTCGTGCTGTAGCACGAAAGTGAGGCGATGAAACGCATCGCTCGTCAAAATTAAATCCAGAGGAACGCCCGGAGCGGGATTTGAACCCGGGCAAACGCTCGTTGCGCTCGCGTTTGCGTGATTCAAATCCGCTCGTTACGGATCTGCGACTCACGAATTTGTTCGTCGCAAAAGTACGCCCGGAGCGGGATTTGAACCCGCGTCACGACCGTGACAGGGTCGTATGATGGGCCACTACACCATCCGGGCAGTCTACGAGCACACGCTGACCGTGCTCGTCAGTTGGGTCGCAATAGGAACGCCCGGAGCGGGATTTGAACCCGCGTCACGACCGTGACAGGGTCGTATGATGGGCCACTACACCATCCGGGCCTTCGTTGCATTTCTTCGTACCTTGGTGTCGGTATTAAGACTTTCCAAAGAGACCCGCCCCGGGATGAGTGCACATGACGGGACCCAAAGTTCTATGTCCAGTCTGCTTCATGTGGTTGGTAGGAGCAAACACGCCCGCAGTCCGTGAGGATGGGCGGGTCCGATAGCCACGGCAGAGCGACTTGGTAAGTGTTATATGCACCCCGACAGTACGGCCCTGTAGTATCTCGTGACAGCCACCTTCTCCAGCAGCAGGCCAAACGCACACGCACACACATGGTAGATGTAAGTCAACACGACCTCGTCCCAGACCACAGTGTCGTCGACGAGGACGACCTCGAAGCAGTACTCACGGAGTATGAAATCAAGAAGACGGACCTCCCGAAGATCAAGCGCACCGACAAGGCGCTGCCCGATGACGCCGAAGTCGGTGACGTGGTTCGGATTGTCCGAGACTCCAGAACGACGGACGAAGCCGTCGTGTATCGACTGGTGGTAGAATAATGAACACACAAGATCGCCGCGCTATATCGCGTGAATATTTCGCCAAGGAACGGCTCGCCGAACACCACTTCCGCTCGTTCAACGCGTTCCTCGACCGAGGGATGCAGCAGGTCGTCGACGAGAAAGAGACCATCGAGACCGACATCGGTGACAAGGAAGGGCAGGAACCGGTGTGGGTCGAACTGGGCGACGTTCGCGTCGTCACCCCTCGCGTTCGCGAGGCCGACGGCAGCGAGGAACTGCTGTACCCCCAAGAAGCCCGGCTTCGGAACATCACCTACTCCGCGCCGGTGTTCATGGAGATGGCCATCGTCCGCGGTGGCGAGGAGGAACCGGAGGAAGTCGTCGACCGAACTGAGACCAAGATCGGACGGATGCCCATCATGGTCGGGTCGAACAAGTGCAACATTGCGGGCTTCAACGACGAGGAGCTCATCGACATCGGCGAGGACCCCGCAGACCCCGGTGGCTACTTCTGTGTCAACGGCTCCGAGCGGGTGCTGATGACCAGCGAGGACCTCGCCCCGAACAAGATTCTGGCCGAGTATGACACCAAGTACGGCGACGAGGTGCAGGTCGCCAAGACGTTCTCCCAGCGCCGCGGGTACCGCGCGCTGGTGCTGTGTGAACGGACGCGTGACGGGCTGCTTGAAGTCTCGTTCCCGTCCGTCTCGGGCAGCATCGACTTCGTCACGCTGGTCCGTGCGCTGGGGCTGGAGTCGGACGAGGAGATCGTCCACCGCGTCAGCGAGGACCCGGAAATCGTGAAGTTCATGCTGGAGAACTTAGAGGAGGCCGAGGTCCAGACGACCGAGGAAGCCATCGAGACGCTGGGCAAGCGCGTCGCCTCCGGGCAGGGCAAGAACTACCAGCTCAAACGGGCCAACTACGTCATCGACCGCTATCTCCTCCCGCACCTGCACGAGGAAGGCGTCGAGGAAGAAGAGGTCCGTATCAACAAGGCGTTCTACCTCTGCCGGATGGCCGAGGCGTGTTTCGAACTCGCACTCGAACGCCGCGAATCCGACGACAAGGACCACTACGCCAACAAGCGGCTGAAGGTCAGCGGCGACCTGATGACCGACCTGTTCCGGACGGCGCTGAACAAGCTCGCCCGGGACGTGAAATATCAGCTGGAACGGGCCAACATGCGGAACCGCCAGCTGTCCGTCTCCACCGTGGTTCGCTCGGACGTGCTGACCGAGCGACTCGAACACCCGATCGCGACGGGGAACTGGGTCGGCGGCCGCTCCGGCGTGAGCCAGCTGGTCGACCGGACCGACTTCATGGGGGTGCTGTCACACCTCCGCCGACTGCGCTCGCCGCTCAGTCGCTCCCAGCCACACTTCGAGGCACGGGACCTGCACGCGACCCAGTGGGGTCGCATCTGTCCCTCCGAGACGCCGGAGGGTCCGAACTGTGGGCTGGTGAAGAACTTCGCTCAGGCGATGGAGCTGTCACAGGACGTTGCGGACCCACAGGGTCTCAAACAGGAACTTGCAGAGATGGGGGTTCAGGGCATCCCCGGTATCGAGTCGATCGAACAGCAGCCCGCGGACGATTAACATGAGTCAGGGACGCGAAGCCAAAGTATACGTAAACGGTAGTCTGGTCGGCACACACCCCGACCCGGAACAGCTCGCAGAACAGGTACGACAGGCGCGACGGCGGGGGGACGTCTCCCAGATGGTCAACGTCTCGGTCAAGAACCGGACTGGGGAAGTCATCATCAACGCCGACGCCGGCCGTGCCCGACGCCCACTGCTGGTCGTCGAGGACGGCGAGCCGCTGATGACCGACGAGGAGGTCGAACAGGTCAAAGACGGCGAACTCGAATTCGAGGAGCTCGTCGAGCGCGGCCTCGTCGAGTTCATCGACGCCGAGGAAGAGGAAGACATCCTCGTCGGCGTCGACGAGGACGAACTCACGGAGAATCACACGCACCTGGAAGTCGACCCGCAGCTGATGTTCGGTATCGGCGCGGGGATGATTCCGTACCCCGAACACAACGCCTCGCCCCGGATTACGATGGGGTCGGGGATGATCAAACAGTCGCTGGGCCTGCCGTCGGCGAACTACCGGATTCGCCCGGACACGCGCCAGCACCTGCTGCACTACCCGCAGCTGTCGATGGTCAAGACCCAGACCACCGAGCAGATCGGCTACGACGACCGCCCCGCGGCACAGAACTTCGTCGTCGCCGTCATGAGCTACGAGGGGTTCAACATCGAAGACGCTCTGGTAATGAACCAAGGGTCGGTCGACCGCGCCCTCGCCCGTTCGCACTTCTTCCGAACGTACGAGGGCGAGGAGCGGCGCTACCCCGGCGGTCAGGAGGACCGCTTCGAGATGCCTGACGACGAGGTGCGGGGCGCTCGCGGCGAGGAAGCGTACACCCACCTCGACGACGACGGGCTCGTGAATCCGGAGACGAAGGTCGGCGAGAACGCCGTCCTGCTCGGGAAGACCAGCCCGCCCCGGTTCCTCGAAGAGCCGGACGACATGGGCGGTCTTTCACCGCAGAAGCGCCGAGAGACGAGCGTCACGATGCGCTCGGGCGAATCCGGCGTCGTGGACACGGTCACGCTGATGGAGGGCGAGGACGGCTCGAAGCTCTCGAAGGTCTCCGTGCGTGACGAACGAATCCCCGAACTCGGGGACAAGTTCGCGTCACGGCACGGCCAGAAGGGTGTCGTCGGCCACATCGCACCGCAAGAGGACATGCCCTTCACCGAGGAGGGCGTCGTCCCGGACCTCATCATCAATCCGCACGCGCTGCCGTCGCGGATGACCGTCGGCCACATTCTGGAGATGATCGGTGGCAAGGTCGGCGCACTCGAAGGCCGCCGCGTCGACGGTACCGCCTTCACCGGCGAGGACGAGGAGGAACTCCGTGGCTCGCTCGAAGAGCACGGCTTCGACTCCAGCGGCAAGGAGACGATGTACTCCGGTGTCACCGGCGAGAAGATCGACGCCGAGATCTTCGTCGGCGACATTTTCTACCAGAAGCTCTACCACATGGTCTCGAACAAGCTGCACGCCCGTTCGCGCGGGCCGGTGCAGGTGCTCACCCGTCAGCCGACGGAAGGGCGCGCCCGCGAGGGTGGCCTCCGTGTGGGTGAGATGGAGCGGGACGTGCTCATCGGGCACGGTGCGGCGATGGCGCTCAAGGAGCGCCTGCTCGATGAGTCCGACCGTGAGTGGATCAACGTCTGTGGACAGTGTGGGATGACCGCCGTCGAGAACGTCGAACAACGGCGCATCTACTGTCCGAACTGCGAGGAGGAGACCGACATCCACGAGGTCGAGATGTCCTACGCGTTCAAGCTCCTGCTCGACGAGATGAAGGCGCTCGGAATCGCCCCGCGGATCGAACTGGAGGACGCAGTATGAGCTCACAACAGACACCGCAGGAAATCGGTCAGCTCAGCTTCGGGCTGATGGACCCAGAGGAGTACCGCGAGATGTCGGCCACGAAGGTAATCACGGCCGACACGTACGACGACGACGGTTTCCCCATCGACATGGGGCTGATGGACCCACGACTCGGGGTCATCGACCCCGGACTCGAGTGCAAGACCTGCGGGAAACACAGCGGGTCGTGTAACGGCCACTTCGGCCACATCGAACTCGCCGCGCCGGTCATCCACGTCGGCTTCGCGAAGCTCATCCGCCGACTGCTGCGCGGGACCTGTCGGGACTGCTCCCGGCTCTGTCTCGACGAGCACGAGCGCGAGGAGTTCGCGGACCGACTGACACGAACCCAAGACCTCGGTCGCGACCTCAACGACGTGACCAAGGCCGCCATCCGGCAGGCCCGCAAGAAGGACCGCTGTCCGTTCTGTGGCGAGAAACAGTACGACATCAAACACGAGAAGCCGACTACCTACTACGAGGTGCAGGATGTCCTCGCCTCGGACTACCCCGAGCGGATCGCCGCCGCGATGGAGGAGTCCGAGGACCCTATTTCGCCGATTGAGCTCTCCGAGGAGACCGGCATCGACAGTAGCCGCGTGCAGGAGATTCTCAGCGGCGAGTTCCGTCCCCGACAGGAGGACCGACGCGCACTGGAGAAGGCGCTGTCGGTCGACCTGACCGAGGAGGACATGAACAAGCTGATGCCAAGCGACATCCGGGACTGGTTCGAGGACATCCCGGACGAGGACATCGAAGTGCTGGGCATGAAGCCGGCCCGCTCCCGACCGGAGTGGATGATTCTGACGGTGCTGCCGGTGCCGCCGGTCACCGCTCGTCCCTCGATTACGCTGGACAACGGCCAGCGCTCCGAGGACGACCTCACCCACAAGCTCGTGGACATCATCCGCATCAACCAGCGGTTCATGGAGAACCGCGAGGCGGGTGCGCCACAGCTGATTATCGAGGACCTCTGGGAACTGCTGCAGTACCACGTCACCACGTTCATGGACAACGAGATTTCGGGGACGCCGCCGGCGCGACACCGCTCCGGTCGTCCGCTGAAGACGCTCTCCCAGCGCCTGAAAGGCAAGGAGGGACGCTTCCGTGGCTCGCTGTCCGGGAAGCGTGTGAACTTCTCGGCTCGTACCGTCATCTCGCCGGACCCGACCCTCTCGCTGAACGAGGTCGGCGTCCCGGACCGGGTCGCAAAGGAGATGACCCAGACGATGAACGTCACCGAGCGCAATCTGGAAGAAGCGCGACGGTACGTCTCCAACGGACCGGAAGCTCACCCCGGCGCGAACTACGTCAAACGGCCCGATGGCCGCCGACTGAAGGTGACCGAGAAGAACTGCGAGGAACTCGCAGAGAAGGTCGAACCGGAGTGGGAAGTGTCCCGCCATCTGGTCGACGGCGACATCATCATCTTCAACCGCCAGCCGTCGCTCCACCGGATGTCAATCATGGCCCACGAGGTCGTCGTGATGCCGTACAAGACGTTCCGGCTGAACACGACGGTCTGTCCGCCGTACAACGCTGACTTCGACGGCGACGAGATGAACATGCACGCACTCCAAAACGAGGAGGCCCGCGCGGAGGCGCGCGTCCTCATGCGCGTGCAGGAACAGATGCTCTCCCCGCGCTTCGGCGAGAACATCATCGGCGCGATTCAGGACCACATCAGCGGGACCTACCTGCTGACCCACACGAATCCGAAGTTCAACGAGACGCAGGCGCTGGACCTGCTTCGGGCGACTCGTATCGACGAACTGCCCGAGGCTGACGGCATCGACGAGGACGGCGAGGAGTACTGGACCGGCCGCTCGCTGTTCTCGGAACTGCTGCCCGACGACCTGAATCTGGAGTTCACGTCTTCGGCTGGCGATACCGTCGTCGTCGAGGACGGCCAGATGACCGGTGGCACCATCGACGAGGACGCTGTCGGGGCCTTCGGTGGCGAAATCGTCGATACTATCGCTAAGGACTACTCGCGGACCCGCGCTCGGATTCTCGTCAACGAGGTCTCTGCGCTGGCGATGCGCTCGATCATGCACTTCGGGTTCTCCATCAGTATCGACGACGAGTCCATCCCGCGGGAAGCCGAAGAGCAGATCAACGACGCCATCGACAGCGCGTACGACCGCGTCGAGGAACTCATCGAGACCTACGACCGCGGCGAACTCGAATCGCTGCCCGGTCGGACCGTCGACGAGACCCTTGAGATGAAGATCATGCAGACGCTGGGCAAGGCGCGTGACTCCGCCGGTGACATCGCCGAGGACCACTTCGGCGAGGACAACCCGGCCGTCATCATGGCCGAGTCCGGTGCGCGTGGCTCGATGCTGAACCTGACTCAGATGGCCGGCTGTGTCGGCCAGCAGGCAGTCCGCGGCGAGCGGATCAACCGCGGGTACGAGAACCGCACGCTTAGCCACTTCGAGGAGAACGACCTCTCGGCGGACGCCCACGGCTTCGTCGAGGCGTCCTACCGCTCCGGGCTCGGCCCGAAGGAGTTCTTCTTCCACGCGATGGGTGGCCGCGAGGGGCTAGTCGACACGGCCGTCCGGACGTCGAAGTCCGGGTACCTCCAGCGCCGACTCATCAACGCCCTGTCTGAACTCGAAACGCAGTACGACGGCACTGTCCGGGACACCTCGGACACCATCGTCCAGTTCGAGTTCGGCGAGGACGGCACGTCGCCGGTCGACGTCTCCTCGAACCAGGACGAGGCCGCCGTCGACGTCGAGCAGATCGCCGACAGCGTCCTCGACGAGGAGTTCGAGAGCGAGAAGCAGAAAGAGAGCTTCCTCGGCACGCGGACCGAGCGGACCAACCTCTCGGAACACGCCGACGACTGGTGGATGGCCGAGGGTGACGATTAACAATGACAGCACACGACGTATCAGCAGACATCGAGGCCGTCGTCGAGGACACTGAGCTGCCGCGACGGCTGAAAGACGAAGTGTACAGCACCGTCGAGGAACGGGGTGTCGGCGTCGACGACGCCGACCGTATCGCCAAAGCCGTCGAGTCACGCTATCTCGACACCCGCGTCGACCCGCTGGACCCGGTCGGGACCGTCTCGGCCCAGTCCATCGGCGAACCGGGAACGCAGATGACGATGAACACGTTCCACTATGCGGGGGTCGCCGAAATCGACGTGACTCAGGGCCTCCCACGGCTCATCGAGCTGGTGGACGCCCGGAAGACGCCAGACACACCGATGATGACGGTCCACCTCGACGAGGAGTACGCGGACGACCGCGAGCGCGCTCACGAGGTCGTCTGGAAGATCGAGGCGACGCGTATCCTCGCGCTGGGTGACATCTCGACGAACGTCGCGGACATGCTCGTCGAAATCGACCTCAACGAGGACACGCTGCTGGAGCGGTGGCCGACGGTCAACGACACGGACGCCATCGCCGAGGAGATCTCCGAGACCATCGAGTCGAACCTCGGCGTCTCGACCCGGCAGGCCGGCACCGTCATCGAGTTCGGTCCGGAGGAACCCAGCTACCGCGACCTGCTACAGCTGGTCGAGGAGTTGCGGGAAATCGTCTTCAAAGGTATCGAGGAGATCACCCGCGTCGTTATCCGAAAGGAGGAGACCGACAACGGCGAGGAGTTCGTCCTCTACACCGAGGGCTCGGACTTCGGCGAAGTGCTCGACATCGAGGGCGTCGACGCGTCCCGGACGACATGTAACAACATCCACGAGATTTACCGGGAACTCGGCGTCGAAGCGGCCCGCGAGACGCTCATCAACGAGACGATGAACACGCTCGAAGAGCAGGGGCTCGACGACGTGAACGTCCGGCACCTGATGCTGGTCGCCGACATCATGACCAACGAGGGGACCATCGAGTCCATCGGTCGCCACGGCATCTCGGGATCGAAAGACTCCGTGCTCGCCCGTGCAGCATTCGAGGTGACGGTCAATCACCTGCTCGACGCCGCCATCCACGGCGAGGTCGACGAACTCGACGGCGTCACGGAGAACGTCATCGTCGGGAAGCCGATCAAGCTCGGCACCGGCGATGTTAACCTCCGGATGGGCACGACTCAGGACTGATGCGGGTCGAACTCTCGGACGAAGCGCGTCGACTGGTCGCCCTCTTCGAGGACGAGGCAGCCGTCACCGTCCGGGATTGCGTCGTCGACGAGGACCACGATCAGGTCGTGTATCTGGTCAAGCGCGGGGAGATGGCTGACGCCATCGGTCCGGGCGGCCAGACCGTCGAACGCGTCGAGGACCGCCTCGGCCGCGAGGTCAAACTCGTCGAAGCCGCCGAGACAGCCGAGGACTTCGTGGCGAACGCACTCGCGCCGGCCGCGGTGTACAACGTCACTGTCTCGGAGAACGATGACACCGTCGCCTACGTCGAAGTGGCACAGGAAGACCGCGGGGCCGCAATCGGCCGCGAAGGGCGGAACATCGACGCCGCACGACAGCTGGCCAAGCGACACTTCGAAATCGACGGCATCGAACTGACCTGAGCGGGGCGATTCGAGCGGGTCCACGGACCCGCCTGCTCGGGCAGTCGATGTGGGGACGGACAGAAACCGCTTTTTTGATTGGTCGTGAACCGACTGCTATGCCCGCACTCCGGCGTCCAGACGGCGGCGACCTGCTGGCTCCGCTGACTATTGTCGGAATTTACCTGTATCACGCACACGTTCTGGGGAACCCGCCGTCCGGACTCGAAGGCGCGTTTATGCTCGCGCTGTGCGTGTTGGTGGGTGCCACGAGTCTTGTCGAGGGACTGCTCACGTCACCGGCGTACCCGCTCATCGGCGGCGGACTAATCGCGTTCTTTTATTTCGTCCGGTTCAGCCAGCGACAGGATATCGGCTCCGCCCTCGGCGTTTGTGCTGGGGTTCTTTTCGGTAGCTATGGTCTCTACCAATGGGTCACGTCGAGCGCCGAACCGAAACTGTAAGTGGCAGATGAAACAGGAGGCGACACTCAGTCGTCGCCAGCGGCCGAGTCGTCTGCGCCGTGTTCGTACACGTCGGTATCGCTGTGCGTGGTTCCGCTGTCGACAGCGAACGTCTGCAGGAGTTCGCTGAGGTCGCCAGCCTGATCCGAAAGGGATTCGATACCGCCGGTGACTTCGTTGATCGTCGCGGTCTGTTCCTCCGCGGCGGCGGCGACGTTCTCGGCGCGGGATGCGGTTTCCTCACTGATTGTTCCGACCTCGTCGGTCATCGCCACTGCTTCCTCCGTCGTTGCGGCCTGTTCGTCGGTGGCGTCGCTGATGGACTGAATGCCGTCGTTGACTTCCTCGACGCGGTCGACGATCTGTTCGAGGGATTCGATTGCGTCGTCAACGGTGTCGATGCCGTCTGTGACTGAGTCGCCCATCTGTCTGATGTCGGTCACGGCATCGCCAGTGGTGTCCTGCACATCTTCGATAACTGTCGAGACTTCTTCGGTGGCCTCGGTCGTTTCCTGAGCGAGGCCTTTGATCTCGTCGGCGACAACGGCGAACCCTTCACCCGCTTCACCGGCCCGGGCGGCCTCGATGGACGCGTTCAGGGCGAGCATGTTGGTCTGTTCAGCGATGTCATCGATGAGGTCGACGATGTCACCGATCTGCTCCATCTCCTCGTCGAGGGACTCGACGCGGTCGATAGTTTCGTCGGCTCGCGTCTCGATATCGTTCATCACTTCGATAGCCTCCGATGCGCGCTCGCTGCCGGTTGCACCGATCTTGGCGGCCTCGTTCGACGTGGTCGCGACTTCGTCGGCCTGTGCTGCGACCTCTTCGACCGTCGCGGAGAGGCCTGACATCTCGTCGACCGTGTCCTCGATGTTCTCGTACTGCGTCTCCGCGCCATCGGCGATCTCCTGAACGGATTCACTGACCTCTTCGCTGGCGTCACGGACCTCGGTAGCACTTGCGGTGATCTGGTCGGCAGAGCCGTCGACATCGTCGGCGAATTCTCGAATACGCATGACCGTCTGGCCGAGTTGGGCGAGCATGTCGTTGAACGCGGCTGCGATGTTGGCCATCGCGTCGTTGTCCGTGTCGGTGTCGAGCCGCTGGGTGAGGTCGCCGTCGGCCGCTTTCCGCATCACGGCCGAGAACTCCTCGGCCTGCTGTTCGAGCGTCCCAGCCAGCTCTTCTGCCTCCGCTCTGGACTCCTCGGCCTCTTGCTGGGCCTGTTCGAGGTCGCCGATGAACGATTCGAGGTTACTGTGCATGCTCGATAGCGACGCGCCGAGCTGGCCGGGAACGTCCTTGTCGAGCGCCGGATCGTCGAACGCCTGCCTTGAGAGCGCGTCGGCCTGTGCAGCGACGGTGTCGAGATAGGTCTTCATGTCATAGAAGGCGTTCTGGACATCGCCAACCTCGTCGAGGCGGTCAGACTGTTCGATGTCGGTGTCGAAGTTCCCTACTGCGAGGGCTTCTGCCTGTGTCGAGAGTCGCCTGAGTGACTGCATGATGCCACGGCCGACGAGGACGCCGATGAGGGCGAACCCGGCCAGCGAGACGCCGATGATGGCGATGAAGCTCCCCTGAATACTGTCACGTAGTGCGAAAGCGGCCGACTTTGGAGCCTGTTTGACGACGATCCATGGCGTGTCACCGACGGACTTCGCGGCGATCAGGTACGGCCCGCTCCGGGCCACGTCGGTGTCTCCCGCTGTGAGTGCGGTCAGGTTGGCGGACACGTTGTACTGCGTGCCGATGGTCGAGGCGTCCTCGGCGAACTGAACCGTCCCGTCCTGCCGGACGATCCGCGTTTCACCGCCGTCGATGGAGTTGCGGAACTGGGCCGTCCGCGCGGTCACGTTGTGGACCACGACGACCAGTTTGTTGCTCCGGGCGACCGGGCTCGCGAAGGCGATGTACTTGTTTCCGTCGTAAGTGTACACATTCGACATATCGACCGAGTTCGACCCCGAAACCGAGAGGTCCCCGCCTTCCCACTCGAAGTCGTCTGTCTGGAGCGATGTGCCGTGTCGGTCGGTCAGCGACGACTGCTCGATTTCCATCGTCTCCTCGTCGACGTAGTGGAGAGCATACACCGACTCCGGCTGGTAGAACGCTTGTCGCTGTAATGCGCCCCCAATTATCATTGAGCTCCCCTCCTCAATGTCGGACAGCGATGAGAGGGTTCGAGCGGCGTTTCGCTGGCTGCGAACCCAGTCCGCTGTTGTCGTGGCCGTCTGGACGGTACCCGTTTGCAGTTCGTTCTCGCGCTGTTCGGTCAGTTCGTTTGCGACCGTCCGCTCCGCAGTGACGCTGACGCCCGCAACGAGCAGGGCGATACAGAGGATGATGAGCGTCAACTTCCGGAGATACGTTTGCCGGACGATATCTGGGAGGCGTTGTTCGAGTTTCATAGATACTACCGCAGGTCTGTCTGAATAACTCAAGCGCCAGTACTAGAAACCAACTGCCCAGTTATCACACCTGATTCCATGTGCGGGCTATCTCTCGGCTTGGTGGACTGGGACCCAACATCTGTAGCGCCTGACACGCATACTGTCGGTTGTGATGAGTTTCGCCACCCGGGGTGGTGACTCCCTCGCAATAGTGTCAGCCAACTCCTGTGCAGGTCGAACTCTTGGCAGAGGTTCTCATGAAATTGCCGGGAGAGCAGTTCTGAGCTATACACGCCGACCGAAACACCTTGCTGACCGCACCTCACCCGCTGTTGTGAACCTCCCTTCGCGTCATCTAACGCAGTTCTGGACCTGATTTCCCCGTCTATGGCACAGAACGCCACACACGAAAGCGCTACCGGCCGAGTCCGAAAGAGGAGTCTTAAGTACTTCCGAAAGGTACCAGTGCCTACTATGGCGAACGGCAAGTACGCCGCGCGCAAGCTCAAGAAGGACCGCCAGAAACACCGGTGGTCCGACACTGACTACGCGCGTCGCGAACGCGGCCTGGGCAAGAAGTCCGACCCGCTCGAGGGTGCGCCCCAGGGACGAGGTATCGTACTGGAGAAAGTCGGAATCGAGGCCAAGCAGCCTAACTCCGCGATCCGGAAGTGTGTCCGCGTCCAGCTCATCAAGAACGGGAAGCAGGTCACCGCGTTCTGTCCCGGTGACGGCGCTATCTCTTTCATCGACGAGCACGACGAGGTCACGATCGCTGGTATCGGCGGGGCGAAAGGCCGCGCGATGGGCGACCTCTCCGGTGTCAACTACAAGGTCGAGAAGGTCAACGGCGTCTCTCTCATCGAACTCGTTCGCGGGAACGCGGAGAAACCGGTCCGATAACCATGAGTGCCGAAGACACACCTGACGCTGATGCCGACGCGGCTGAGGAAAGCGAGCCGGAGACGGCCCGCGCGAAACTGTTCGGCGAGTGGGAAATCACGGACATCGAGTACACCGACCCCTCGACCGAGCGCTACATCACTGTCACGCCGATCGCCCACACGATGGGGCGACACGCTGACAAGCAGTTCAAGAAAAGCGAGATCAGCATCGTCGAGCGGCTCATCAACCGCCTGATGCAGACCGACGAGAACACGGGCAAGAAGCAGCTTGCGACCTCCATCGTCACTGAGGCGTTCGAGATCGTTCACGAGCGCACCGACGAGAACCCGATTCAGGTGCTCGTCAGTGCGGTCGAGAACAGCGCCCCCCGAGAGGAGACCGTCCGCCTGAAATACGGTGGTATCTCGGTCCCGAAGGCCGTCGACGTCGCGCCCCAGCGCCGCGTCGATCAGGCCCTGAAGTTCCTCGCTGAGGGCGTCTACGGTGGCTCGTTCAAGACCACCACGAGTGCCGCCGAGGCGCTCGCACAGCAGCTCGTCGGTGCTGCCAACGACGACGTCCAGACCTACGCGGTCAACCAGAAAGAAGAGAAAGAACGCGTCGCGGCTGCCGCTCGCTAACTCGGCTGTCTCCGACATCTTTATTCTTCCATACTCGGCAGTGGAATCTATGCGAAACCCCAGCCGCAACGCCCGCTCCCGCCGCCAGTATCTCGGCGCGCTCGCCAGTATCGGGGCGACCGGGCTGGCCGGCTGTCGCGGTGAGCCCGAAACGCGGACCGATTCCTCGGACCAGACATCCACAGTTACAACGACGGCAGGCCCGGTTCGGACGCTGGACCGCTACGACGTGTCTCTCAGCCACGAGCGGGCGCAGTCGCCCAGCGAATGGGTGCCCCCCACGACGTCCCCGATGGACACGCCGCTGGGAATTGACCCACTTATCGAGGATCTGGAAATCCCGTGGGACCTTTCGTTTGCCGCGGACGGAACGCTGTTTCTCACTGAACGGGTCGGTCGCGTTCTCTCGTTTGCCGATGGGACCGTGCGGACGGTTGCTGAACCGGCCGCCGTCATCGACGCGGAATCAAGTGCCGACGGCTGGTGGGTCACCGGCGGCGAGGGCGGTACCCTCGGCATCGCCGCGCACCCGAGCTATCCCGATCCGCCGGTGGTGTACGTCTACTACACGACGATGACTGGCGACGACGAGCGTTCAAACCGGGTTGTCGCCATGGATGTCTCGGCCGAGGACCCGGCCGCCACGGAGTCCGTTCTCGTCGACGACATTCCCGGAAGCAAGATACACAACGGCGGTCGGCTCACGTTCGGTCCCGAGAACTACCTCTGGATTACGACCGGTGACGCCGGCGTTGGGAGCCTCGCCGCGGACCTCGACTCGCTCGGCGGAAAGGTCCTTCGCGTGACGCCCGCGGGCGACCCCGCGCCCGGCAACCCGGATCTGGGCGGGGATCCCCGGGTGTTCACCTACGGCCACCGAAACCCTCAGGGACTGGCTTGGCTCCCCGACGGGACACTCGTTGCCTCCGAGCACGGTCCGACCGGCCGGGACGAACTCAACCGTCTCGTGGCCGGGGGCTACTACGGCTGGCCGGATACTCGCGAGCATTCGGAGTATCTCGATGCTGGCCCTGAAGTCCGTCGCCCGCTCGCAAACACGGGCAATACTGGTGGCTGGGCACCCTCCGGGTCGCTGTTCTACACCGGCGATGCCGTCCCGTCGCTGCAGAACAGACTGCTTACCGGCGGGCTGAAGGGCCAGAAACTACTCGTCACGACGCTGACGCCGGCCGGGAACGATCTGCCACCGGGAGACGACGCCGAGGTGTACGACGCCGACTGGACCGACGACGCCTACACCGCGACGACCCACTCCCTGCTGGCCGACGAGCTCGGCCGGATTCGCCACGTCGAGCAGGGACCTGACGGCGGGCTGTACCTCGTCACGTCGAACCGGGACGGGCGTGCCGGCGACGGATTCCCGCGGGAACGCGACGACGTGCTTGTCCGCGTCACGCCGGCCGACTGAGCGGCGCGGGCGGCCAGCGGAACCGCGCTCCGTGAACCACCGGCTATATTTCGGTTGACGAGAGAGGGTGACCCATGGCAACAGAGCAATCCGTCGACCTCGTTGATGACGACACTGTGGGATGGTTCACCAAGGCGGTGCTGCTCGCGGCGCTGACCGCGGCGCTCGCACAGATATCTATCCCGCTCCCGGGACCGTTGGTGCCGTTCTCGCTGCAGCCGTTCGGGATGTTCTTCGCTGGCCTGCTACTGGGGCCGCTGTGGGGCGGCGTCGCCCTGCTGCTGTACCTGCTCGTCGGTATCGCCGGTGTCCCGGTGTTCTCGAACGGGAGCGCCGGTATTGGCTATGTCATCGCGGGAAAATCTGGAGGGTTCCTCGTCGGCTTTCTGGTCGGTGCGGTCGTCGCCGGCGCTATCGCACACCGAAGCACGTCGCCGCGCCCAGTTGCCGACCTCTCTATTCCGGTGCAGGCGCTCGCGCTCACTGCAGCAATCGTCGTCGTCTATGCGATTGGCATCCCGTGGATGTCGATGGTGACCGGTCTGTCGCTCACTCGTGCTGCGGCCCTGATGGCTCCGTATGTCCCGCTTGACCTCGTGAAACTCGGTGTCGCAATCGCTATCGTGCAGGGCGGGTATCTCTCCGGTCGATGATAGCGGTCCGTGACCTGCGCTACCAGTACGGTGCTGTCGCCGTCCTCGACGGGGTCACGCTGTCGATACCCGACGGCCAGTACTGCCTGCTCGTCGGGCCAAACGGGAGCGGCAAGACGACGCTCGTCCGGCATCTCAACGCTCTGTTGACGCCGGACGCCGGCACCGTCACTGTCGACGGGACCGATGTGACGGACGATCCCGTTGTCGCCCGGACGCAGATCGGGATGGTGTTCCAGCACCCCCGCGACCAGTTCGTGGCCGCGACCGTCGGCGCAGATGTGGCATTCGGCCCGGAGAACCTCGGACTCGACAGGGACGAGATCGACCGTCGTGTCGAAGCGGCGCTCGACGCTGTCGACCTCGGTGGGGCCGCCGATACCCGTATCGACGCCCTCTCGGGCGGCGAACAGGCCCGCGTCGCTATCGCTGGGGCGCTCGCCATGGAGCCGAACTACCTCGTGCTCGACGAGCCGCTTGTCGGGCTCGACTGGCCGGCTAGGGAGTCGGTGCTTGCCCACCTCGACGCGCTGGCCGCCGATGGGACGGGTATCATCGTCGTCACTCACGACCTCCGTGACCTCCATGAACGGGCCGACCGCCTCGTCGCGCTGCACGAGGGGCGGGTCGTCTTTGACGAGTCGCCGTCAGCAGCACTCGATACCCTCCCGGACCTCGGCGTCCGAGACCCGCGATGCTGAGCTACCGGCCCGGGTCGACGTTTGCCCATCGGCTGGACCCGCGGTCGAAGCTCTTGGTCCAGTTCGGCCTCGCTATCGCCGCGATTGCTCACCCGACGCTACCGTGGCTCGTCGGCACGACCGCGTTCGCGCTGGTGACGCTCGCAGCGGCCCGGCTCTCACCGCTGGCCGTCCTGCGCGCCTATCGGGTCGTCCTTACGGTGCTGGCGCTGGCCCCGCTGGTCGCTGGTATCGCGTTCGGTCCGCCGTGGTTTCGGGTCGAGCCGGCGCTCCGCTCGGCGCTGTACGTCGGGCGCATCCTCCCGGTGTTGTTCGTCAGCGCCGCCTACCTCACGTCGACGCCGGTCCGGCACACACGGGCGGCGGTCCAGCGCCTGATTCCCGGCAAGCCCGGTCAGATACTCGGTATCGGGATGGCGCTGGTCGTCCGTCTGTTCCCCCTTGTGCTCGCGGACGTTCGGGAGGTGCGCGACGCAATCCACGCTCGCGGCGGTGCGGACCGCCCGCTGTGGGACCGTGTCAGGTTGCTCACCGTTCGCTCGCTGGAACGCACGCTCGACCGCTCGGACCGGCTCTCGGTCGCCCTGCGAGCCCGCTGTTTCGCGTGGAACCCGACGCTCCCGCCGCTTTCTTTTGCTGGCCGTGACTACCCGGTGCTCGCCGTCGGAATCGCGCTCGCGGTGTCGCCGCTCGTTCCGATCTAAACTGATTGCCGTGCGCGGCTGCAGCTATTCCATCGGCTCTCGATCCCGTCACTCCACGACCTCGACGCCGGTAATCTCGAACCGCGCGCCGCCGTCGCTCCCCTCGTCGATGCTTACCGTCCAGCCGTGGGCGTCGGCGATCTCCGCGACGATCCAGAGCCCGAACCCAGTTCCGTCGTCCGACGTCGAGTATCCGGTCTCGAACACGCGCGACCGATCCGCCTCGTCGATGCCGTCGCCGTCGTCCTCGACGTAGAACCCATCGTCAAGTTCCCCGAGGGTGACTGTCACGTCGTCGCCGCCGTGTGCCACGCTGTCGTCGGCCCTTGGCCGACTGCTTGTGGAGCCATGCTCCACACTGTTGCTGAACAGGTTCTCGAGCAGTTGTCCCAATCGGCTTCTGTCGGCACGAACGACGGCGTCTGTCTCGACAGTGAGTTCGGCGTCGCTGGTTTCGACGTTGTTCCAGCACCGTTCGGCCGTGTCCGCGAGCGCCACCACGCCAGCGTCAACCGCCGACTGCTCGTCGCGTGCAGCCGCGAGTAGGTCATCGATGAGCGTCCGCATTCGCGCGAGTGCGTCGCTGGCGCTGTCGAGATGTTCGCTGTCGGACTCCTGTTGGGCCAGTTCGACGCGCCCCTCGGCGACGGATAGTGGGTTCCTGAGGTCGTGGCTGACGATGCTGGTGAACTCTTCGAGACGTTCGTTCGTGTCCTCCAGTTCCTGCTCGCGGTGCTTGCGCTCGGTGATATCACGGTCGATACCGATTGCCCGAACCGGCGTCCCGTCGCCGTCGGATTCGACGCGGCCCTTCGCCTCCATCCACCGGACCTCGCCGTCACGGATGATCCGGAACTCGGCTTCGTACATCCCGGTCTCGGCCGCTGATTCGATGCGGGCCGCCACGTCTGACTGATCCTCTGGATGGACCAGTGGTAAAAACTCGTCTAGCGACCCGATATCTGTGCCGTACAGCGTCTCGGACCCGGGGTAGTACGACAGGTCACCGGACTCGAACTCACGGTCCCAGACGACCGTATTGGTGGTTTCTAGCGCAATTTCCATCCGCTCGCGCGTCTCCTCCAGTTCGCGCTCCCGGAGCTTTCGGTCGGTGATGTCCTGCACGGAGCCCCGAAGTTTGACCACGTCGCCGTTCTCGGTGACTGGCTCACACAGTGCACGGACCCATCGGTAGTGCTCATCGCTGCCGATACGCACCTCCATGTCGTACCCCTCGGCTGTCTCTATCGCCTGCTGGAACTCCGTCCTGACAACGTCCCTATCGTCGGGGTGGCACAGGTCGATGATGGATTCGATGCTCAGTTCATCGTCCGGCCCCAGTCCGTGTATCCGGTAGAACTCACTTGTCACCGTCATATCCCGCGGCTCGTCTGTCACGTCTACCTCCCACCCGCCGACGCTCGCGATCCGCTGGGCTTGGTCAAGGAGGTCCTTCGTCCGCGTCAGTTCCTGCTCGCGTGCCTTCCGCTCGGTAATGTCCCGGCCGATACCGGCCAGCATCGGGTTCCCATCGGGGTCCTCGACGCGGGTCGCCGTGAACTCGTGGGGGATCTGTTCCCCGCCTTCCGTAATAAACGGCACTTCCACACGGGTGGTGCCGCCATCGAACACCGATTCGATAGCGGCCCCAACGAGGTCCTGATGCTCCTCCGGGAAGAACTCGGCTCCGTGTGCCCCAGCTACTTCGGCGGCTGAGTAGCCGGTCACGTTCAGCAGGCTTTCGTTCCAGCGCCGGAAGCGGCCGTCGCTGTCGAGGACGTAGAACACGTCGTCGATGGCGTCCAGCATGTCGTCGGTGTACTCCTTGTACCGTTCGAGGCGTTGCTCGCGTTGCTGGCGTTCGAGTTCGTAGCTCACCCACTGTGCCGCGAGATGGACGAACGTCTTCTCGTCCTCGGTGAAGGGAGTCTCGCGGGGTGACCGGTCGACAAAACAGAGCGTTCCTGAATGCGCGTTACGGACACGAACCTCGCCGCCGATGTACGTCTCGTAGTCCCACCGTTCGTATGCCGGGTCTGACCCCCATCCTTCTTCGGACGCGTCTGCGATTGCCATGATGTTCCCTGTGTCGATAATCTTCCGGCAGTACGACTCCGATAGCGGCGTGACGGTCCCCAGTTTGAGCCGTTCGTCGTTCCCGCTCGCATAGCGGATGGTGAACTCATCGCGGTCAGTATCGTTCGAGGACAGGAACGCGCCAGTGGTCCCCAGACGCTCCCGGCCCAGATTCAGGACCCCTTGGATCTTTTCTTCAAACGAGGCGTCGGGGTCGGCGCTGATCTCGTAGAGCTGCCGGAGTGTCTGGTTGTGTTCCGCGAGCTGGTTCTTGGTGGCTTCAAGTTCACGCTCGCGGCTCCGCCGCTCGGTAACGTCGCGGGCGAACCCGGCGACGCGAACTATCTCGCCGTCGCCGTTAGTGATCGGTTCGCCCTGTATCCAGACCCAGCGCTGATACTCCTCTGTTGCATTGACACGGCACTCGACGTCGGCCGACTTGCCGTCCATGAGACGCCGCATCGCGTCTTTCATCAGTTCGCGGTCTTCGGGATGGATGCCGTTCAGGAAGTCGTAGGGATTGTCCCGAAGATCGGCCACCGACCGTCCCCAGATGTCCTCGTACGCGGAGTTGATAACGAGCAGTTCGCTCAGGTCGGCCGTGAACTCCCAGAGGATGTCGTTAGTCGCTTCGGTGAGTTCACGGACGCGACGCTCTGACTCGGCGGCCTGTCGCTTCGCGCGGGACTCGGAGACCGCGTTTTCGATGCGGTTCGCCAGTAGTTCGTACACCTCGACCCCGAACGACTTCTGCAGATAGTCGGTTACGCCCATCGAGATCGCTTCGCTGGCTACCTCTTCGCTGCCTTTGCCGGTGAACAGAATGAACGGCAGGTCCGGGTTCGTCTCCCGAATCGCATCGAGCAGTTCGATGCCGTTCATCTTCGGCATGTCGTAGTCGGAGACGACAGCGTCGAATCCGTTTTCGGCGAGCCGGTCGAGCCCGTCTCGTGCGCTGGTCGCGGTTTCGACGGAGATACGGTCGTCTGCGGCCTCCAGAGAATCCGCTGCGACAGCCACGAAGTCAGGGTCGTCGTCGATGTGTAATACCCGAATCCGTTCGCCGACGACATCCGCCTCGCCGTCGAGATGTCGGCCGCGAAGCGCTCCGGTCATAGTCAACTAGTTCACAAGTCCCTGCAAAAACAGTTCTGCCGGTTAATTCGCATTTGGCTGTTAGTGAAACCAGCAGTCGATAGCGACGCGGCCATCTCTTGCGTGTGACAACACCGACCGTTAGTGACCCGATAGCACTAACTCATTCAGTGTCAGTCCGCCGCGCGACCGCCGCCGTCACCAGCGTACGCCCGAGTCACGTCGACGAGTGCTTTCCGGAATTCGGACTCGTCCGGCTCGGGCGAGAGTGCTGCGAAGTGACGCTTGAACTCCGTGATATCGACTGATTCGGCGTCTTGGGCCGCGGCGTGGGCGAGGTCGTACAGCCGGTGGCCCGAATCGACCAGCTCGTGACGCTCACACAGCGCAAGGGCAAACGCGGCGTTGACGGCCGTGATGTCCGGGTCTGCGGCCGGCGTCAACCGTGCGGCCGGTTCGCTGTGGTGGCGTATCCGGGTCGACGCTGTTGAACGGCCCCAAGCCGGCGGGTCGCCGGGCCGGTCCGCGACGGCAGCTGCGAGGCTGGCCTCCAGAAACGGCACCAGCTTGTCGCCGGGCACCACCGGCATCCAGATGTCGTCGGCGTAGACGTCTTTCATGTGGTTGGCGATCTGGTAGCAGTGCGTGAGCTTCCGCTGTTCGACCGAGTGCCCCGCCAGCGCGAGATAGATCGCCTCCCGCGTCGACTGGGTGTGTGACGGATGCCCCCGTTCGTGGTGGCGCATATGTGCGTACTCGTGTAACGCCAGCTCGCGGGCCATCGCGCTCGTCGCGGCCTGACGGGAGATTGTCAGCTTGTGGGCGTCGTCGCTGTGGCTGACGCGGGTACGCTCGTCTGGGTCCTCCCGGACCCGGACGGTCACCGGTCGGTTCAGGTCGTGTTCCGTCGAGAAGAGGTCCCTCGCTCCGAGAAACGGTTCGGCCGGCCCACCCTGCACATGCACGTCCATGTGTCACTCTCTCATGGGCTGAAGAGCTATTAATCCATGGGTGGGGGCACCGTTCGCACACAGTGGCCTATCAGGACTCAAGCGCCGCGAAACCGCGCTCTAGGTCGGCCCGGAGGTCCTCGACGGCCTCGATACCGACCGATAACCGGATGAGCGTATCAGAGATGCCGAGTTCGTCCCGTGCCGCCGGTGAGAGCGGTTCGTGCGTCATCGCCGCCGGGAGCTCCGCCAAGCTCTCGACGCCGCCAAGGCTGACTGCCAGTGTAACCGTCTCTAGGGCTTCGAGAAAGCGCTTGGCGTCGGCCATGTCCCCAGCCAGTTCGAACGAGAGCACGCCGCCAAAGCCCTGCATCTGCTCGCAAGCGAGGTCGTGCTGTGGATGGCTTTCCAATCCCGGATAGTGGACCGCTTCGACGCGTTCGTGCTCGTCAAGGTACTGCGCAAGGGTCATAGCGTTGTTCTCGTGGCGGGTCATCCGGACGCCCAGCGTCTTGATGCCCCGCGAGATGAGATAGCTGTCGAACGGGGCGAGCATATTCCCAAGCGCGATCTGCTGGCGGAACTCCACCCGTTCGGCCACCTCGGGATCGTCGGTAATCAGCGCACCGCCGACAGCATCGCTGTGACCGTTGAGGTACTTCGTCGTGCTGTGAGCCACGAGGTCCGCACCGAGCGATAGCGGCTGCTGGAAGTACGGACTTGCGAAGGTGTTGTCGACCCCGACCGTCGCGCCGTAGTCGGCGGCAACGGCTGCAATCGCGTCGATGTCGCACAGTTTGATGCCCGGATTCGTTGGTGTTTCGACCCAGACCAACTCCGTTGCCGGCGTCATCGCGGCCGCAACAGCGTCGACATCAGTCGCGTCGACGAACTCTACGTCGACACCAAGCTGGTCCCGGAACAGCGTTTCGAACATCCGTCGCGTACCCGCGTACAGGTCGTCGAACGCAACGACGTGGTCACCCGGTTCGACCAGTGAGAGCACCGCTGTTGCAACGGCTGCTGTCCCCGAACTGAATGCGTAGGCGCGCTCTCCGCCTTCTAGCGCGGCTAACTCCTGTTCGAGGCCGTGTCGCGTCGGGTTTGACAGTCGCGAGTAGAGGAACTCCCCTTTCTCTGGGTCGACGTCCTCTAACGAAAGGTCCGTGTCGAGCCCGGGCAGTTCGTAGGTCGACGAGAGGTGTATCGGGAGCGTGACATCCCCTGCTGCTGACGCCGTCTCGGTATCGACCGCGATTGTGTCGAGGTGTGGATGTCGAGTCATACACTCCCGTCCGCTGGCTGGCGCTAATACCTTTGCAATCATTACTCATGCCACTGCAAATAATTATAATCGCTGGGCATACACCTCGGCTATACTGCTAGCTGTTACTTCGCGAATACATTCGCTACCCCGCAGTGGCAATATTCTTCACGAGCTTACAGCCGACAGTATACCGACCGGTCGGAATGCCAGACCATGCCACGCGAACGGCCGAATTTCGAGCGGTCACGGCCGTAGTGAAACACTATCCTTTTGACCCTGCTGTTGATAGGAAGCTGTATAATGGGCCGACGTAAGAAAATCGTCCAAGAATGTGAGACACTGATGGACGATCCGGAGCACATCCGGAACATCGCCATCGCTGCTCACGTCGATCACGGAAAGACGACACTGACAGACAATCTGCTGGCCGGTGCCGGCATGATTTCCGACGACACCGCCGGCGAACAGCTGGCGATGGACACTGAGGAAGACGAACAGGAACGTGGGATCACCATCGACGCGGCTAACGTTTCGATGACCCACGAGTACGAGGACCAGAACCACCTCATCAACCTCATCGACACGCCCGGCCACGTCGACTTCGGTGGCGACGTGACCCGTGCGATGCGTGCCGTCGACGGCGCGCTGGTGGTTGTCGACGCTGTCGAGGGCGCGATGCCCCAGACCGAGACGGTGCTTCGGCAGGCGCTCCGCGAGGGTGTCAAGCCGACGCTGTTCATCAACAAGGTCGACCGCCTTATCTCCGAGCTTCAGGAAGGACCCGAGGAGATGCAGAAGCGCCTGCTCGCGGTCATTCAGGACGTCAACGAGCTCATCCGCGGCATGACCGAGGAGATGGACGACATCGAGGACTGGACGGTCTCCGTCGAGGAAGGGACTGTCGGCTTCGGCTCCGCGCTGTACAAGTGGGGCGTCTCGATGCCGTCGATGCAGCGCACCGGCATGGACTTCGGCGAAATCATGGAGCTAGAGCGCAACGACAACCGTCAGGAGCTCCACGAGCGCACGCCGCTGTCCGACGTGGTGCTCGACATGGTGTGTGAGCACTTCCCGAACCCCGTCGACGCCCAGCCGATGCGCGTTCCGCGTATCTGGCGTGGTGACGCCGAATCCCAGCTCGCCGACGACATGGCGATGGTCAACGAGGACGGCGAAGTCGTCCTGATGGTCACCGACATCGGTGTCGACCCTCACGCCGGCGAAATCGCCGCCGGGCGTGTCTTCTCCGGCACGCTGGAGAAGGGTCAGGAGCTGTACGTCTCCGGCACTGCGGGCAAGAACCGCATCCAGAGCGTCGGTATCTACATGGGTGGCGAGCGCGAGGAGGTCGACCGCGTCCCCGCCGGGAACATCGCCGCTGTCACGGGCCTCAAGGACGCCATCGCTGGCTCCACTGTCTCCAGCGAGGAGATGACACCGTTCGAGTCTATCGAGCACATCTCGGAGCCGGTCATCACGAAGTCCGTCGAGGCACAGAACATGGACGACCTGCCGAAGCTCATCGAGACGCTCCAGCAGGTCGCCAAGGAAGACCCGACCATTCAGGTCGAAATTAACGAAGACACCGGCGAACACCTCATCTCCGGGCAGGGTGAGCTGCACCTGGAAGTTATCGGCCAGCGTATCGAGCGCAATCAGGGTATCCCGATCAACACCGGTGAGCCGATTGTTGTCTACCGCGAGGCCCCACAGGACGACAGCCGCGAAGTCGAAGGTCGCTCGCCGAACAACCACAACCGCTTCTACATCAGCATCGAGCCGCTCGGCGAGGACATCGTCGAGACGATCAAGATGGGCGAAGCGTCGATGGACATGCCGGAACTGGAGCGCCGTGAAGCGCTGCAGGACGCTGGCATGGACAAGGACGACTCCCAGAACATCGAGCACATCCACGGGACCAACATCCTGCTCGACGAGACGAAGGGTATCCAGCACCTCAACGAGACGATGGAACTCGTCATCGAAGGTCTCGAAGAGGCCCTCGACGACGGTCCGCTCGCGTCCGAGCCGGTTCAGGGGTCGCTCATCCGTCTCCACGACGCCCGCCTCCACGAGGACGCCATCCACCGTGGTCCGGCTCAGGTCATCCCTGCGGTGCGTGAGGCCGTGCACAACGCACTCATCGACG
Source organism: Haloarcula sp. CBA1129 (assembly GCF_008729015.1). Taxonomy (NCBI): domain Archaea; kingdom Methanobacteriati; phylum Methanobacteriota; class Halobacteria; order Halobacteriales; family Haloarculaceae; genus Haloarcula; species Haloarcula sp. CBA1129. Next base: position 3,185,656 of record NZ_RKSM01000001.1, read on the forward strand.
CCAGTATCAAGCTGCTGGAGCCGATTCAGCAGGTCCGCATCGACGTGCCCAACGACCACATGGGCGCTGCGAGCGGCGAAATCCAGGGCCGCCGTGGCCGCGTCGACGACATGTACCAAGAAGGCGACCTGATGGTCGTCGAAGGCGTCGCGCCGGTCGATGAGATGATCGGCTTCTCCTCGGACATCCGCTCGGCCACCGAGGGCCGTGCCTCTTGGAACACCGAGAACGCTGGCTTCCAGGTCCTTGCTGACAACCTCCAGCCGGACAAGATCAGCGAGATCCGCGAGCGCAAGGGCATGAAGCAGGAACTGAACCCGGCTATCGACTACTTCTAAGTACCTTTTTACGTCACCCCCTCTCCTCGCGCGCTCTTCGAGCGCGCTGTGGGGAGCGGGTTCGTAAAAATCTACGCTAAAAACTCCCTTCTCGCTCCCGCTGGTCGCGAGAAGCGAAACCCCGCGCCTTCGGCGCGCGGTATGCTTACTCGTCGTTCTCTTGTCTTCGCTTCGCTACAGGACTGCCCTATTCACCCGCTTGCTCCCGTAACCGGTCGATTCGGTTCCCCAGCGGCGGCGACTTCGAGAACGGGTTAGCGAACCGTCGGCGGGACGGTTCCATGTCGTGAACGTCGGCGTACCGTTCGAGCGCGTCGGCAACGGCGTCCGGGCCGACGCGCTCGGCCGCATAGTCGTCGGCTGCCCGGACGCCGCGGCGAGTGACCCACAGACCGACAGTGAAAAGCCCGAGACTCGCCCCGACGAGGGGCCACAGCGGGCCGATGTCGGCGAGTGCCACAAACAGCGGGACCACTGCAATGAGCAAACCACCCATGACTCGGGTAAGCACCCGGGCGTTCTGCCGGCCAGCTTGGACTGCGAGGAGGGCCGTTGCCGTCTCGTCGTCGAACACGTCGAGGAACGTACTCGTCACGAACAGGCGACGATACCCGGGGACGCCGCGGACAGTCACGTTCGCGGTTCTCTCCTGTTCGGTGTCGAACACCCGAACGTCTCGGACAGTAAGTCCCGCACGCTCTTGGAGTCGCGCTAGTGTCTCCGCTGTCGCCTCGTCCGGTCTATCGACCGACCGTATTAGCGGAATGACCCACGGGGAAACGGCCTGTACGGTGACAGCGAAAACGGCAACGAGAGCCAGCAATGCGGGGGGCGACAGCCCAGTTTCGAGCGGTACCACGACGACAGTCACCAACGCAGTGATTCCGAGGACGTATCGCCCCATCCGGACGACCGCTTGGCCGGTCGAGAGTTCGATGTCCCGAACGCTACGGATACCCGGAACGGTTGGCGCGTAAGCGGCCAGCCCGACGATACCGGCGGCAAGCAGTTCGGCAAACGTCGCTAGCACTGCGCTGACTACTCCGGTCTGTCCACCGGCAATCAAGTGGCCGAGTCCGACCACGAGAAAGATGACGTACGACAGCAGCGTGAACGGGAGAACGATGCCGAGGAACAACTGCCGGTATCTGGCAACGGGGTTCGAGAGTCGTTGGGCGACTGCGCTCCCGACTGCGCCGATGCCCGCTCCGACGACGGCGAACGTTCCGAAGACCAACAGCGCTACGCCTGTCGACAGCGATGTAGCTTGGAGGGCGAACACACGCGAAACGCTCTGCCGTCAGGCAAAAAAACGTAGCGCTCGCCTGTCTGTCTCGGCACCAGTAGGGTTGTGCCCTACGTTTAGGTCGACCGCCGTCGAACAGAGCGGTATGAACGACCGCCTGCATCAGATTGTGGACCTTCTCGTAGCCGCCGTCATCGCCGGCACGTCGACGTTCATCTGGAGCTTCGTCCTGCCGACGGGGCTGGCGCTGACACTTGCGGGGATGTTCGCGGCGATGTATTACTTCTCGCGTAATCCTTGGGGGTCGACTCGGGGCGAGGCATACAACGAGTGGATCGATGACCTATACGACCGCTTTCTGCCATAGACGCGACCAAACGAACGGTTTCTTATACGTGCCCCTGCTGAGTCTCCCACAATGAGCCGAGATACTCAGGAGGTGAGCGGGCGATGAGCGACTCGACCGACGAGGTACGGTCCTACACAGTTCGGCTGGAACTGGTCGACGAACCGGGCGAACTGCTGCGGGCGCTCGAGCCCATCGCCACCAACGGCGGGAACCTCCTCTCTATCTTCCACGAGCGGGGGAACGTGACCCCGCGAGGTCACATCCCCGTAGAGGTCGATCTGGAGGCGACCCCCGAGCGGTTCGACGGTATCGTCGACGCACTCCGGGACGCGGGGATCAACGTCATTCAGGCCGGAGCCGAGCAGTACAGCGAGGCGCTGACGATAATTCTCACCGGCCACCTCGTCAACACAGACCTCTCTGACACGCTTTCGCGGATTCACGAGTCCACGGACGCGACTGTGACCGATCTTTCGCTGTCGGCACCGGAGGGCACGGACGATGCCTCCAGTGCGCGCATCCGACTGGCGACGGAGGAGGGTGCGGTCGACGAGACGATGTCCGCTATTCGGACTGTTGCCGATGAAAAAGGGCTCCATGTCATTGAGCCGCTCGCTGCAGGAGGTGAGGCATGAGAATCGCCGTCATCGGAGCCGGCGCAGTCGGCTCCTCCGTCGTCGAATTAGCGAGCGACCACGGCCATTCAGTTACTGCGTTCGCTGACTCCAGTAGCGCCGTTATCGATAGCGACGGTATCGATACTGCCGAGGCCCTCGACCGGAAGCGGACCGACGGCGTCGTCGGCAGTGACGCACCTGAAGACGCACTCTCGGCCGAGTACGACGTGCTCGTCGAGGCGACGCCGACGACACTCGGCGACGCTGAACCGGGATTCAGCCACGTACAGGCTGCGCTTGAACGGGACCGCCATGCCGTGTTGGCGAACAAAGGCCCGGTTGCCGAGCGCTACGCCGACGTTCGCGCGCTGGAACGCGAAAGCGAGGGGTCCGTGCTGTTCGAGGCAACTGTCGGCGGTGCGATGCCGGTCCTCTCGACCATCGACGACTTCGACCCGAGTCATATCACCGCCGTCCGCGGGGTGCTCAACGGCACGGCGAACTTCATCCTCTCGCGGATGGCGACCGAGGGTCTCGATTACGAGCACGTCCTTGCGGAAGCGCAGGACCTCGGCGTTGCCGAGGCCGACCCGACTTTCGACGTGGACGGCACCGACGCGGCGCTGAAAGGCGTCATCATCGCGAACGTTCTGTCCGACGACGAAACGGAGTACACCCTCGACGATGCCGAGGTCACGGGGATTCAGGAAATCTCCGGCAGCGCGCTCGAACTCGCGCGGGCGGACGGCCGGACCGTCCGGCTCATCGCCGAGGTCGTCGAGGGCTCCGTCCGCGTCGGCCCGCGACTCGTCCCGGACAACGCGCCGCTTGCCGTCTCCGGCACGCGGAACATCGCCCAACTGGAGACCGAACACGCCGGCCAGCTCAACATCTCCGGTCGTGGTGCCGGCGGTCCGGAGACGGCGAGCGCAGTGCTTGCCGACATCGGCCGACTGTAACGGGCCAGCAGGATCTCCGACGCGGCCGCGTCGTTCTTCACATTCATCACGTTTCCCAGCCACCAGTCCTGTTTGGCACTCCGAAAGCCACAGACCCGGCCGTGACTGCCGGTATCGGCCGTCCGCTTGACCAAGCTATCTGGTGGCACACTACCATGCCATAGAGTGCCGAATCGCAAGAAAGCGACGGCCTGACGCTTACACGCTTTCGAAATCGTTTTATGAACCACCAGCTAATAAACCCGATACAGCGCCTCTGCGCGTGAGAGATAACAATGAGCGACGAACAACACCAGAACCTGGCCATTATCGGCCACGTCGACCACGGGAAGAGCACGCTCGTCGGCCGACTCCTGTACGAGACAGGATCGGTACCGGAGCACGTCATCGAACAGCACAAAGAAGAAGCCGAGGAGAAAGGCAAGGGCGGATTCGAGTTCGCCTACGTCATGGACAACCTCGCCGAAGAGCGTGAGCGTGGTGTCACCATCGACATCGCCCACCAGGAGTTCAGCACCGACGCCTACGATTTCACCATCGTGGACTGTCCTGGTCACCGCGACTTCGTGAAGAACATGATTACCGGCGCGTCCCAGGCCGACAACGCCGTCCTGGTCGTCGCCGCAGACGACGGCGTTCAGCCGCAGACGCAGGAGCACGTCTTCCTGGCCCGCACTCTGGGCATCGGCGAGCTCGTCGTCGGCGTCAACAAGATGGACCTCGTCGACTACGGCGAGTCCGAGTACAAGCAGGTCGTCGAAGAGGTCAAGGACCTCCTCACGCAGGTCCGCTTCGACCCTGACAACGCCAAGTTCATCCCGCTCTCGGCGTTCGAAGGCGACAATGTCGCCGAGGAGTCCGAGAACACGGACTGGTACGACGGCGAAATCCTGCTGGAAGCACTCAACAACCTGCCGGCTCCGGAGCCGCCGACGGACGCGCCGCTCCGACTGCCGATTCAGGACGTTTACACCATCTCCGGTATCGGTACGGTCCCGGTTGGCCGTGTCGAGACTGGTATCCTGAACACGGGCGACAACGTCAGCTTCCAGCCGTCTGACGTCTCCGGTGAAGTGAAGACCGTCGAGATGCACCACGAGGAAGTCCCGAAGGCCGAGCCCGGTGACAACGTCGGGTTCAACGTCCGCGGCGTCGGCAAGGACGACATCCGACGCGGTGACGTCTGTGGTCCGGCCGACGACCCGCCATCGGTCGCCGAGACCTTCCAGGCTCAGATCGTCGTGATGCAGCACCCGTCCGTCATCACGGAAGGGTACACGCCGGTCTTCCACGCCCACACGGCACAGGTCGCCTGTACTGTCGAGTCCATCGACAAGAAGATCGACCCGTCCTCCGGCGAGGTCGCCGAGGAGAACCCCGACTTCATCCAGAACGGGGACGCTGCCGTCGTGACGGTCCGCCCACAGAAGCCGCTCAGCATCGAGCCGTCCTCCGAGATTCCGGAGCTCGGTTCGTTCGCTATCCGCGACATGGGCCAGACCATCGCCGCCGGCAAAGTCCTCAGCGTCAACGAGCGATAACGTATGTCCCAGCAGGCACGCGTTCGGCTCGCGGGCACAAGCCCCGAGGACCTCGACGACATCTGCGCCGATGTGCGGGAGATCGCGAACAAGACCGGTGTCGAACTCTCCGGTCCGGTTCCGCTCCCCACCAAGACGCTGGAAGTTCCCACCCGGAAGTCCCCCGACGGTGAAGGGACCGCGACGTGGGAGCACTGGGAAATGCGCGTCCACAAGCGGCTCATCGATATCGACGCCGACGAACGGGCACTGCGCCAGCTGATGCGCATCCAAGTTCCCAACGACGTCTCCATCGAGATCGTCCTCGAGGACTAACCCTCGGGGAACTGTCGCTTTGCGACAGCGTCGTTGTGTACGCCCGTCCGAACCGCTGGCCGGGACAGTGTGAATCGCTATCGAAGGCCGCTCTCACGCGCAGGGTTTTTATAACTCCGCGTTCGAGTGGCAGACCACGCGGGCTCGTAGATCAGTGGCAGATCGCTTCCTTCGCAAGGAAGAGGCCCCGGGTTCAAATCCCGGCGAGTCCATAGCGACTTTGGACCCTTTCGAAGGTCCTATTTTCGCCGGGTTCAGAACCCAACTAACCTATTTCGCCGAGAGTCTTCTGAAAACTACAGCGGTTTCTGAGCGAATTATTTATGCTACGGGATTCACCCCGTCGCTGTCTGCGACTCTGGCGAAGGAAAACGGGGGGATTTGTTGATGAGCCGTGCCGAGCGCAGTTGGCAGCCAAGCGACGATCTCCCCGGAACGGTTGGTGGGCCGCCCACTCTGTCGATGCCCGACGACTGGACACTCTCGACGGCATGGCAGCGTGCCCAGCAGGAGAGCGACGACGGCGGTGCCGTGAACGATGCCGAGCGCATCGTGAGCCTGTCCGACGGCGACGGCTACCACCGCGTTCTCTGGGCGCTACAGAGCCGTACACTCGTCGCTGAGTGCGACTGTCAGGGCTACCACTACAACGACGGTTGGTGTGCCCACGTCGCCTCGCTGTGGTGGCAGTGGGTCCGTGGGCAGATCGTCGTCGCACATCTCGATACCGGCCGCGAGTACCCAGAGCCACCAGCATGGCTCCTCCTCGATGCCGACCCGACTGCCTACGACCACCTTCCTCCTGCCCAACTCGACGCCTACCTCGCCTGTGACCTCGGTAGCTTCGGCGTTCGGGAGTTCGCTCGCTACACCGACCGAGCGGCTGGTACTGTCGGTAATCTGCTGGCCGACGCCAGAGAGAAGACTGCGGGGTGCCGTCGATGACGGGGGACCCACCCACCACACTCTCAGAACGGGGTGTGGGGGGGTGTCCGCCACCATATGGTCCACTCGAAATGAACCCATGGTTCACCGCCACCCGGATGCGGGGTACTCCGACCCCCGTTTCATCTGTGTCCGCAACCGAACCCCAATCTGCGGACAGGAGGGAAGCATGAGCGGGTCCGGCAGCCGACTCCCCGGCGACTACGAGAGCAACGACAGACACAAGGCCGAAGAACGGGCCGAAGCGCGCTTATCAGGCACTCTCGCGGAGCGTTTCACCAGCCATGTCGACGCCCACGGGGCCGCCAAGAGTGAGGTAGTGCGGAACGCGCTCGACGAGTATCTACCCGACGCCGAACATACCCCCTATCTCGCCCCTCAGGACCCGAAACTGTCGAAAGCCTATCTGGCTCTGGCCTGCGAGGAGAAACGAATTATCTCCATCGAGGAAGCCAAAGACGAACTCTCTGAAAGCACGTTTCCAAGCACCGGGAAAGAGGTTATCGAGGATGGAGTTCTGCGCCCGCTCGGAGATACCCCGTTTATGGCCGTTCAGTGGGGCCGTGTCGCGGTGCATCCACTCACCCGGATGGACGACCTCGACGGAGGCAGCGATGACTGAGACGACTATGCGCGACGAACTGCTGGCTGGCATCGAAGACGACGAGCGGCGACAGGTCGGCGCACTCACTGACCCGCTACAGACTCATCTTACCCGGCGAGATGCACGGGACTGGGGAGGTGCCCGAACCGATGAGTGAGCAGCAGTCAGACTGTACTGAACAGCCCCACACCGACTGTGCGGCATGCGGCTCCCTCGTCATGACGGCTAAGAATCGCGTGCCTGTGGGATACCGAAACCGGGACGCGGATGCGAAAGAGCCAGTTGATATAATCCTGTGCGAGGCCTGCCGCTTCGGAATCCTGAAAGAGTTGCTTTCAGGAAACTGGTCCTACAGCGCCCACAAGTTAGACACGGACACTGACAAGTAACAGAGCTTTCCCGTCTTTTGCTTAGTTGCTTAATTATTAACTTAGCAACAGGTTTTATTTCTAGGTTGTCCGTCCGTACTGCCGGAGGCATATCTTCGAGTGACAGAGCGAATAGAGTACGGAAGTAAAGACGCGGCAGACGCCGCGAGAGACCGGCACAGCGAGCATCTGTGTACTGACGACGACCGCCGGCTCAAGACCGTGGCATGGGCGGAGAACGGTACGCCCGAGTGGGTCTTAGAGCAAGAGCGGCTGGAAGCGGCCGACAGCCGCGACGACGGCGGCGACGACGGCGGACAGGTCGCTCTCTCAGACACCGAGCGCGACGGCATCGACTTCTCGAAGAAGCGGGCGAACGTCCCCCACGCCAGAGCCGTGAAGGGCATCGCCCAGTCTGAGGGAGTAGAGGACTGGACGAGCTACTACGACCCAACCCTGACCGTAGACGAGCATCGGGACGTGATGGAGCAAGCGAGCCGAGAGAGCGGGAAGCGGTCGGCCGACGAGACCACCGACGAGAAGGCGGCCAGAGCAGCCCGGTCGGCACAGTCCAACCAGTGCGACCATGCCCGCGGCCACTGCGAGAACGGCGACCCCGAAGCCTGCGAGTTCCTGACCCAGACCTGCGGCTACGATGAGGAAGAAGTCGCGCAGTTTATCGACGAAAGCCAGCCCGAGCAGAGCGAGCAGCAGGACCTCGTGACGGTCGGGGGCGACGAGTACCCCGAGATGGAGGTAACACCGGAGGTAGCGGGGGCGCTCCGCGACTCGTGGACCGGCTACAAGGCCGGGATGGGCCAGTTAGACGACGCCCTCACCGAAGCGCGCGAAGCTGTCATCAACTCCCGGCAGGCGTGGCGGGCCATCAACCGGATACGGGAGGCGCACGACCAAGAGCCGATGCACCCCGACCGGCTGCACACCCTGCTCGACGCGCTCGACGCCATGCCCGAGAGCATCCCCGAGGTGCGGACCCTCGACCACTTCGCCGCGGCCCCCGCCGACGAGGGGCAGCCGGGCGACGATCCCGACGACGCCGGGCAGTGGTCGACCGAGCAGCAGGGGACGCTCGGGGTCGACACCGACGCCGAGGAGAGCATCGAAGAGCAGGTTACGCTCACGGGGGACGCCGACGCGGGCAACGAGGTAGCGCCGGAGGCGTGGCGGCGAAAGGGGACGACGTGGACCGGTGGCCCCCACAAAATCGCTCTCGACAGCCAGCAGCGCGGTTCGTGGTACGTCAAACTGACCGGGCCGGCCGGTCCCCGAGACCTCGCCAGCGACCTACCCGACCCGACCGTGGCCGAGGAAGTGGCCGTCGAGATTACCGAGCGAGTGCAGCCCAACGAAGTGACCGGCCACAACGCTGATGCGCGGCTACAAGAGGCCGTCGCAGAGGCCAAGAGCGAAGCCCTGCCCGACGACGGCGGGCTGATGGAGTACGCATGATGGAGCCATACTACTGCCCCGCAGAGGGGTGCGACTACGGAGAAACGGAGGACAAGACCCTCGCGGCTGTCCGGTCCCACATCAACGCGATGGGCGGCGATGCCCACGACTGGGACACCCTCAAACCGCTCCTGCACGAGCAGGGAGAGAGCAACGACGACCAGCCAGACGACCAGCCAAACGACCCCGACGACGACCCGCCCGGCACGGGGGGCGCGGCTGGTAGCGACGACGAGGGAGACGACGACCAGCAAACCGAGGGGGGAGAGCAGACTGAAACCCCCGAGAACCCGGAGAGCGACCAGCAAGATATGGACCAATCCACCGAGTACGACCAGCAGATACAGCAGGCACAGCAGGCAGACGACCAGCCAGACGACCCCGACGACAGCAGCCAAAGCGGGGGACGTGACGGGGGACAGACCAGCCAGACGACCAGCGGCCGAGGGGTGCCTGTGGTCCCCCTCGTGGCTGGTATCTTGCTGCTCGGCCTGCTGCTCGTTGCCCTCTCCGGTGACGACGACCAGCCGGAGCCGGTCGACAGCGAGGTAGTCGAGGAGAGCGAGCAGGCCGACCCAATGGCCGACGACCCGGAGGCTGAGATTGCATGGGACTGACCTACTCTATCGGGACTGTCTTAGACGATGAGGGGCAGGTCTACGAGATATTCGACGACGGCACAGCACACCACCGCGGCGAACTGAGCGAGATGAGCGGTGGTCGAGATGAGTGAGACCGAGCAGGTCGACCCGGCCGAGCAGGAGAGCGACGAGGGAGAGACCGAGGAGGAGCCGCCGGAAATCGACCCCGACGAGCAGGCCGACGTATCGCTCGATGAGCTATCTGTCGACCCCGACGACGTGGAGCAAGAGGCAGGGGCCGCCAGCGGCGACGAGAGCGACCCCGACGACTCCGACGACCAAGACGACCCGGAGACCAGCGCGGCCGACGAGACCGCGAACCAGCCGGCCATGCCCGACGGGCAGACGTGGGGCGACCAGTACGTTTCCATGCTGGCGCTCCTACTCGGTGAGATTGCCGAGTCGACCGAGGGAGAGCCGGGCAAGACCGCCGAGGACATCGAGGAACTGGCCCGTGCCCCGCCTGTCGAGCTAGACGAGAACGTGGACGAGTGGCTACAGCAGGCCGGCATGGGGGCCGACGTGCCCCCCGGTAAGGCGGTCGCTATCGGCACAGCCGGTCTCGTCGCGGTCGTGCTACTGACCGAGACCGACATGGCCGGCGATCTGATGGACGGACTGAGCGACCAACTGAGCGGTGCAGACCTACTCTAAGACCATGATGGACAAAATCAAGCAGATTCGAGAGGCAAAGGCAGAACTGGAAAACCCCCACGAGAGCGACCGCATCAACGCTATCGCGGAGATACTGGCAGAAATCGAGTCCGCCCAGCGGCGAGCGGTGGTGAACCAGCGCGAAGCCCTGGGCATCGACCCCGACGACGGCCGGACCGGCATCGACAAGGACGGCCGACAGGCCGAAATCATCGACGTGGTGGACGCTCAGACCCCCGGCGGCCCGTCGCTGGCAGAGGTGTGGTTAGAGCAGTGCGTCGAGTCTGTCGACGGAGACCCGGCGGCGCTCGCTCACTACTCCGCGATGGACTCCGACGAGTGGACCGAGCAAATCGAGCGGTGGGCCGACACGTACCGCAACGCTGAGTCTGGGGAGATCGAGGCGAGCGACCGCGACCTTGCGGACCACCACATCAGCCAGAAGTGGGGTGTCTCGCTCTCCGAGTTCGAGCAGACAGTCGTGCAGTTCAACGCGGCCACAGCTCTAGAAGACCTGCTGGCCGGCCCGTCGAAAGAGACCGAGCAGGCCATCGAGGCGAATACTGAGGTGCTGGCATGAGCATCGACGACGTTTGGCTCGAACCAATCGTCGCGGGACTGCTTGCCGGGGCCATCTGCGAAGTTCTGACCGCCGGCAGCGGCGAACCCATCGACCCCGACGAGCGGCCCGACTGGGCGACCCTCACCGAGTGCGACCTGCAAGCCCTCGCAGACGGGGACGCTCAGACCATCAAGACGAGCGGACACGGCGACCTGTACCGCCTTGAATCCGTCGACGTGGAGACCGAGACCGACGAATGAGCGAGCAGGAGATCGAGGAACAACGGCGGCGCGAGTGTGACGCCTGCGGCCGCCCCATCTGTAGGCGCTGCTCGCGGTGTCTGGTTCGGCGCGTCCGCGGGGTCGCTCCGCTCCGCTGGACCTACCGCTGCCCGTCGTGGTGGTGCCGGGTCCGCAAGCGTCTCCGACTCCGACCGCTCCGGCGCGGCGACACCCCGCGAACCGGGGTCTGCACGGAGGGAGATGCGTGAATCTCGCTTTCGTTGCACAGTCGGGCTGGGGGAAGTCCTTCCACGCTCAGGCGTGGATGGAGAGCAACGCCAGCGAGTACGCGGCGCTCGTCGTAATGGACTACTGCGCGGAGTACCGGGGACTCGTCAAAGCCGGGATAGCTGACCATCTCATCGTCGGGCCGGTCGAAGTACAGTGGTCCGTACAGGACTGGATGGCGGTGCTGAAGGCAAACCCGCACATCGTCTTAGAACGGCACAAGGCCGAAATCGGAACCGACAGGTGGCGCGAAATCTGCACCCGTATCGCCTCGGCAGTCCGTCGACTAGATCGGGACCAACTCGTAGTAGTCGATGAGGCCCACTTTGTCGCCCCTCAGCGCCAGAAGCTCCCACAGCCGGTGAAAGAACTGGCGACGACCGGCCGGGGCGCTGGTACGTCGACAATGTGGGTCACACAGCGGACGGCAGAGATAGACAAAAGCGTACTCACACAGTGCCATGCCCGGATGATTGGAGGGTTCGACGGCGGCGAAATCGGCCCACTCGAAACCTCTATTCAGTACCCTGCCGACCTGCACGATCCCGGTGCGGACCTGCCACCGTCGGGACTCCCTGACAACCTGCTGCCGGACGACAGAGAGCGGCCCACGTCGCTACAGAAGCACAAGGACCCAGACGGCTCTATCACCGGCACAGAGTGGATTTACTCAGACGACGACGGCGAGCGAAGCCGGCTCAACACTGCAAACGTCTCAATGGACAGCACGCACTACGGAAGCGAAGGCAACGACCTCAACGCCCCAGAATACACATGATGACACAAATCACCCTGCGCGGTGAGAGCAGCGAACGGTTCGAGGAAGCCCGCGAGCGCATCGACTGTGACCTTCCCGGCAGCGAGCCGTCGAATGCCGAGGTGGTCCGCGTCCTGATGGACGACTCGCAGTACTGACCGAAGCGCCCCGAAGCAGACCGCTACGCTTTTTCGTCGGTTCTTGAAGGTATACCGGCCTAAACGGGACGATTGCATGGATTTTGGTAATGCAACGTCGACACTCGCCTCGCAGGACTACGTGGTGGACGTAGCCCTCGTGATGGTCGGGTTCGTCGGCCCTGCCGCAGTCAAGTACGGAATTGAGACCAAGATGGGCAAAGACCTGCCCGACGAGGCGTACGGGGCGACCGTCGCGGTCGGCGGCGCTGTCTACGGTGGCGAGGGGCGCAAGGTCGCACTCGGCGGCGGCGTCCACGTCGTGGAGGCGCTTCGAGAGCGGTTCACGGGAGATAACTGAGCATGTCCGAAGATATTTTCGCCAGCGAAGGCAGCACGGCCGAAGCGGTCACAGTCGCACAGAACGCGCCGGCCAGCCCCCGGCCGACGCCGATCCTCGAAATCGTGCCGGAGCGCGGCCAGTTCCTCCGCTTCCTGAACTCGGTTGCACAGGGCCAGCAGGGCGGTATGCCGGTCTACATGGACCTGCGCGACTCCAACGGCGACCCGCTCCCGACCAACACCTCGCTGTACTTCGCGGTCGAGCCGTCCGGCCACGAGACAGCGATGAAGGTCTCGGAAACGCTGAAGAACATCAGCCAGTACGTCAAGCTCACTATCTCCGAGCAGCGCAACGTCGATAACATCGACAGCGTGAAGATCGAGCTTCAGGCCCCGGAGAACGCCCCCAACGGCGGCGACTCCGTGCCGAAGATCGACGTTCGGGACATCGACACGCTGTACCTGATGGCCGACTCGGCCGCACAGGTCGACTGGGACAACTCCGAGGTGTACATCGAGAGCAACGCAGTCGAGCAGCACGGACGGCGGTGATCACCGATGAGCCTGATGGAACGCCTCGACAACGCGAGCCGACAGCCCGGCCACATCACGCCGGACGAGATGGAAACGGCGGTCAACTCGCAGGGGCAGCGGTCCAGAATCGGCCGCTACCGGGCCACCACGGCCCATATGCTCCGCGAGGGGCGGAGCAACCCGCTCAAGCTCGCCATCCCGGCCTACGAGTCGTTCGCGACCAACGCGACGGCCGACGACACGGAGACGTTCAACCTCGGCCACTCGGTCACTGACTCGCCGGTGACGCAGGCCGTCGTTGTCTGGCTCGACGGCGAGTACTACGGGACGCCCGATTCGGTGGACTACGACGCCGACACCATCGACGTGACAGACACGGGGACCGAAAGCACGGTTCACGTCTACTACATCAGTGATGCCGCGGCTTCCCTCGAAATCCGAAAGGCAGCGAGCAACGCCGATACCGGGTCTCAGCGGGTGTACACGGGCAACCTCGGACTCGTCCACAACGCCCCGCAGATCGAGCAGCCCGAGTATCTGCGGCTGACCCAGACGCCGCTACACAACTGGGTCGGCACGGATATGACGGTCGACGTGTACCTCGATGCGCCGTACACCGTGCGATGGACGGACAACGACGGCGACGGAACCGAGCCGACGAACGCGCTCCTGCACGTCCCCGCCATGGTCGGCCAGAGTGAGATCAACGGTCTCACGTCGGCCGTCTCGGCGGACATGGGACGGCAGTAGGAGACCACTCAGACCAATGTTTTCGGCAGATTACACGCCTGTCTGGGAAGAAGGAGCATCGGCAACAGAATCCGGCGATTTCGAGGACTCGGTGACGTTCACGGCGACCGAGACCGACGCCGACGCGGTGGCCGGCAGCAACAGCGAGACGAACGGGCCGCTGACCGCTCAGGTCGAGCAGTCGGGATGGACGACCGACGACGTGATGATGGCACTCTCGGCGCTGAACGTCCTGATGTTCGCCGCGCTGCTGTACCTGTCCATCGAGGGGAGTGCTTGAGATGACGACAGCAAGCCGAACGTTCACTGAGGCGTTTCAGCGGTTCCCCGACGACGAGCAGGCCCGTCAAGAGTGGCTGGCAGGCAGTGACAGCTACGACGGCGACGGCACGGAGAACGACAACAGCAACACCGACCTCGATCTCATCGAAGGCGATGGCATCGGCGGCGACAACTCCCTCGGCTCCAACGAGGCAGCCGCCGACGACTTCGCGGAGAGCATCGCTGTCGGAGAGATTGACGGCCACGCGCCGGATAGCGAGGTGAACGCGGCGCTCGGAGCTGACGGCGAGCCGGTGGCCGTCGCGGCGACCGCCGAGGAGATACAGCAGGCCGGCGGTTCTCTTTGGGAGACCGTGACCGGAACGACGACCTCGACCGGAAGCATGCCGACGGCATCTCTCGGCGGCTCGGGTGGCGGCCTGAGAACCGCTATCGCGGTATTCCTCGGCATCGGCCTGCTTGGGTTCGGATACATCAAGATGGAGGGCCAGCAGTGACCGAGTGGTTGCCCGACGATCTCGAACCCGATGATGGGACCGCGGCCGACTTAGCGGCCGACGCGACCGGGACGTACTACGACTGGGCGCTCTCCCCGGTCCAATCAGCTACCGGAGTAGGCCCCACGGCATCTGAGACGGCAGACTTCGTGTACGGAGCGTACGCCACGCCGCCCGAGGAAGGCGAGGAGTACAACCAAGACGCGGTGCTGACCGGCCCCGCTCGGGACCTGTACGACTACGCGTTTGATTATGACGGCGAGTGGGGCGACCAACAGGACCAGCACGACCTTGCCGGTCCCTCTATCGACTTCTCGTCAGTACTCGACACGTCCAACGATGAGCCGGTCTTTCGTCGACAGTCCGACCCGACCGCCGGGAGCGGTCTGCTCGGCTACGGCATGGTCGGCCCGAAGGAGGCCGCCGGAATCGTCGGCCTGCTGGTGGTGATGTGGATGCTGGCCCCCTACGCACAGGTGGCCGCCACAGCGGGAGGGAGCGCGTGATGCTGCCCGACCCAATCATCTACCAGATGGCTGCGATACTCGGCGCGTCCGGTCTGGCGGCGCTCGGAATCGAAGCCCGCTGGACGCACAAGGCGGTCCTGAGACACGACCGGCAACTGTCGGGGACGGACCACCGGAAAGGCATCGCAACGCTGGTCAACAAGTATCTACGCGGCAAGGAGACCGATGAGAACTAACGTCAAAGCCGAGACCGAGGAGATGAGCGAGCAGGAGATCGAGGAGCAACGGCGGCGCATCGAGCAGGAGGGGGGTGCGGCGTGATCGTGCCCGAACCCTCCCCCTCGGACGTGCCGTACAACGACCCCATCTCACGGTCGCTCGACCCCGGCACGCAGCTGGTCGTGACCTTCGAGCCGACCCAGCAGGTGACGGAGTTCGTGCTTCCGACGCTGGCCGTCAGCAAGCACCCCAACAGCAGTTACGAGGTGTGGCGAGACGACGAGAAAATATATGGGCCGGCCCCGATCCCGCCGACGGACATTGACGACCTGACCGCGACGTGGCTGCCAGCCCGACGATTCAGCAGTAAGCTCCGCATCATCGTCCGCAACCTGTCAGACACGACGACGCGGACCTACTCAATCCAGCCCATCGGCTGGGAGGTGACCGGACAGTGACGCTTGACACAAACGCGGCAGTCGAGCGCATCAACAAGGTGCAGGACTCCGACGGCAACGACCGGACGCCGGCCAACGAGAACCGGCAGCAGGCGATTCAGGAGGCGGTCGGGAACCCGGCCGGCGCGACCATCGAGACGCACACCACCGATGGGACGGCGGCCGAGCAACTGCCGGACCTGCCGATTCCCGACGGTGTGACCGCGCTCGTCGTCTACCTGCCCGGCAACGCTGGGGACGTGTTTCTCGGGGACGACTCTGAGCAGTTCGTACCGCTGACCGACTCGGGGCACGTCTTCGAGTGGGAGGGAGCGACGACTGCCGACCTGTACATCAAGACCAACACGGCCGGCGACGGCGTGGGCATCGTCTTCGAGGGAGGTGCCTGATGGCGGGACTCTCCGCAAGCTCCGGCAGTGGCTTCGACTACATCCAAGCCGCCGAACCGGCCGACCCGGAAAACGCTGAACTCTGGTTCGACACGGACGGCGGCCCCGACGGACAGGGCGAAGCGAAGGTCTACGACGGCAGCGAGTGGCAGGCTACCGGCTACATCAGCCACGACCAACTGACGAACGTAGCCCCTGCCGACCACCACGACCCGGTAACGGTTTCGACGCCGCTCACTCGGTCGGGGCAGGCGTTGGCGCTGGCGTTCGGGAACGCGCTCACACTGGATGGCAACGACGATCTCGCGGTAGACGAGTCGGCCATTTCGCACGACAACATCAGCGCGGTGTCAGATGCCGACCACCACGACCCGGTAACGGTCTCGGCCCCACTCACTCGGTCGGGACAGGCGCTTGCAGTGGCCTACGGGAACGCTCTCACACTGGACGGCAACGACGATCTCGCGGTAGACGAGTCGGCCATCTCGCTATCGAACCTCTCGGGATACCCCGTCGGTATGGGCGATCTTGGGTTTGACACGGCGACACAGAACGAGTTGAACTCTCACGCCGGGGACACGACGAACCCGCACAACGTCACGGACGACCAGACCGGCGCTGCCGACGCTCTCAGCAATCACGCGAGCGATGCGACTGTGCATCACTCCAAGCCAAGCGGGACTAACAGTGCAAGCAAAACGAGCGGCCGGACCGATGGCCTCCGCCTCCCCATACTGGAGCCGTGGAATGGGGCGGACATGGGTTCAAACCTCTGGACGCCGCTAAATGGGGTCTACTCGGAGATTAAGCTGGACAACGATTACAGCCAAAGCCAAGATATTGACCTCTACTACCATGACGGGACGGTTGTTACAGAGTCTATACCCGGTAATTCGGCTGTGTGGGTATCTGTCTCTCAGAAGCCACTAGCGGGGGCAGGTCTGTCCAACAGCAACACCACGGTCGTTGGAGTCAACCAACTCACGGCGGGCGGGCACTCTCACAGCATCTAACAATGCAATCAGCAATCACACAGCTACCGATTCCAGAGGTACAGACACTCGCTTACGGACTGCTGTGGTTCCTCGGCGGCATGGCCGTGCCGACTCGGTACGGCATGGAGCGCGTGGAGGGCTTCGGGCGGGCAGTCGCCTCGAAACTGCCGTACAAGGCACCGCCGGGGACCGACGAGCAGGCAGCGATGCAGGAGGCAACGGGCCAGCAGACAGACACGCAGACCGACAGCGACGGAGGGAACTAACATGGGGACTATCCACATCGAAGGCAGCGACGGCGCACCGAATACCGACTACAGGATTACCGTCGACGGGGACGCTCAGGAGGGCAGTGACACAGGCGGCGGAGACGACGTAAGCGACAGCGGGGTGATAACCGGCGGGGTAGGCGCTGGCGCGGATACCTACAGCTACACCGGCACGGTGGTCTCCGCATCTATCCCGTCCCACGCCACGCTGTACGTCGACGGCCAGCCGGTCGGCCCCGGCGACCTGCCGATGGGTGGCGGGGCTGGGTCAAGCTACACGCCGCCGGGAGGCTCGGGCAGCAGTTCCGGCGGCTCGACGCCGACCCAGACGCCGACGACGCCGGCCCCGACGACCGACTCGACACCGGCCCAGACGCCGATGACGCCGGCCCCGGCCACAGCAGGACTCGGGGGCAACACGACGCTGCTGGCAGGGGCGGCGGCGCTGGCACTAGTGGCGGTCTACATGATACAGTCGTGAGCTTCCCGTACCACGCAGTACCGGACGGCTCGGCGGCGCTCCCGCACCACTACGTGACTGCCACGCTGGCGGCGCTGGTACCTATCCTCATCGTCTGGGACAACGATCCACGACGCGAGCCGTGGATGGCGCTGTGCGGCGTTCTGGGCGGGCTGGTGAGCTTCGGGATGGTGTGGCCGCGGTATCCGGTCATCGGTGCAAGCCTGACGCTGGCGGCCAACGCGGTCGTGCTACTGGCTCCGTTCCGTCCGGGGTGGCGCGAGTGGCCCCGGAGGCACGCCGTCGCGGTCGTGCTGCTGGCGCTCGTCGCGTTGGACGACTCGCTACAGCACGCGCTGGGATGGCACACGCCGATAGATGCGGCGTGGAAGGCCGGCGGGCGGGCCGCAGTGGTCGACGCAGCGGAGGTGGTCGTGCGTGTCGTCTGAGCGGTCCGGCCCGGCTGACGACTCGCCGCGATAGGTGTCCGGTTCTGCGGTCAGACCCGGACCGATACACCCCGATTTCTCCTTCAAACACCCCCAAACGACCCCAAGATTCTAGGATTTTGACCGTGAAGCAGAATTCACGGACGCAAGATGAACTTAGAGAACTACGAGAATCAGGACGGCATGAAGGCATGGCTATCTGAACAAGAGGTGCAGCAGTTACTCGCGCAGTTTGACGACACCGAGAAGCGCGTAGCGGTCTCGCTGGCTGTGCGGTGTGGCCTGCGGTCGGCGGAGGTGCTAGATATAGCGCCGGACCACGTAGTAGACACTGACGCGGGTACCATGCTCCGGGTGTGGGAGTCCGCAAAGACCGGCGAGTACCGCGAGACACCGATGCCACCGAACCTCGCCACCACCATCCGCACTGTGGGCGACGTGCGAGAGGAGGCGGCAGACGTGCCTCTCGTGGACGCTACGACGCGCACCCTTCGCCGTTGGATGGACCGCGCGACGAGCGACTTACTCGAGTCGACAGGAGACGATGGCTGGCAGTTCGTTGGGATGCACGACCTCCGCCGGACGTGGGCCACGTCGCTCCGGTCGGCCGACGTTGACGCGATGGTAGTCTGTGACTGGGGCGGCTGGGACGATCTACAAACGTTCCTCGACCACTACCGCGGGACGCACACACCTGAGGCGCAGCTACGAGAGCGCGAAAAGGTCGAGTGGCTGTAGCGCCGAAAAAGATGCACCGATTGTTTCTAAAAGCAACCACCTTTTTACATTTTAATTGCCAGTTACTTATAGAATGCATCAGGTCAGTCGACGCACCGTATTAGCTGGTATTCCATTGCTACTGACGGCTGGTTGTGTGTCCGATAATCAGTCTGGTTCTGCTGAGACACCCGAAACAATAATCGACGACAACGATACCGTTACCGAAGATCAGTACCGACATTACAGTTTCACACTGAATCAGGAAGCGACACTTGATTTGCGCGTGACAGTCCGAAGCGGCCCCCCACTCGATGTTATATTTACATCGCCTGAGGAATTCGAGCAATTTGAGAGAGGAAACCGTATGCGGTACAACGAAGACCTTTCAATGCTTGACACTGCTGGGGATGACAACTCTATAACTGCACCGGAGGGAGAATACACTGTCATTGTTGACAATACGAATTTTGGTGAAGCCCGGCCACCGACGGATGGACAGGACAACGCTGCTACCTACGATATATCACTAACAGCATCACTCCCAGAATGACTTTCCAATAGCCGTTATAATTTTAGCGTTAGTTTCGCGCCTGCCTCCACCCAGTCCGGTGGCGTAGCATACCGGTCCTCGAAGACCCTGCTCGGTGTTGGCTGTGGGCAGTGTCTTGCATCGAGTTCGCCTTTCAGATACAGTATTCCCTCACTCGTCAAATCGTACAGGTCTCCGCTGACGGGTGCAAGCAGACCGGCGTACTGAAGCCACTTGCATCGGTCCCGAATATAGCCGGAAGAGACCTCGAAGCCGCGTTCTCGTGAGAGGATTCCCGGAGATGCAAACCCGTTCTCTCGAACCCACGTCATGATACGCTCATCCACCTGATTCATCCAGAATGCCGACTTTCTCTGGTTCATCAGTTACACCTGTTCGTGGTTCTCACCAGCGGGAGGGGCGCTGTCCGTCTGCGACTCGATTTCATCTGGTGCGTCTTCTGACGTGTCTATCTCGCCGTCTAAGTACCGCTCACCGCGTTCGGTGATGGTGTAGACGCCATTCCCCAAGTCGTTCAACAAGCCGTGTTCAACCAGTTTCCTACAACGCTTGGAAATATACCCCCGTGAGTAGCGAACATATCCGCTGTCCGCCATTACTTTCGGCCTACCAGAGCCTTCGTTTCGGATGAACTCTAGAATTCTGTCGTCTGCCAAGACCATCCAGCCACCGGAATATCGCATCTTGGTTAATTATCAACACCAGCCGTGATTATAGCACTGGAAATCTCCAATTGGATGTGTGCGCTCTTATACTAACCTCCGTAATCTATATGAACGCGGCGTTAATTGATAACTAACGCAATGGTACGACGAAGCCTTTCGGTGTCTATCTCGATGCCAACTGAGATGGACGAGAGAATCGCTGAACAGGCAGAAAAACACGATATGACGTACTCTCAGTACGTGCGCCAAGTTCTAAACGAGCATTCAGGAACTCCATTCGAGTGCGACGAAACTATCCTGTGTGTTGACGAAAACAGTGAGAACCCACGGAAAGAGGGGGCCGCCTAAGCCATGTCCAGTAGCTCACGAGCCCCCAAGAACGGTGACGAGTCGGACGGTCAAGAGAGTGACGACGCGACGGAGGACGGCCCATGAGCCGGGACATCTCCGAGCGGTGGCCCGACGCTGACGCCGCTGCCGAAATCGGTGGCCCGGTGACAGAGCCGGAGATCGACGGCGAGCGCGTGCTGGCCGACGGAAGCGGCGGATACACCGACTTTCGAGCGCGGCCGGTTGCTGTCATCCGTGACAGCGAGCGCGTGGCCGCTGGTGCCTTGCTCCCGAGCGGGACGGTCGCCGTTGAGTGGAACCGCGAAGCGTTCCCTGAGGGAGAGCGCACAGACGAACCAACCACGTCGCTGTACGGCCACGTCGAAGACGCAGAGGAAGCGACTGGCGGCACTCTCATCGTAAACCCCGATGCAGACGACAGCCCGATTCTGCTGGCGGAAGTAGAGAGCGCTGAGAACGGAGGTGAGGAGTGATGCGGGACCCGGACCCTGCAAACCTCCGACAGAACGAGCGGCCGGCCGTCGTCGATGTGACCGAGCAGGGGCAGGTGTACGTCGCCACCGCGAAGGTCCAAGACACCGGCTGGCTCTGGCTCAAGTACTGGGACGGTGGACAGGCAAAGATTCCGCCCCATCGAGTTCGAGCGGTGGAGTACTTGGAAACCGAAGTATACGGTGAACCTGACGCCAACGGCTTTCAGGACAAGCGTGTCTCTGACGCCGACTGGCGACAGCGTGCGCAGGCCATGGCCGGAGACGTTGAGGCCGCTAAGGCTGTGTTGGGCGATGACTGACGACGCGTTCACCTACACGGTCAAGCTGAAGCGCGGCGACGATACCCAGAAGTGCAAGGTCACTGCGCCGGACATCGAGACGCTGACTGAGCGGGTCGATGCTGTCCGCGAGAAACTGGGCGAGTGGGCCGGGGATTATCGGGAGATTCAACCCGAGGACGGTCCCCGACTGGCTGACGACCAGAGCGAACTGGGGGAGGTTCAAGCGTGAGTCAGAGCGGCGCGAGACAGTGGCGTGTAGAATGTGACTGTATCCCCGAGGTGGCTGAGGCCCGCGATACCCAGCACTGGGAACGGATGCACTCGCAGGTGTCGAAGGCCAACGCCGGCCACTTCGTGAGCGAGAATCGGCTGGCCGCCGATCTCGACGAAGACGAGCTCCGGCAGCGCCACGAGCAGGCCCACGGCGCTCTCGTCGTGTGCAACGTCTGCGGGAAACTGAAGGAGGTAGCCGGATGACCGACGACCTCGAACCGCTGTCACCGGAGGCTGGTGTTGAGCGGTTCCTGACCCACCGTGAACCGTCAGTTCGGGAGTCGACGCTGAACAACGCGAAGACCCGACTCCGGTACTTCCTGGACTGGTGCGACGAGCGCGACATCGAGGACCTGAACACGCTTTCAGGCCGCGACATCGCGGACTTCGTGGCGTGGCGCCGTGGGGACATCGCTCCCATCACGCTACAGAAGCAACTCTCGACCATCCGGCAGGCCCTACGCTGGTGGGCCGATATCGACGCTGTGGAGGAAGGGTTGGGCGAGAAGGTCCATGCGCCTGAGCTACCGGACGGCGCGGAGAGCAAGGACGTGCATCTCAATCCTGAGCGGGCAAAGGCGGCGCTCGATTACTACGGCCGCCACCGCTACGCGAGTCGGGATCACGCCCTAATTGCTCTCATATGGCGTACTGGGATGCGGCGCGGTGCGGTCCACTCGCTCGATGTGGACGATCTCCTACCTGAGGACCACGCGGTGCGGGTAGAGCATCGCATCGAGGAGGGTACGAAGCTCAAGAACGGGGAAGCCGGCGAGCGGTGGGTCTATCTAGGCCCGAAGTGGTTCCAGATTCTCGACGATTATCTGGACAACCCCGACCGTGTGCAGGGAACCGACGAGTTCGGCCGGAAGCCGCTGTTCACTACAGAAGACGGTGGCCGACCGTCGCCGCAGACCATCTACAAGTGGGTGATGCGGGCGCTACACCCGTGCAGCTACGCGAGTTGTCCGCACGACCGGACACCGGAGACGTGTGAAGCCCGCAGCCGGACCTCGAACCCGGCAGCGTGCCCGTCGTCGCGGTCGCCCCATGCAGTCCGTCGGGGCGCTATCACTCACCACCTGATACAGGACACTCCTCCGGAGACGGTGAGCGAGCGCATGGATGTCTCTCTGGATGTGCTGTATCAGCACTACGACGCCCGGACCGAGCGCGAGAAGATGGACGTACGAACCGACCACCTACCACAGGAGTAAGCTACCGATGTTCAGAAAACACCCAAAACCACACGACAGCACCGTAGAAAACCTGCCCGGCGAGTCCATACGCGCTCCGCGCGTTCAGTGATTACAAACGCGTTGCCAGTTCTTTATAAACAACACCCGTTTACATCATGTCTCCGCTCTGTCAGCGGTAGCTTTCCCGGTAGCGGTTCGATGAGGCGTCCGAAGAGAGAACCCGTCTCGGGAGGATGGTCGAAACTACTGGAGGATTACCCCTATTTCGCCTAGGGAGCGATCCGAACAGGTGCGCTGTTCAGAAGAACTGAAACAGGTCATCCCGCTGGGCCTCGTGGAGGTGGTGTCGGACGGCCTCGTTCAGCGGCTCGATGGAGTTGCGTTTCGCGCTGATCGGTGCGATAGTCTCTTGCCACTGTTGCCACGGCGGGTGCAGTCCGAGTCGGTCACAGAGTTCGTTCAAACGGTCGTCCTTGTCGTCGACCTTGTCCATCTTGTTGACGGCGACGACCGGTTCGACGCCGACCTCTCGGAGGAAGTGAAACATCTCCACGTCGTGTGGAATCTCGTCGGGGCCGGAGTGGCGGTCGATGATGTCGATGACGGACTTGCCGTCCACGACGAGGATACCGAGGAGAATATGCTCGGCGTGACGCTCGACGTACTGGACCACATCAGTCTTGATTTCCTCACGGACGTCCTCGGGGACGCCTTTCATGTACCCGAAGCCGGGGAGATCACTGATGACGAAATCGGTGCTGGCCCAGTCGAAGTGGTTAGGCGAACGCGTGACACCGGGCCGCTGGCCCGTGTCGAACGTGTGGCCCGTTATCTCGCGCATCAACGTCGATTTCCCGACGTTTGACCGGCCGACAAGCACCACCTCGGCGTCGCGGTCCGGTCGTGATTCGAACATACCCCGTGTACTCTGCCAGCGGGGAAAAGCGCGTCCGTTTTGTGAGGGCCGACAGTTCCGGGGCAACCGTGTTTCCCGCTGCCTCGCACATGAGACCCGCTGACCAGCCGCTTTTTTACCCCCACGGGTCCCACCCGGAGCCGTGCGGCTGGTCCAGATACTGATTCCGACAGGGAAGCGTGACGCCGTCCTGAGCGTGCTGGCAGAGGAGGGCATTGATTACGTGCTCACTGACGAGACGAGTGCGCGGGAGTTCACCGCTGCCGTGACTTTTCCAGTCCCGACCAACGCACTCGAACCAGTCCTCGAAGAGTTGCGGGATGTCGGTATCAACGACGACGGCTATACGGTCGTCGTGGACGCGAACACTGTCATCTCTAGCCAGTTCGACGAGCTAGAGGAGAAGTACGCCGAGGAGGAAGACGAGGACCGCATCGCGCGGGAGGAACTCACCTCGAAGGCAAACGACCTCGCTCCCTCGCTGTCGAACTACGGGCTCATGACCGTCATCAGCGCGATTATCGCGACCGCGGGGCTCTTGCTCGATTCTCCCGCCGTCGTCGTCGGCTCGATGGTCATTGCACCGCTCATTGGGCCGGCGATGACCGCCAACGTCGGTACCGTCGTCGATGATCAGGAGATGTTCGCCCGGGGCGTCAAACTCCAAGCTATCGGACTCGGACTCGCCGTGGTAAGCGCGACTGTCTTCGCCCTGCTCGTCCGGTATGCCAACGTCATCCCGCCGCTCGCTGACGTGACCTCTGTCAGCCAGATACGCGAGCGGGTCGCCCCCGATTTCCTCTCGCTGGTCGTCGCACTCGGTGCTGGCGCGGCCGGCGTCGTTAGCCTCACCAGCGGCGTCTCAACGGCGCTGGTCGGTGTCATGATTGCTGTCGCGCTCATCCCGCCAGCGGCGACGGTCGGCATCGGCATCGCGTGGGGCCAACCGCTTGTCAGCCTCGGATCCGCTGTCCTCCTGCTGGTAAACGTCCTTTCGATCAATCTCGCAGTGCTTGTGGGGCTCTGGTATCAGGGCTACCGTCCGGAACACTGGTTCCGGGAGAGCGACGCCCGGTCGGCGACTGTCAAACGCATCGGCGTCCTCGCCGTGTCGATACTCGTCCTTTCAGCGTTTCTCGGCGGCGTCACCTTCGACTCCTACCAGCAGGCGACCACGGAGTCGGATATCCGCGAGGGCATCGAGGGAAGCGTCGACCCGCCGGCCCGCGTGCTGTCGGTCGAAGTCGAATCCACCAATACTGCGATCTTCCAACAGCCGCGCCGTGTCGTCGTCACCGTCGGCCTGCCGCCGGGCGCGGAGCAGCCACTGCTTGTCGACCAACTCGATACCGTGGCCGACGATGCGGCCGGCCAAGACGTTGCGACGGAAGTCCACTACGTCACTGTCGAACGGAACGGCTGACGCTCAAAGCCGACTTTGAGCGTTCGATGACATAAATACCGCGGGGCATGTTGGGGACGATATGGTATCACGACCACTCGCAATCGCTGGCGTACTGGCACTGCTCGTTGCCGGCGGCGTCGGGTTCGCATTCGCGGACACCGGAGCCGTTGCACCCTCGACGAATTCGACCGTGAGCGTCAACGCCGACGCGACCGTCGAACGCGCACCCGACCGTGCAACTGTCACCGTCGCCGCGGTCGGCCACGGTGAGACGGCCGAAGCGGCACGCAACAACCTCACTGGCGACGCCGACGCCATCACCTCGGCGCTGGAAGACGAGGGCGCGAATGTGACCTCCTCGCGGTTCCAGATCCGACCCGAATACGAGGAGAGTAGGGAAGGCCGCGAGCAGGTCGGCTACGTGGCGATCCACACCATCGAAGCCGAAACGAGCGACGTTCGAGCCGCCGGCACGCTCATCGACGCCGCGGTCGACGCCGGCGCGGACCGCGTCGAGGGTGTGCGCTACTCACTGAGCGAGGAGACGCGACAGGACGCCCGGGAAGAAGCACTGACGACCGCCATGGACAACGCCCGGACTGATGCCGAAGTGGTTGCCACTGCTGAAAACCGGGCCGTCGGCGACGCCGTCACGGTCCAGACCAGCAACCACGGCCGGCCCGTCGTGTACGAGACGGCCGCCTACGCCGGCGATGCCGGCGGACGAACGAACATCGAACCCGGCGAAGTCACTGTCGACGCCTCCGTCAGCGTCACGTACGAACTGGAATAAGTCGCTCTTACTCACCTTCCATCGGGCGTTTTCAAAACGTTGAGTGCTAGTGACCGCTATCCACAGCTAGTCCTGTCAGTGACCGCAATCCTCACGGGCCGCTACGCTCCCCGCTCGGCGTAAGCGAGACGCCTCCCGATGCTGACCGCAGTCCTCACGGGTCACTCCGTTCCCCGTTCGGAGTCTTCGAGACGCCTCCCGATGGTAACCGCATTCCTCACGGGTCGCTACGCTCCCCGTTCGGAGTCTTCGAGACGCCTTCCGATGGTAACCGCATTCCTCACGGGTCGCTACGCTCCCCGCTCGGAGTCTTCGAGACGCCTCCCGATGGTAACCGCAATCCTCGCGGGCCGCTATGCTCCCCGCTCGGCGTAAGCGAGACGCCTCCCGATGGTCGGCGTCTCGCTGTCGGCGTCTCGCTACTCCTCGTCAAACGGCAGTTCTATCTCGTAGCCCACCGCGTCGATAGCGGCCTGCAACACGCCGTCGACGTTGTCGTTCTCGGTGACGCTCATGTAGTGGTCGGCCTCAACGTCCGTCGAGAGGTCGCTCTTGTTCGCGATGGTCAGCACCGGCACGTCGAAACGCGCCTCGATGTCGTTGCGCAGCTCCAGTTGGTCTGCGAGCGGGTAGCCACACTCGCCGCTGGGATCGACGAACACGAGGACAGCGTCGGCGAGATGTTCGAGCGCGCTCACGGCCTGTGACTCGATTTCGTTGCGGTCCTCCGGCGGTCGGTCGAGGAGGCCGGGCGTGTCGACGAGCTGGTAGCGGATGCGCTGGTCTTCGAAGTGACCGACGCGGATCTGGGTCGTCGTGAACGGGTACGAGGCGATCTCGTTGTCGGCTCGCGTGACGCGGTTGACGAACGACGACTTGCCGACGTTCGGGTAGCCGGCGACAACGATGGCTGGTTCGTCCGGGCGGATGTCGGGGATGTCTTTGAGGGCGTTGTGTGCGGTCGAGACGGCGGCGAGGTCGTCTTCGACTTCCTCGACGACGTCGGCGATACGGGCGAAGGCCTGTTTTCGGAGCTTCCGGGCGGTGTCGATGTCGCCGCGGGCGACGCGGCTCTCGTACTCCTGACGGATCTCGACGACCTTGTCGGCGGCCCACGAGATCTCCGAAAGGTGCTGTTTCAGCGCGTCGATACCGGGGTCGTCGTCCGCGGGGTAGGACTCGCCAACGACGGCGTCAGCGAGTTCGACGTAGAAGGGGTCGAGATCATCAATCGTCGGCCACGCGGTCACCACGTTCTCCATATTGTCGGAGGCGATGTTCGACGCCGTCATCAGCATCGACTGCTGGGCTTCGTTCCCGTCCTTGGCCCCGCCGGCGCGCGACGCCCGCGAGAAGGCTTTGTCCACGAGCTCCTCGGCGGTAGGCGTCGTCGGCAGACCCTCGAAGGGATGGCTCATAGGTTCCGTTGACGGCCGGAGCGTAAAAGCGCGTTCAATCGCGCCCCAAACTGTTGCGAGTCACGTTTTTGCCCGTCCCGAACACAGGTCCGGTATGGCACACATCGATGCCGGCGAGATTCTGCCCAACGACCACGTCCAGCAGATGGCCGCCGAGGGACGGGTCACCCAGATGCACCGCGGCCACCAGTACGCCGATGAGGGCGATACGTTCGAGATAGACGGCACCGAGTTCGAGGTGACAGACGTAACACACCGGACGCTGGGCGATATGACCGACGAGGACGCACAGCGAGAGGGGTCAGAGGACCTCGCTGCGTACAAGAAGCGAATGAGGAAAGTCCACGGCAGCTTCGAGTGGGACGACGACAGCGAGGTCGTCCGCCACCGGTTCGCGCCCGCCGACGAGTAGCACCGCGACGGGTAGCGACTCCCGGTAGCCACCACCGAGCGGCAGGCGGGCTGCCACCGCGTCGCAGGCAACCCTTATCAACTCCGGTAACCCTCGGTAACTACATGACAGAAATGGCGACGACGTCGAAAGCGAGCGACCCGGAGCGGGCGCATCTTGCAGACGTGGAAGACGGCTGTGGCTGTACCGAAATCTGGGAGCACATGAGCGAAGCCCGCGGCGAAGACGACGACTGAGCGCCCTATTCCTCCGATGCCACGTCGACGCCAGCAAACTCGAAGCGTGTGCCGCCGCTGTCGCTTTCGGTGAGCGTGACCGTCCACCCATGAGCAGCGGCGATCTGTGAGACTATCGAGAGCCCGAACCCGGTGCCGTCAGTCGTCGTCGAGTAGCCGCTTTCGAACACTGTCTCCCGGTCGGCTTCGGGGATTCCCGGGCCGTCATCCGAGACGGCGAACCCGTCTGGACTCTCACTGACCGTTATCGTCACAGCTGACATGCTGTGCTTGTCGGCATCGTCGGACTGCACCCGACTGTCCGTAGCGCTGTGCTCCACGGCGTTTCGGATCAGGTTCTCCAGCAACTGTTTGAGCCGCGTCATGTCCGCCTGTATCTTGCGGTCGGTGTCGACCACAAGCGTCGCGTCGCCGGTATCGACTACCTCCCAGCAATCTCTGGCTGCCGTTGCCAGTGCCACCGTTTCCATCTCGGTAATGCTGTCGCCGGTCCGGGCCAGCAACAGGAGGTCGTCAATCAGCGCCTGCATCCGGTCGAGTGCCTGCTCTATCGAAGTGATGTTGTCGTCGTCGCACTCCTCTTTCAGCGTACCCAACCGGCCGATAGCGACGTTCAGGGGGTTGCGAAGGTCGTGACTGACGACTGTGGCGAACTGTTCCAGACGGTCGTTTTGGGTCGACAGTTCCTGCTCACGGTCACGGAGCTGTCTGTCGCGCTCGACAGCGGCGAAAGCCGCCTCCATGTTCGCCGCAAGGACCCGTCCAGCGACGATGTCTGCTTCGTCGAAGGCATCGATGGTCGTCGATGCGGCGATGAGAATGCCGTATTCCCCGAGTGGCAGGTACAGTTCGCTACGTATGGGTGTCTCGGGGTTTTGCACGTCCGACTCCAGTCGTACGTCAGGAACTGCGGTCGCCTCGCCGCGCTCGTACACCCGCCAAGCGATGCTGTCGCCCGGCTCGAACGTCGGGATGTCACCGACCAACTCTCGGAGTGATGCGGTCGCGGCGACAGGCTCTAACTGGCCGTCGTCGTTGATGAGGTGGACCGCGTTTGCGTCGAGCCCGATAATATCTGCGGCGGCGTTGACCCCGATGCCGGCGACCTTGTTTCGGACTTCTGCGGCCATCAGCTCCCGGGTGGCCTCGTGTAGCGCTTCGAGCCGCTGCTCTCGCTTGTCCGTATCGCTCCGGTCGCTGATGACCGACACTGTGCCGTCTTCGCCGTCCCAAGTCACGTCACACGCTGTGATGCTGGTCTGGACGCTGTTGCCGGCCAGCGTTCGTATCATCCGTCCGATCTGGCTGGCTGGCTGGTCGTTCTCGACGACGCGCTCGATGGCTTCGGTCCCACCGTCCGCCGTCGGTTCGACGAGGGCAGTCAGTGGCCGGTCACAGAGTTCGTCGCTGTCGGCTGCGCCGAACAGATCCACTGCCGCTGGGTTCGCATATACGACGGAGTCGGTCACGCTGACGAGGACTGCATCGTTCATCGCGTCGAGAATCCGTGTCGTTCGTTCCTGTACGGTGTCGGCCGTTGTTTTCGCTCTGACTCGCTCGACTGCGTTTCGGACCCGTTGTGCGAGCACAGCGTACTGCTGGGACCCATGCGTTTTTTGAATGTAATCGGTGACTCCGGCCGTGACTGCCTCGCTCGCGAGCGACTCGCTTCCCTGACTGGTAAATAGCAGAAACGGTATGTCCGGATCTCTGGCGCGGACCGCTTCCAGAAATTCCAGCCCGTCGATGCCCGGCATGTTGTAGTCGCTGATAATACAGTCCACGTCGTGCTCGTCTAGATACGACAGTCCGTCGGTAGCACTTGTGACCCCGGTGGCGTCAATCGCCTCGTCGTTGCGTTCGAGATGTGTCGCAATCAGGTCTGCGTACGACGGTTCGTCATCGACACAGAGGACTGTAATGCCCGACACCACATGGCCCATACTCACTGATATGAACTGTACCGGTGTCAATCTAACGCGCGCTCACCCGATGAGCGGTCTCCCTACCGCCGCTTCGCCAGTTCTGCCCGCAAATCGTCCACATCCATTTCCTTCATCGATAACAGGACGAGCAGATGATAGACGATATCGGCCGACTCGTGGGCCAGTTCCTCGGTGTCGTCGTCTTTGGCGGCCAGAATCAGTTCCGTTGTCTCCTCGCCGAGTTTCTCCAGAACGGCGTTTTCGCCCTTCTCGTGGGTGAACAGCGAGGCGGTGTAGGAGTCTTCGGGAAGGTTCGCCTTCCGGTCCTCGATGACAGTGAACAGTTCATCGATGACGTCGCCGGTGTCGTCGCTCATAGCCGCCGTTCGGTCAGCGGGGCCTTCAGGCCGTCGTTACGACTCCACGGAGTCGAAAAAGGCCAGATCGTGGATGCGCGGGTCCTCGGTCAGCTCGGGGTGGAACGACGTGCCGACGACCGGCCCGTCACGGACTGCGACCGGACGGTCGTCCCACGTCGCCAGCACTTCGACGTCCGCGCCGACGTAGTCGATGACCGGCGCGCGGATGAACACCGCGGGGAACGGCTCGCCGAGCCCGTCCACGTCCAGCGGGGCCTCGAAACTGTCCTTCTGTCGCCCGAACGCGTTGCGCTCGACGGAGACATCGATGACGTTCAGCGTGTCGACGCGGTCGTCCTGTGCGTCGCTCGCGCTGACAATGAGCCCAGCACACGTCGCCAGCACCGGCTTATCTGCCTCGACGTGGGTCTGGATTTCGTCGGCGATGCCCTCTCGGTGGATGAGCCGCGAAATCGTGGTGGATTCCCCGCCCGGCAGTAACAGCACGTCGCAGTCGGGGACCAGTCCCGATTCACGTATCTCGACGACCTCCGCAGTCCGGTCGTGGGCCGCTGCCGCCCGCCTGATCGCGTCCCCGTGTTCAGAGACATCGCCCTGAACCGCGAGTACACCCGCGCGTAGCGTCATGTGTCCTCGTTAGTGGGCCTGTGCGAAAAGCCTCTCGTCTCCCGCAAGGACCCCGGTAGCAGAGCCTGTGTTGGCCCCGCTGCGGTCGCCCACGACTCTCCAGTGTTCGCTCGGATATTAATCGAACCAAACGGTTAGGTGAGACGGACTGTAGACGTGGCACATGGGAAAGCGACGGCAGGACCCGGTCGAGGTAAACGCCGACGAGTCGGTAGACCTCTATGAGATATCGACTTGGGAGCCGCGGTCGACACTGGACCGGTTCGCCCACTGGCTCTACCACATCGGAATCCGCACGCTGCGGTACCTAGTCATTGTCGCAGCCATCGCGATTCTCCTCTTGCAGTTGGCGTTCGGGAGCCTCGGCGCACTCAGCGACCAGCCGCTGTTTGCCGGAATGGCTATTCTTTCTGCCGTGCCGGCGCTCGGTCTCGCGGCCTACATCTACTACGCCGATGTGACCACGGAGGAACCGCTGACGTTGCTCGTGGGGACGTTCTTTCTGGGAGTGTTGTTTGCTGGCTTCGCCGGCATTCTCAACGGCTTTCTGGGGGAGCCAGTTCAGGCAATCGGCTCCGGGTTCGGGCTTGTGCCGTACCTCGGTCAGGTGTTCGTTTTCTTCCTCATTGTCGGGCCCGTCGAAGAGACGGTGAAACTGCTGGCGGTACGACTGTACGCGTTCCGCGACGAACGCTTCGACACTGTTGTCGACGGTGCGGTATACGGTGCTGTCGCCGGGCTGGGATTTGCGACCATCGAAAACGCGTTGTATATCACCCAGAACGCAGAGATGGCCACCGGGACGGTTGAGTTACTCGCCGCCAGCAGCGATATCGCTGCGGTCAGAGCGCTCGCGGGGCCGGGCCACGTCATCTACTCGGCCTTCGCTGGCTACTACCTCGGACTGGCCAAGTTCAATCCGGACGACGCCGGCCCAATCGTCCTGAAGGGACTGCTCATCGCTTCGCTCATCCACGCCGTCTACAACACGCTGGCCGGCCCAGTCACGGCCATCGCGGCCTCGATATACAACGTCAATTTCCTTGTCGCCTTCTTCGGCTTCGTCATCGTGTACGACTCGATATTCGGCCTGCTATTGCTGAGGAAAATTCATGCCTATCGGCAGGCGTACAAGCGGGCTCACGAAGACTCGGATGAGGTCGCCCTTCGTCCGGAGAAGACAGAGTTCGACCCCTAGACCAACTGTTCGACGTACTTCGCGACCACGTCGACCTCCAGATGCACCGGATCTCCGACCGACTTCTCCGACAGCGTCGTCTCGGCGTACGTCGTCGGGATGATCGCCACGTCGAACTCCTCGGAGCGCCGGTCGGCGACGGTCAGGCTGATGCCGTCGACCGTTATCGACCCCTTCTGCACTAGGTAGTCTCGGTGGGCCTCTGGCAGAGAGAACGTGAACGTCCAGTCTTCGCCCTCCTGTTCGATGCCGACGATCTCGGCCGTCGTGTCGACGTGGCCCTGCACGATGTGGCCGTCGAACCGGCCGTCGGCGGGCATCGCTCGTTCAAGGTTCACCCGGTCGCCGCCGTCGAGGTCATCGAAGAACGTCCGAGCGAGGGTTTCCTGCGCGAGAAACACCTCGAACCACTCGCCGTCGGTCACCTTCTCGACGGTGAGACAGACGCCGCTGACGCTGATCGACTGGCCGTGGTCGAGTCCCTCGAACGGCGCGCCGATCCGCATCCGACGCCCGCCTTCGTCATCGATGACTGCCTGCACCTCGCCGGTCGTCTCGACGATTCCGGTGAACATACCCCAGATACGGTACGGCCCGCGGAAAGCACTTCGCTTCCCGGAGACGTAACATAGACTCGGAATCGAGTAATTATTTACGAGATTACAGGGGAAGGAATTTACTCTCGCCGCTGGTACTGCGGTGTATGGCAGCCACGACCGACGCTGACCACGACTGGACCGCCCGTCACGCACGGACGGGCCCAACCGAAACGAAGCGGGTCGTCGACGTACCCGACGACTGCACGGACTGGGACCTAAGACACGCGGAGACGAAAAGCCGCAGTTAGCGCTGGAGCGCTTCGACGCCGACCAGTTCCGCACCGGTCAGTGCCCGGATGTAGGCCCCCCCTGCAATAGAGACGTGGCCGAACTCGTCTTCTGTCATCCCGTACATTTCGATGGCCCGCGACGTGTCGCCGCCGCCGACGACGGAGAAGCAATCGGTGTCGGCGATGGCTTCGAGCACGCCGGCGGTACCGACGGAGAAGCGCTCGTCCTCGAACATCCCCAGCGCGCCCTTCACGAAGACGGCCTCAGAGTCGCGGATGATGGGCGAGTACTCCATGACGGTCTCGCTGCCGACATCGAGGTAGGAGACGCTTTTCTCCTCGATGTCGTCGACGGCCTGTTCGGCGCGGTCACCGTCGTCTTCGTAGGCTAGATCGACCGCGAGCGTGATCTGGTCGCGGTGCTCATCGAGCATGGTCTCTATTTTCTCGCTGTTCTGTTCCCACTGCTCGTCGTAGAGGTTCGCGTCGTCGATGTCGTAGCCGACCGGGTAGCCCGCGGCCCGCAGGAACAGTTCGCCCGCGATACCGCCAAGGAGGAAGTCGTCGACTTTCTCGTCGAGATGAGTCATCACGTCGATGACGTCGGTGGCTTTCGTTCCGCCGACGACCATCGTCACCTGCCCGTCGAACTCCTTCTCGGCGATGGCGGTGTTGGCCTCGTACTCGGTCTCCATCACGCGGCCGGCGTAGGCGTCCATCACGAGCGGGAAGCCCACCAGCGAGGCGTGTGAGCGGTGGGCCGCCGAGTAGGCGTCGTTGATGTAGGCGTCGAACTCCCCGGCCAGCGTCTGGACGAACTCTGTCTGGGCCTTCACTTCGGGGTCTTCCTCGGGGAGTTCGTCGTCGCACATCCGGGTGTTTTCCAGCACGAGCACGTCGCCGCTGTCGAGATCGGCGATATCGTGAATCGCCTGTGGCCCGTAGGTCTCGTCGACAAAGTCCACGTCGTGGTCGATGTGCTCCGCGAGGATGTCGGCGTGCTGGGAAAGCGAGACGAAGTCATCGCGGCCCGGGCGGCCCTGATGGGCCATGATTGCGATCTCGAACCCGCGGTCGACGAGTTCGCTGATCGTCTCCGCGTGCCGGTCGAACCGTCGGTTGTCCTGTACCGTGCCGTCCTCCACCGGTGAATTGAGGTCGAGTCGGACGAGGGCGCGCTGTCCGTCGTCGAGGTCATCGAGCGTCTGGAACGTCATCACTCGGGAGGAAACCTGCTGGCCGCTTAACGGTTTCCGAGTCCGAGTAGTGGACGGCTTGCCGGGTGAGTAGCACTGCTACGTGTGCCGGCTGCCAACGCAGAAATGGGGAGAGAGATGGGGTGGGAGTTGGTGGGGTCACCGTCGCCGTACACAGTTGACACCGGGTCACAGATGTCGACTGCGGGCACAGCTGATTGTGCCGACACACAGAGCTGACCAGTGGTCAAGTGCTGGTCGGACTCTCTGTGTGCCGTATTCTTAGTAAATAATAATTATAAACCTTTCTGACGCCACAAACCGTTTCGGCGCCTACTCTGTAATGTACTCGGCCACGTCGAGCATCCGGTTCGAGAAGCCGTACTCGTTGTCGTACCAAGTGAGGATCTTCGTCTGCCCATTGACGACGTTCGTCGAGGCGAGGTCGACCTGCGTGGAGTACGGGTCACCGAGGATATCGGAGGAGACCACATCGTCGTTCGTGACGCCGAGCACGCCTTCAAGTTCGCCGGCGGCGGCTTCCTCGAAGGCGGCGTTGACATCGCCCTCTGTCACGTCTTCGTCGAGGTCGACGACGAACTCGGTGATGGAGCCGTTGGGAACCGGGACGCGGATGGCCATCCCGTCGAGTTTGCCCTCAAGCTCGGGCAGGACCTCGGTGGTCGCCTGCGCAGCGCCGGTCGAGGTCGGGATGATGTTCTCGGCGGCCGCGCGGCGACGGCGGGGCTTGCCGTTCGGGCCGTCCATCAGGTTCTGGGAGCCGGTGTAGGCGTGGACCGTCGTCAGCTGACCGACGTTGATGCCGAACTCCTCGTCCAGCACCTTCGCGACCGGCGTGATGGAGTTGGTCGTACAGGAGGCGTTCGAGACGACATCTTCGCCATCGTACTCGTCGTGGTTGACGCCGTAGACGATCTGCTTGACTGGTTCGTCGCCCTTCGGCGGCGCGGAGATGAGGACCTTGTCGGCCCCGGCGTCGAGATGCTGGCTCGCGTCCTCCTTGGTGCGGAAGATGCCGGTCGCCTCGAAGGCAACGTCCACATCGAGGTCGTCCCACGGGAGCTGTGTGGGATCTGTCTCGTGGAAGATGCCCGCCTCGAAGTCGGTCCCCTCGACCGTGAGGACGCCGTCGTCGACGCTGGCTCCTTCGAGTTCACCCATAACGGTGTCGTACTGGGCGAAGTAGTCGATCTCCGAATCGTCCATCACGTCGTTGATACCGACGATCTCGACGTCGTCGTTGTGTAACGATGCGCGGAATACGTTGCGGCCGATACGGCCGAAGCCGTTGAGGCCGACGCGGACTGGCTCACTCATTGGTACCTAGAGAGGCAGTCGGTCAGTGTAAAGTGTTTTCGGATTTGTTGTAAATTTGTGTTTGTTTATGCGCGTTCGGGTTCGAATGATTAATAGTGATAGTGTCTGCTCGAGTGAGAGCATCTGCTCGACAGTGTCAGTTGACAGGTCACAGGTTCGTCCGAAGGCTTTTGAAACGGACGAACGTACTGACCTATAGGAATGAGACGCGATGACAGTGACGACCCGTTTGACGAGTTCTTCCGGGAAATAGAGCGGATGATGGACGAAATGATGGGGGCCGAAGGCGACGTTCACATCGACCGGGACACCGGTGGTGGTGGGGCTGACCTCCACGTCGACGTTCACGAAACCGACGAGGAAATCCGGGTTGTCGCCGACGTTCCGGGCGTCGACAAGGACGCAATCGACCTCAAGTGTGACGGCACTGTCCTCACCATCAACGCCGAGAGCGCGGAACGCGAGTACCACGAACGACTGACGCTACCGACCCGCGTCGACGAACACTCCGCCGCCGCGACGTACAACAACGGTATCCTCGAAGTCACCTTCGACCCCGAAGAGGACTCTGCCGACATCGAACTGTAGCGCGCCCGTCGCGTTCTCGTCGCTGTTCTGTCCACTATTTCCACCGCAGCGACAGCCCTACCGTTCCGCCGTGGTGCGTATCAACGCCGCCAGATCGTCCCAGAAGCCGTCCTCGTACTTGGTCGCCGAGTCGATTGTCGGCCGAGCGTTCGTTTCGTTGACTACCGCGCGGTCTTCGGTCACCAGCAGGTCGACGCCGAGATACGGAATCGCCAGTTCGTCGGCTGCGTCCTCGGCTAATTCGCGTAGCTCCGTTGGCAGTTCTTGGCCCTCGGCCTCGGCCCCGCGGTGAACGTTGTGCTTCCACCGGCCCTGCTCGCGGCTCGCTTCGGGGAGCCGGCGCTCGACCGCGCCGACGTACTCGCCGTCGACGACCATCACGCGGTAGTCGGCGGCGTTGGGCATGTACTCCTGAACGAGAAACGACTGGTCGCTGACCGCGCGGTAGTCATGGACCAGATCGAGGTAGTCGACGATGCCGAGAAACGAATCCAGATCGTGGGCCTTGGCCACGCCGACGCCGCGGGTCGTCGAGTTCGGCTTCACCACAACGGGGGGGTCGAACCGCTCGAACGCCGCCGTCAGTTCGGCCTCGCTCGCCGGGTTCGACACGACGACGGTTTCGGGAACAGGGATGTCCGCACGGCCGAGGCGCGCCAGCACGTCGGCCTTGTTCCGCGAGCGGAGGATGGCTTCGCGGTCGTTGACCCACGGCACGTCCAGCATGGCGTCGGCGACCGCCCCCTCCATGATTCGAGAGGGGTAGACGAAGCCCACGTCGTACTCGTCAAACGGGCTCTCGTCGAGCGGCAGCGTCCGCTCGGCCGTCTCGACGTGGCCCACCTCGATGTCCCGGGCCGAAAGCGGCCCCTGCATCCGCTCGAAGGTCTCGGCGTTCGTGGCGACGGCCAGCCTGTGCATGGGTTTCAGTTGGTTTGGAGGGATAAAACACGCTCGCAGCCACTGTCAGCACGCGGTGGCCGAACCCTGTTACGTATCGCGTACTGCTCGCTGCCAGCCACAGAACGGCGGTGTACAATCCACGAATGCGAAACGATTGGCGAAATTGTCAGAGAACCACTAAGTATAGTGGGAGAAATAGGACAGTCGTGTACGACGATATACTCTTTCCGACGGACGGGAGTGACGGCGCAGACGAAGCACTTGCCCACGCGCTCGAACTGGCGAAGACACACGACTCGACGATTCATGTGCTCTCTGTCGTCGATTCGACGTATCTCGGGAGCGCCGCGGCAGAAGCCACGACCATCGAATCACTACAGGAACAGACCGAGCAGGTCATCGATGAGACGGTCGATGACATTGCCCACCACGGCGCGGCCGTCGTCGCCGAGCACCGAATGGGTGACCCGTACGAGGAGATCATTGGCTACGCTGAGGCTGCGGGCGTCGATATGATCGTCATGGGAACCCACGGCCGGACCGGTCTGGACCGGTTTCTGCTAGGGAGCGTCGCCGAGAAGGTCGTTCGGACGGCGGACACACCGGTAATGACGGTCCGACTGTCCGACGAGGCGTAGCGGCCGCTGTCAGCGTTGGCATCCCACCTAGAGCAGTGGGTGCCCTGTAGTGCTGCCGGGTCACTTGCCGCGACTTCGTCGGAGCGCCCACAGAACGAGGAGGGCACCCTCGACGCGAGCGGCGCTGTACACCCACGGGCGCAGGTCTATTTCGTCGCTGTTCGTCGTCGCGAGCCCCATCCAGAAGTCGACGACCTGCCGGGGCCGGAGCAGTTCGAGGACACCGAGGGTCAGAAGTACGAGTCGGAATGCCATGTTCGACGGTACGCAGGACGACTGCAAGAGTATTGTGGGTACTGGTGACATGGTACAAGAATGCCCCCCGAGCGCATGGTTTCGCGATTGAGGCACGGCTCAGTACCCTACGGAGCGGCCGGAAAACGAGGCCGGGCGACGATCAGCGGTCGTCCAGCCCTGCGAACGGCGAGCGAACGCCGCTCGACTTACGCGATCAGCAGTTCTTCGCCGCGTTCGACCTTGATACGGCAAGAAGGCGTGATCTTGTTGTAGGCGCGGCGGAACGCTTCCTTGACGTGCTCTGCGTCCTCGACGTTGCAGTAGGCGGTGAACAGCTGTTCGCCGGCCTGAACGCGGGCGGCGGTGCCGACGATCTTCCCGAAGGCGGCACGCATCCCGTCGGAGACACGGTCGGCCCCGGCACCGGTCGCCTGCTTGTTCTCGCGCAGGACTTGGTGGGGGAACTTCCGCAGCGTCATCTTGTAGTCGCCTTCCTCACCGATCTCCTTGATGAGGTGGCGGTTGGCCGACAGGCGGGAGGCCTCCAGCGAGCCGTGACGGAGCTGGACGGTCTCCTCGACGATGAGGCTGATCTGGACGGGGTAATCGTCGGCGTCCTTCTGTTTGCGGCCCATCTTGTGCTGTGCGATTTTCGAACCGGGAATGCCCGTGATGTATTCGCGTCGGGTGTACGCGGGCTTGTCGATGTCCCGGTACATTGAGGCGGGTTTGTCCGACATAGGTACTCTTGGAGAATACGTCGCCGAGCGGCCCAATAAGGGCTTCGAACCCGCCCGGCCGCGTGTCGTGGTGTCTCACACAGCGGCCTACAGCCGCGAACGGCCCCGTACCGGCCGTCGCTGTGGCCGGGCTCCTGTGTCTCGGTCCGGTGTGAGCTGTCGCCGGTAACACCGCTGTCACCGCGTTCTTTTACGCTTCGCGCGCCTATAGACGGTAACATGAATATGCTCGTTGAGGGTGAGTGGCGGACCGACGCGTACGAAACAACGAACGAGGACGGGGCCTTCGACCGGCAGGACACGACCTTCCGAGGCCGGGTGGAGGACGACCCCGACGCACGATTCCAGCCCGAAGCTGGCCGGTATCATCTCTATGCCTGCCGCGCCTGTCCGTGGGCCCACCGGATTCTGGTCGCCCGGAAGCTGCTGGGACTCGAAGACGCCATCACCGTCGACTACGTCGACCCATATCGCGGTGAGGACGGCTGGCAGTTCACGCCCGAGAAGGAGGGCTGCACGCCGGACACGGTCAACGGGTCGGACTACCTCCGCGAGGTCTACGTCGAAGCCGACCCCGACGCGACCTGTCGCGTGACGGTCCCGGTGCTGTGGGACAAGCAGGAGGAGACCATCGTCAACAACGAATCCGAGGAGATTCTCCGGATGCTCGACACCGAGTTCGACGACGTGGCTGACAACGACGTGGACCTCTACCCTGAAGGCTACCAAGCGGAAGTCGATGACATCATTGACGACATCTACGAGCCGATCAACAACGGCGTCTACCGCTGTGGCTTTGCTGACAGCCAGTCGGCCTACGACGAGGCTGTCGAAGAGCTGTTCGACGCCTTAGACCACTGGGATGCCGTGCTCGAAGACCAGCGTTTCCTCGCCGGCGACCGCCTGACCGAGGCGGACATCTGTCTGTTCACGACGCTCGTCCGCTTCGACGAAGTGTATCACACCCACTTCATGTGCAACCACAAGCTCATCCGCGAGTACGACAACCTCTGGCCGTACCTCCGAGACCTCTACCAGCTCCCCGGCGTCGCCGAGACGGTGAACATGGACCACATCACGGAGCACTACTACACCACCCACCCCGACGTGAGCCCGAAGCGAATCGTCCCGATGGGGCCCGACCCCGACTTCGAGGCTGTCCACGACCGCGACGAACTGGCGGGCGACCTCCCCGAGACGCTGTTCCCGACGGCGTAAGCGACGGCTGGCCGATATCGAACGCTGAGCTGACGCTGCTTCTTTTATACACCCAGTTCTCACCTGTGTTCAATGAGTCGGGTAGATGGACGAAGCCGGGGCGTAAGTCCGGTTATCGGCGTCGTCATTCTCGTCGGCATTGCTGCTATTCTTGCTGCCACCATCGGTGTGTTCGCGCTCGGCTTCAGCGAGCAGCGACCCACGCAGGCCCCGCAGGTCGCTATCGTGGCCGACTACAGCGAGCGGACCACCGGCAACGGGGAGTATCTGAATCTCAGCTTCAAAAGCGGCGAGACCGTCTACAGGGACTCTCTCTCGGTTGTTGTGACGGGCGCGAAAACCTCCGGTGGCAGCGACGTGACGCTGGACACCGACCCGATACAGGCACAGGCCGCGACGCGGATTACATCGGGCACCCGGATTACGATACATCAGGGCCACTTTTCCGGGACCGGTGGCGGGTCGTATCTGGACCTGAGCGACGCGACGCTTCGTCTGGTCTGGAACCCGACGAACGAACCGGAGTCTGAAACGTACGTCATCTACCGTTGGCCGGACCCGAGCCAGCGCAACTGAACAGCTGCTTTGCCTCCGCTGTCGGACTGTCTCGCTTCACTCGGCCAGCGAGAGCGTGACCGCGTCGGTCTCGTAGTCCTCGATGAACGACCCGGAGCCGCCAAGCGAGACAGTCCGGTCGCCGATGTCGACGACCAGCGTGTGCTCGATGGGGTAGGAGTTGGTCTGTGGTTCGGCGACCCCCTGTTTCGTCTCGATGACGGTGCCCTCGATGGTGGTTGTGTCGTCGTCTGCCTGTACCGCCCGTACTTCCGCGGAAACGTGGACATCGTGGCCGGCGCGCAGGTGGAGTGTCGCTTGGAGGACGGCGTGGCGGAAGTCGTGGTAGGTGGCCGGAAGCGGGGCCGGGTCGGTAACGGTCTCCTCGGTGGCCATCAGCCAGTAGTTCCCGAGGAACGAGCCTGACAGCACCGGGACGAGCTGTTGCTGGACGAAGGCGATTGCGCGCTGGTCGGAGTTGGTGCGTGTCACCATCTCGGCCGGGGAGACGAGGCCGAACTGGGCGTCGACGGTGAGCATTATCGGCATCGGCTGGCCCCATGACCGGGCGACGGAGGCAAGCCCGCTCACGTCCTCGGGGCGCAGGTCGTCGGCGCTACTGACGACTAGCATCACGAGCACGCCGCGGTCGACGGCCGCGACCAGCTCCTCCGATATCTCCGGGAGATACTGCTGGGGAACCGACAGCATGATCTCGCGCTCCGCGTTTCTGATGTATTCCGTGAGCCGCTTGATGACTGTCACCCGCGACTTGATGACGTCGAACTGCTGTGGTTCTCGTGCACTTGCCGAGTATCGGGAATCGAGCGCCCCGCTCATCTCTTCGAGCCGGTCGGTCAGGGCGTCGATGACTTCCTCGGGCGGCCGAGCGCGGATCGTCGTCGGCACGACGTGGTCGTTGACCTCGACGAACCCGCGGTCTTCGAGCGATTCGCTGATACTGTAGACGTACCGTTTGGAGACACCGGTATCGTCGGCGATTTCGCTTGCTGTGGCCTCGCCGCTGCCGAGAATCGACAGGTACGTGTCGACTTCTTTCTCCGACAGACCCAACTGTGCCAGCCTGTCCCTGAGAGTCGAATCGTCCATCTGTTCACATCTGGTAACGGCGGCGGATAACTGTGTTTCGGTGCTGTGTAGCCCGGAAACGCCTTGGAGCCGCCGGCGGGGGACGTACCGTCGACGGTCTCGCGCCAGCAGTCACAAGAATGAATAACTATTACACCATATTTTATATCCCTTGCAGTGGTGTCTCTCTCCAATGACGCTCCGGACGGCACTCAACGACTTCAAGCGGACGCGGGACCGCCGCCACCAGTTCCCGGGTGAACTGCGCTCTACGACGGGCTTTTTCTCCGGACTCGACAGTCGGCTAGTGCACATTGACCGCGATGGCTCACTACGGGACTACTCCTATCCGCTGTGTGGACTCACGGGGATCGACCGCTCGCGGTTCGGCATCGACACAGGTTCGACGACGTGGTTCAGCGCTGACGCCGACCAGCGGTATCTCGGTGACGCTGGCGTCGTCGAGACTATCCACGACTGCGGCGACTGGGCAGTTGTCCAGACAGACTGTACTATCGAACAGGCACACGTCACTCGGTTCGAACTCCGCGGCGATGCACCCGCTGACGCGTCATTACGGGCGTTCGTTGACTTCGCACCGGACGGGCGCGACGGCCAGCAAAGCCTGTTGATGCACGGAAACACCGTCGAGGCCTACCACCGGTCCGAACACGACTTCGCTGGCGT
The DNA here is from genome assembly GCF_008729015.1 of Haloarcula sp. CBA1129. Lineage (NCBI taxonomy): Archaea > Methanobacteriati > Methanobacteriota > Halobacteria > Halobacteriales > Haloarculaceae > Haloarcula > Haloarcula sp. CBA1129. Next base: position 3,227,640 of record NZ_RKSM01000001.1, read on the forward strand.
CTCTACCGACCTCGACACCGTGCAGGGCCAGATTCCCGAGCGGCTGCCCGAACTCGTCGACGACGACCCGGTTTCGTTCCCCCGGGCGACCGGGGAGCGGCGGTACGAGGATACGACGCTGACCGGCGGTGTCCTGCTGTCTGCGCCGTTCGTCGACGGCGGCGTCACACTGGCGACGCTGCTGACGGACACGGACGAAACTGACCGCGACGCGGCGCTGTCGACCATCGACCGACTGGTGAGTGACCGCCACACCTCGGAGACGCTGCTCGAAGCGGGTCAGGCACAGCGGCGATGGACCGCGCCTGCGGACACGCCGAGTCGTGAGAGCGTTGTCTCCGACCTTCGGGTCCTCTCGCTGCTTTCGGCCACGAACGGAGCCAGAATCGCTGCCCCCGACTTCGACCCGTACTACGTCACCTCCGGCGGCTACGGCTACACGTGGTTCCGAGACGACGCCGAGATATCGGCGTTCCTGCTCGAAGCCGACGAGACCTTCGGCCTCGGACTGGCGTCGTGGCACCAGCGCTCCGCCGAGTTCTACTGTCGCACCCAGCACCCGGACGGCAGTTGGCCCCACCGGGTCTGGCCCGGCGACGAGACGCTCGCGCCGGGCTGGGCGAACGCCCGGCTCGAAAGCGGCGCGGACGCGGACTATCAGGCTGACCAAACCGCAAGCGTCACCAGCTTCCTCGCGACGTATCTCCGGACTGGCGAGCCGACCGACCCGGAGCGCATCGAGACCACGCTCGGGCGCGCCGTCGAGAGCATCGACGACACGCTGGCCGACGACGGTCTCCCGGTCGCCTGCCAGAACGCATGGGAGAATATGCAGGGGCGGTTCACACACACCGCTGCGACCTTCCTGCACGCCTACGCGGCCGTCGCCCGCGCACCCGTCTGTGCAGCGCTCCGGGACCACGCCCGGTCACAGGCCGAGACGGTGCTGTCGGCGCTGGACAGCCTGTGGACCGGTGACCGCTACGCACTCCGCGAACACGACGGGACCATCGACGACCGTCTGGATTCTGCGACGCTGGCTCTCCCCGCAGCCTGTCGTGTCGCCGCCGAGACCGTCGATCTGTCGACCGAGACTCGTGAACGGCTCTGGACCCACGTCGAGACGACACTCGACGGGCTGGAACGGGACACCGGCGATATCCGCGGTCTCATCCGCTTCGAGGGCGACGACTGGCGGCGTGGCTCGCAAGACCGAGAGAAAATCTGGACCGTCTCGACGGCGTGGGGCGCAAACAGCGCCGCTCAACTCGGTGCGCTCCTGCGCGATGCCGACGACAGCCGGGCGGCGGCGGCCTACGCCCGGTCCCGTGATCTGCTGGGCGAGATTCTCCCCGGCGGCTCGCTCGTCCAGTCCAGCGGCTACCTCCCTGAGCAACTGTTCGACGACGGGACGCCGGACTGTGGCACGCCGCTCGGCTGGCCCCACGCACTCCGGCTAGCGACGGTCGCCCACCTCGCTGACGCCGGGGAGCTCACTGCCGAGCCGCTGGGCGTCCGCGAGTAACTCTTTTTCCACACCTAGTTTCCCCAAAGCTTCGAGGGAGAGTAGGAACTGTATAACTGGTCGAAAACAGCGACTACGGCCGAGAGTGGACTACTGCGGCGTCGCGACAGGCGCGTCTTCGCTGGCCGTAACTGTCTCGCCGGTCTCCGGGTCGAACAGGTGGACGGCGGATTCATCGAATGAGACCTGTACGCGGTCGCCGATGGCTGGCTCCACGTCGGTGCTCACTCTGGCGATGAAATCCGGCGCGCCGTCGCCCTCGAACCCGGTCTTCGACTCGCCCAGATTGAGATAGAGGTAGTTGTCGCTGCCGACGGGTTCGAGCACGTCAACAGTCGCCGGGACGGCGTTCTGGTCGCCGCCGTCGCTGACGGAGACGTGTTCCGGTCGGATACCCAGCACGTACGAACCGCCTTCGATGTCGCCGAAGGCACTGGCACGGCCACCCGTGAGATCATAAGCGAAGTCGTCGTTAGCGCCGGTGAGGCGCACGCCGCTGCTGAGCGGTTCCGCGGTCACGTCGAGGAAGTTCATTGACGGCGAGCCGACGAAGCCGCCGACGAACTGGTTCGTCGGGTTCTCGTACACCGTCTTCGGCCGGCCGGCTTGCTGGAGTCGCCCGTCGTTGAGGATGACGATGCGGTCGCCCATCGTCATGGCTTCCTCTTGATCGTGGGTGACGTAGACGGCCGTGATGCCGAGTTCCTCCTGCAGGCGCTGGATTTCGGTCCGCATCGTCGTCCGGAGCTTCGCGTCGAGGTTGCTGAGTGGCTCGTCGAAGAGGAACACGTCGGGTTCGCGAACGATAGCGCGCCCGAGTGCGACACGCTGTTTCTGCCCGCCCGAGAGCTGGTCCGGTGTGTCATCGAGCAGGTCCCCGATACCCATCATCTCGGCCGTCTCGATGACTCGCTCCTGCCGTTCCTCCTTCGAGAGGTCCGTGCTCATCCGGAGGCCAAACGCCATGTTTTGTCGGATGGACTTGTGCGGATACAGCGCGTAGTTCTGAAACACCATCGCAACGTCGCGCTTACGGGCGTGGACGTCCGTTACGTCCTCGTCGCCGATGCGGATACGACCGCTCGTCGGCCGTTCGAGTCCGGCAATCATCCGCAGTGTCGTCGATTTGCCACACCCCGACGGACCGACCACCGTTACGAACTCCCCGTCGTCGATGGACAGGTCGATGTCGTCGACCGCCACGATAGAGCCACCGTCGAACTCCTTGCGGAGACCGTCTAGTTCGAGACTCGCCATTACACAGAGTCTCACACCCATCGCTAATAAGTTTGATGGGATTTTTCATAGAAGTTCTAGCACAGTCGAAGCGGTCGTGAAACCGAGAACCGTCAGCGCTCTCTCGATGCCGGTGCGACGACGATATCTCTGACCTCGACCGTCCCGCCGCTGCTGATCGGGTCGCCGCCGAGGAGGTCGGTACCCCCGATTTGGGTGTCGACCGAGACGTTCGCTGTCCCGTCGCCGAAGTGCAGAACGACCACCAGCGTCTCGTCACCGTCGGTGCGTTCGTAGGCGACAACCGCCTCCGCATCGCCCGTTTCGACGGTGTGGGGAACCGGGCGTACCTCAGATGCACGCAGTGGGGCGTGATCCGCGCGGAGCGCCACCAGTCGTCGGTGGAAGTCGGTCAGGGCGTTGTCGCCGTCGTGCCAACGCATCGTTCCCCGCTGTTGCTCGACGCCGCGCTCTTGACCGGCGTATATCATCGGCGTTCCGGGAAGCGTGAACGTGGCTCCGACGGCCGCCCGAAGCGATGTCTCACCGCATTCGTCGAGGTAACGGTCCTCGTCGTGATTGTCGATATACCGCATGTGGCCGGTGCGGTCGGGGTAGCCGTGCTCGACCGACGCATCAACTGCTTCGAACAGCGACGACGCCGGTTTCTCACCGGTTCCGATGTCCCGGAGCGTGTCGAATAGGTCCGTGTCGTAGTGAACGTCGAACTCGTTTTCGGCGAACGCGGCGTCACGCGGGACCGTCTCGTCGAGCAGCAGGAACTCGGGGTCGTCGGCTTTCACCTGCTCCCGGACTTCCTTCCAGAACCCGTGTGGTACGCCCCAAGCGACGTCACAGCGGAACCCGTCGACCACGTCGCGCCAGTCGTCCACCACATCGAGCATCCAGCGGCGGACGGCGAGCGAATCGTAGTTGAGGTTCGGGATTCGCGTCCAGTTGAAGTAGTGGCCCGGCGCGTCTTCGCCAGCCCAGTCGATGTCGGAGACGTCACGTGACGCCGGTATCCGCTCGTAATAGTCGGCGTACTCGGAGACGCCGGCTCGGTGGAGCTGGAACGCCGGATGGTCCCGCGAGCTGTGGTTGATGACCAGATCGAATACCACGCGGATGCCGGCCTCGTGGAGTCGGTCGACCAGCGATTCGAACTCCTCGCGAGTCCCAAGGTCCTCGGCGGTGTCGAAGAAGTCGGTGATGTGGTAGCCATGGCGGGTCGGACTCGCCTGAATGGGGGTGAGCCACACCACGTCGACGCCCAGCGACTCGATGTAGGGGACCCGCCGCTCGATGGCCTCGAAGGTCGTGTCGACGGTTTCGCCGGCAAACGACCGGACGAATATCTCGTAGATGGTGGCGTCGCTGACCCACGTCGGCGGGTCGGCGGGCCGCGAGACAGTCGCTGGGGGGTCTGTGGTCCCGCCCTCGCTCCCGTCACCCCTCTCCACGACTAGCGTGTCCGCGACGCTGTGACGCTCGGCGACAGCGACAGCGTGAAGCCGGGCTGTTTCGGGCAGGGCCTCGTGTGGCACCCGGAGTTCATTGCCGTCGATGGTCACCGCGGACTCCTCCAGCGCGTCGCGGTCGTCGAGGTAGAATTCGACCATCGGCTCGCTCCCCGACGGGGCCGCGCGGGCGTCCGCTGAGACGACGAAGTCCCCGTCTACTGTCTCTCCAGTGAGTTCGACCCGCGGCCGGCCGGGCCCTTCAATAGTGACCTCGTCGGTCGCAATCGCTTCGAAGGAGCCGTCGAAGCTGAAGATAGCGTGGTGGGTCCCCGGTGGCAGGTCGGTCTCGATGATCCACTCGTCGCCATCGCGCTCGGCCCAGTGTGTCCCCATCGTGAAGTCGTTGAACTTCCCGATAACGATGGCGCGGTCGGCGACGGCGAAATCGGTGCTCTCGCCATCGTCGCCGAAGTCGCCTTTCGCGACGCTGAACCGGCCCGTCTCGGTGACCGCTGGGAACGCCCGAATGACCTGTTCGTGCGTGCCGTCCGGGGCGGTTAGCTCGGCTCGATAGACGCCCGGTGTGTCGGGGTCGAGGTGACAGACCGGGCCGTCGCCAAGCGTCGCTGTACTCGCCGCTGGCCGCTCGACTAACCGCCACTCGGCAGCCATATCGGGATCGGGCTGGCGCGGGGCCAGTTCGACCGATTCGCCGACGGTTGCGAACCGCGGCGGGCCTGGATGGTGCATACGCCTACGGTGCGGGGACGGTCCCGTGAGTGTTACGCTTCCGGTTGAATTTTAGAAAAGATATTACCTCGCTTATTTTCCCGCGCCTGATTTGTTGAAACCCATATACGTCGCGGCGACTTCACGCCGATTCCCGGAATCTATCATCATTGTCTCCTTCGATTTCCGAATGATTTAAGTTATGAAGGACTATTTCATCCCATATCTATCCATGACAATGGAACGACGGACAGTGCTCAAGCGGATCGGCGGTGTCGGGGCGGCTACAGCCTTGGCTGGCTGTAGTGTGCAAGAGCAGGGCAGTGGCGGCTCGGACGGAGGAACGGCATCTGGCGACGGTTCAGACGACGGGGCAAGCGGCGGGAGCCAGCAGTCCTCCGGGACCGCGACGGCGTGGTACCAGCTGCAGGATTCGGAGATACCTGCACGCGAGGCCGCGATGAAGGCCTTCGAGAGCGAGACGGAGTTCGGCGTTGACGGGTCTGATATCTCCAATATGGAAAAGAAGACCACGAGCGCGATTCCGGCCGGCCAAGGGCCGGAGATATTTGAGTGGGCACACGACTGGGTCGGCGACTACTACCAGCGGGAGTTCGTCGTCGACCAGTCCGACGAGCTCTCCGTGAGCCTCGATCAGTTCACGGACGCCGCCGCCTCCGCCGTCCAGTTCGACGACGCCGTCGTCGGACTCCCGCACTCAGCGGAGACGGTGACGCTCATCTACAACGCGGACATCGTCGATGAGGCACCCGAGACGGTCGACGACATGGTGGCGGCGATGGAGGCGTACCACGACCCGGGTAGCAGCCAGTACGGCCTCGCTGCGCCGTTCGACCCGTACTTCACGAGCGGGTGGATTCAGGCCTTCGGCGGTTACTACTTCGATCCGGAGCAGGACCCGGCGCTCGGGCTGGATGCCGACGAAGCCATCGAAGGGCTCCAGTTCGCGCTCGACACCCTCCGTCCGTATATGCCGGACGACCCGAACTACGAACCGCAGGCTGCGACGTTCTCGGAGGGGAACGCTGCCTTCGCGGTCAACGGGCCATGGTATCTTGCGACGCTGAACCAGAGCGACGTGAACTACGAAGTGGCGACGTTCCCTGCCATCGACGGCGGCGAGGTGACGCCGTACACCGGTATCTCGATGTGGTACTTCGCGGACGCGATGAGCGAGGGCGGGGACAATGCCACGGCCGCCCGGAACTTCGTCGAGTGGTTCGCCACCAACGAGGACCACGCGACGCGACTCGCCGAAGAGCAGGGTGCGATTCCAGTGCTTGACAGCCTCGTCGGTAGCGACAAACTCCCCGACCACGTCCAGACGTATTCACAGACCGTCAGCCAAGGGATTCCGATGCCGACCGACCCGCGCATGAACAAAGTGTGGTCGCCGCTTGAGAACGCCCTCATCGAGGCGTTCAACGGCGACGCGAGCGCCGAAGACGCACTGACGACCGCTGCTGAGGAAATCCGCAGCAACTGGGAGTGACCACCGACCCATGAGTACGGTTTCACGAGCGGCGGACCGGATCGAGTCGGTCCCGTTTCTGACGCGGGACGACGCGTCGTTACTGCTAGTGCTCCCGGGACTGTTCGTCTTCTCGGCGTTCATGCTGTTCCCGGTCCTCTATCTGCTGGGTATCTCCTTTACCAACGCCGAGCCGGCCAACCTGTTCGCCGGCGAGGGCGTCGTCGCCGTGCTCACGTTCGGCGACGCGCTGTTCGTCGGGCTGGAGAACTACGTCGACGTGCTGACCGACGGCCAGTTCTGGAACTCCTTCGGCGTCACATGGCTGTTCGTCGCTACGAGCGTCACGCTCAAAATCGGGGCGAGCCTAGCCATCGCGCTCATCGTGACAAGCGAACTCGTCCGCGGCAAGCGCGTCCTTCGCTCGCTCATCATCTTCCCGATGGGGCTGCCGCCGATTTTCACCATCACCGTGTGGCGCGGCATCTTCAGCTCCGCCGAGTTCGGGCTGATGAACCAACTGCTGACCGCGCTCGGAGCAAGTTCCGTCGCGTGGCTGTCGGGCCGCTGGACCGCCTTCGTCGCGTACAACGTCACGGAAGCGTGGCTGGCGTATCCGTTCATGGTCATCATCACCGTTAGCGCGCTACAGGACGTACCCGAGGAACTCCACGAGGCGGCCGTCGTCGACGGCGCGGGCTTTCTCGCTCGCTTCGCTCACATCACGCTCCCGTCGATCAAGCGACCCGTGCTGTTTGCGTCTATCCTGACCTCAGCGGCGTCGTTCCAGCAGTTCCTCATTCCGTTCGTGTTCAACCAAGGCGGCCCGGCACGAGCGAACGAACTCATCGTCGTCTATGGCTATCGCGAGGCGCTGTCGTTCCAGCAGTACGGTCGCGGTGCGGCTATCAGCATCATCGCACTCGTGTTCATCGGCGCGTTCATGTGGCTCAACGTCAAGAAAGGTAAACTCGCCGACGGGGTGAACGACTGATGTTGCTCAGTACAATCGCCAGAAAGCTCGGCAACGACATCAAGACGTTCGCGACGATGCCCGCGCGGACGGTCCGCAAGTGGTCCTACACCGTGCAGGCCGTCCGTCGGGGCGAACTGCCCGCGTCCGAAGTCTTGAAAGTCATCCTCTCGACTATCGGGGCGACGCTCGTGGTGCTGGCACTGCTCTTTCCGATCTACTGGATTCTGATGGCGGCGCTCTCCGGCTCCGGAAGCTCGCTGTACACCTCCGAGAGCTTCTCACTACTCCCCTCGAACCCGACGGTCAAACCGTTCATCTGGGTTATCGGCGACCTCATCGTGCCGTCGTACTCGATCTCCGCCGCCATCCCGTTTACCGACCTCGCCTTCGTGTTCCAGACGCCGGGGATCGAAATTCTGGATGCCTCCGACTACGGCGTCGACCGCCCCTCGGAGTTCAAGCGCTTCCTCTGGAACAGCCTCATGGTAGCGATTCCGACCGTGCTGATCGCGATGTCGCTCATCATTCCGGCGGCCTACGCCCTCTCGCGGCGGGAGTTCCTGTTCCGCCGGAAGGTCCTGTTCCTCTACGTCCTGATGACGCAGGTCGGAGGCGGTCTCGGTGTCGCTTTGCTCATCGGGATGTACGCGCTGTACGTCCAGTTCGGCATCAACGACAGCAAGCTGGCGCTTGCGGTGTACTACGCGGCGACCGCCGTGCCGTTCAACACGTGGCTGCTGAAGACCTACATGGACGGCATCCCGGTCTCCTACGAGGAGGCCGCCGTCGTCGACGGCGCGCCGCCGTGGCGGGTCGTCACCGAGGTCATCATCCCGATGTCGACGGCCGGGCTGGCGACGGTGTTCATCTTCGTCTTCCTCACCGGGTGGACGGAGTTCGTCGTCGCCCAGACGCTACTCGGGACGGAGAACTACACGCTGCCGGTCGGCCTCTACGCGATGGTCGACGAGTACTCTATCCCGTGGGCGCGCTTCTCCGCGTTCGCGCTCTCCTTCGCCTCGCCGATCATGCTGGCGTATCTGTTCGCCCAGCGCTACATCGAGGGCGGCCTCTCCTTCAGCGGGATGGAAGGCTAGGCCGGCGCGACGCCTGCCGTCATCCAGCAGCCCTCGTAGGGCCCTGCTGTCTGCTTTTCGACCGTCCACCGGTAGCTTGTCGTCGTCCCGTTCGCGTCGACGACCGTCACCGGCTGTGTCGCGGTGTCGCCGTCGCGGTCGAGTGGCCCGTACCGCACCCCCGTCGCGTTCAGGAGCGGCTCGAACCCACTTTCGATGGTCCGGACGAAGTTCGAGTACGGTCCCGTCAGGTCTCGGTTCGATGGCGACGCGAACTGCCAAGTCGTGTTGATTCCGGCGTTCGTCGCCGGGTCGTTGTTCTGCAGCGCCAGTACCTGAATGTGGACGACGAGCCCCGGCGGCCGTTCGCAGTTCGGTCGCAGTTCGAGGACCCGCGGCTGTGTCACGACTGACCCGTTGGCGTCGACGGAGACGTTCCCCCAGTACTCGCCCGTCGTCCCCGTCGCTTCCGACTCGTCCGTCGGCACGGTGGCGGGCGTTATCGTCGGGTCGGCCGGTGACTGCCCGCCACCGAACAGCGCCCCGCACCCGGCTAGGAACGCGACGGCGCAGACCACTCCCAGCCGAACGGCGCGGGACCGTGTCATACGCGACCATGTGACTGTACACACTTCGCTGTTCGGTTGTCTCACACGTCGACAGCTGTTGCTTGTCGTCGTCTCGGGGGACCAACGCTTTTGAGCCATGGGGTTGTCACTGGAGCTACATGACGATCCTCGACGCCGCGGGCTTTCTGGGCGGACTGGGGCTCCTCCTCGTCGGCGCGGACAGGACGGTGCGGTCGGCGGCCGAACTCGCCCTGTACTACGGCGTCTCCACCTTCTTCGTCGGCGTCACCGTCGTTTCGGTCGGCACGTCGATCCCGGAGATGACTACCTCTGTGTACGCCGCGACATACGGGGCCGGCGATCTACTCGTGGGAAATATCGTCGGCTCCGAGACGGCACAGATAACGCTCGCCATCGGTATCGTGGCGTTCATCTCCCCTATCTCCGCAGAGCGACGGAACGTCTTGGTCTACGGCGGCGCGATGGTGCTCGCCATGATTATCATGATCCTCACCTTGGAAGACGGTATCACCCGCTCCGAGGGGCTGTTGATGATGCTTGCCTATCTCATGTTCATCCACGACATCTACTCCAACGAGGGCGGCGAGGAGATAGCCGAGGAGGTCATCGGAGACGAGGAACCGCCGGCGCGGGTGGTACCACAGATTGCACTGGGCATCGGGCTCGTGATAGTCGGCGGTCACCTACTGGTGACCAACGGGGTCGCCATCGCGACGGTCGCGGGCATTCCCGAGTATCTCGTCGGCATCCTGACCGGTCTGGGAACGACGGCCCCGGAGATCGCTGTCGCCAGCATCGCCGCCCACGAGGGTCGCGAGGGCATCTCCGTCGGGTCGCTGCTCGGCAGCAACATCACCGACCCAGTGTTTTCCCTCGGTATCGGCGCGCTGGTCGCGGACGTCACGCTGGCCGACCCGGGAGCCGTCGTCGCGTCCGTGACCTACATGCTGGTCGTCTCGCTCGCCGTCCTCGGACTGCTGTACTGGCGGCGAGGCATCGACCGCCGAAACGCGCTCGTCTGTGTGCTCCTGTATCTCCCGTCACTTGCGCTGTTCTGACTCAGTCCAGCCGTCGCTCGACCGCGTCGATATCGCCCGGCTCGTTGACGTTGTGACACCAGCCGTCGAGTTCGACCGCCTCGACGCGATGACCGGCACTCAGCAACAGGTCGATTGCGTCGGGGAGTTCGTACTCGCCTCGCTCTGAGGGCTGTGTCAGCGCGCAGGCGTGGCCGATAGCCGGTTCGAACACGAAAAAGCCCCGCGTGACCAGCGTCGACGGCGGGTCCGACGGCTTCTCTACGAGCCCGGTCACTCGTCCCGTCTCGTCCGTCATGACAACGCCGGTGGTCTTGGCCTCGGCCCGCGACACGTCTTCGACAAGCAGCGTCGCGCTGGCGTCGGTTTCGCGGTGGCGCTCGACCGCATCACCCAGATTCGCCCGGCAGACGTTGTCGCCGTTCAGCACGACAAAGGTCCCGTCGACAGCAGAGCGAGCCTGTTCGAGCGCGTGAGCCAGTCCCAACTGTTCGTTCTGCCGGACGTACGCTATCGGTGTGTCCCGGTATCGCTCTCCATAGTGGGCCACGATGTCGTCGCCGCGGTAGCCGATGACGACGACCAGACGGTCGACGCCGACAGACAGCAGCGTGTCGAAACAGTGTGTCAATAGCGGCGTTCCAGCGACCTCGACCATGGCTTTCGGTTTGTCCGCAGTGAGCGGTCGCATCCGCGTCCCTTCGCCAGCAGCGAGTACGACGCCGTCCATATCCGGACTCACACTTGCACCGGCTAAATGCCTGTGGGCGAGCGGTCTTTGGGCATGGCCTACCTTCGTCGGCCCGGACGCCTCGGGGGAAAGAGACAGGTGGCAGCAGCGTGTGACTCTGACGCATGGAAGACGAAGCGTGGCGCTCGGTCGAAATCATCCGCGACAACGACGGCGTGCCCCACGTCCTCCAGCAGAAGATGCTGGTGTACACCAGCGGAGTCTCCGAGGAATCGGCCGGCTACACCAAACCGGCGATGGAACACCGGCTGGTCCCGCTCAAGGACCTCACGAAGTTCGGGCAGTCGTAAACGGCCCGTCGGGCCAGTCAGTGTTTCGACCGATAGGGGACCGGTTGGGCAAGGAACACCTCGGGATACACTTTTGCGCCCGTCCGACCGAGTATCGATAATGGCCGAACCGCTGTACGTCGGTGTCGACCGGAGTGACGAGTCTTGGGTCGCTGTCGCGTTCACCGGCGACGGCTTCGACCACGCGTCGGTGTTCGACAGTATCGGTGCGTGCTGGTCAGCCTACGAGGAGCGTGCTCGGCGGATTCTGGCCGGGGTGCCGATTGGACTCGTGGAGTCGGGCGAGCCGGACCGCCGGTGTGACGAACTCGCTCGGTCGGTGCTCGGTGAGCGGAGCGGGGCGGTTCGGACGCCGCCGGTGCGAGAGGCGACCCGGAAACAGCGCTACTCGACAGCCAACCGCGTCCACAAGCGCAAAAGCGGGCACGACCTCTCCGAGCAGGCGTTCGAACGCAGCGACAGCATTGCCCGGGTCGATGAACTCCTGCAGGAACTGCCCGAAGCCGCCGCTGTTATTCGGGAGTCCCACCCGGAGGTCTGTTTCCGAGCGTTTGGCGGCGAGCCGCTTAGCTTCTCGAAGCACACTGCTGGAGGCTACGCTGAGCGGATGCGGATTCTCGCACACTACGACCGCGACGCCGCGCCGACAGTCCAGAAAGCCGCCGAAGCGACCGGTGGGGCGGCGGTGGCCGTCCACGATGTGCTGGACGCCGTCGCTCTCGCGTATACGGCGCAACCGGGCGACGGGGAGTTGTACACGCTACCGCCCGAGCCACCGCGAGATGCGGCAGGGCTGCCGATGGAGGTTGTCTATCGAGCGGCGTCGCCACTGGTCAAACAGTGACGTGTCCCGACGAGCACTGTCGCTCGTCGTGAGTTATGTGCATGCCAGCGAACCGTCGTGTACGCGATGGTACACCGCGACCGCTGACAAGTGGTTATAGTGCTGGACTGTAGACAGAACCCGTCTTACAGTCGCGTGAGATTGGTCGCTCGCGGACCCTTGTCCGCTTGCTCGATGTCGAACTCGACTTCCTGCCCCTCTTCGAGGTCAGGGCCGCCGACGTCTTCCATGTGGAAGAAGACGTCTTCGTCCGCATCGTCGGTTTCGATGAAGCCGTAGCCACCAGTGTCATTGAAGAAGTCGACAGTGCCTTCCGCCATCGTTAGAGCCGCTCCACGTTGTTGGCTCGCGGACCCTTGTCCGCCTGCTCGATATCGAATTCGAGCTCCTGTCCTTCCTCGAGGTCCGGGCCGCCGATGTCTTCCATGTGGAAGAAGACGTCCTCGTCCGCGTCCTCAGTATCGATGAAACCGTAACCGCCAGTGTCGTTGAAGAAATCAACCGTTCCTTTCGCCATTGCAACCAAACAGATGCCAGCACCACGGATAACAGTGTCGGTACGAGTATCTGCTCGCTACCTGTACTATCGGTCCGCCGTCTGTTGATTATGCAGTGTGTAATACTGGCATACAACACACTTCGGCGGGCCTGCAACATCCAGTCGCCATTGTAACTCAACGTACACCGACTGCGCGATGGCAGTCTACGTTGCTGAACACGCACCCAGTTCACTATCGACTTCTGCACCGCTTGCCCCCGGTGTTCGCTCTTATCCGCCTGCTAACCAAATAGAATTAGACGCGTGAACCCGAATCGCAACTATGTACGGAGGTGTGCGGGCCCGTCTCGCACCGTGGCTGCTCGCTGGCTTCGGCCTCGTTCTCACGGGCATGGCCGCCGGCTGGCATCTCGGTATCGAGACACAGCGCCTTGGACAACTCGGGGGTCCCGCACTCGCATTTGGCCTCGACGGACTGCTTCCGCTGGTTCTGGTATATGGCAGCTATCGGCTCGTCTCGTCGTCGACACCGGGGGAGCAGATCTGGACAGTTTTCGTCTGGAGTGTTGTCGGGAGCGTCGCGGTCGGGGCTATCATCGGTTTGAGCATCCTTATCCGCATGATGGAGGGACGAACAATCGCCGAGCCGGTGTTCGTCACCCTGCTGGCGATAGAAACGGGCGCTGTCACGGGTCTCGTCGCGGGCACGCTCGCGGTTCGGGCCCGTCAGGATGCCAGCCGCGCGAGCCGAACCGCGAGCACGCTGTCGTTCGTCAACGACCTGTTTCGACACGATATCTCCAATGGACTGGTCGTTATCGACGGCCGGGCGACGATCATCCAGCGCAACGCTGACTCCGAGGTCGTACAGACTGCGGCGGACGCGATCCACGAACAGGTAACCGAACTCGATAGCCTAGTCGGCAACGCTGGGGCCGTCGCGGAAACACTCGGTCCCGACCCGGCCTTCGAACCGATTGACACCGTCGCAATCGCCGAGACGGTGATACAGCGACTCGAACAAACACACACAGTCGCTATTGATCTTCAGGCCCCGGATAGCGCGATGGTCTACGCCAACGAGGCTGCTCGCCCAGCTCTCCGGAACCTCCTCGAAAACGCTATCGAACACGGGACGCCGGCGGCCGAACTCTCCGCCGAGGGGACCGCGACGGACGGGTCTGCGCTGCGGGAGGACAAACGGGGGACGGACACGACCCGCCCGACAGCAGACGGGCACAACCGCCCGTCGGTGCTCGTTTCGATCCGCACGAGCGACGACACCGTCGAGATTCACGTTGTCGACGACGGGCCGGGGATTCCCGACGGCCAGCGTGACAGCATCTTCGACCCGCGGGCGGGCGAGACGCACGGCGGCGGGCTCCATCTCGTACAGACACTCGTCGAAAGCTTCGGCGGCGATATCGCCCTCGCTGACGGAGCCGACACAGCCGTCCTCGACACCGACTTCGACGGCGCGCACTTCGTCGTCGAACTCCCGAAGGCGTGAGAGGGGCCCACACGACCAACGTTTCTTGATTGTGGGGGGCACAGTGACGCGTATGTTTCCTCGCTTGCGTGCACAGGGGCCGACCGTCCTTATCCCGCTCGCGTGGCTGCTCGTGGGGCTGGCCCATCGTGACGTGGTCACCGACCGGACAGTGCTGCTCTTCCACGTCGTCGCCGCCGTCCTCATCGCCGCCTTCGCCGTCCTCTCGTGGGACGAGATGGCCACTGGTGTCCTTCGGATCTGGCGCGATATTCTGCTCGTCGGGCTTCTGCTCACCGTCGGCGGCATTGTCGGCTTGCTCTTCGCTCCACTTCGGGTTCCGTTCCTGACGACGACGATACTGGGGTGGATGGTTGTTCCGGGCGTCGGTCTCTACTACACCGGGAAGCACGTTCCGACGGGCCAGCGAGCATACACGGCCGGGGCGGCGCTGAGCGTCCTCGGTGGGGCCGTCTACGCCGGGGCGCTGTTCCCGGCGATGGAAACCGCGCTGCTCGCCGGCATCGGACTTGCACTGGTCGGCCAGACAGTCGGTATCGTTCAAGCGGTTCGCCAGCCGGGCGAGACCGACTCAAGCTAAGGCGGCGTCGAGTTTCTCCACCGGATGGGGCGGCTCGCCGTCGCTTTCCGCCCAGTCGTCCAGTTGCGTCCGACAGGACGCGCCGGGCGCGACGACGGTGTCACCGCGGCTCTCCCCGATCTGGTCGAACAGGATCGAGCCGATGGCCTTGCTCATCGAGAAGTGCTCGGCCTCGTAGCCGAAACTCCCGGCCATGCCACAACAGCCCGAATCAAGTGGGTCGACGTCGTAGCCGGCCCGCCGGAGCACGCCGACGGCGTGGTGGTCCTTCTTCGTCGCCTTCTGGTGGCAGTGTCCGTGGTAGGTCAGCGTCTCTCGCCCGGCATCCCAGTCGGCCCCCTCGTCCAGCCGGAAGGTGTCGAGGTACTCACAGACGCCGTAGGCGTTGGCCGCGAGCCGTTCCGCGTCCTCGCCCGACAGCAGGTCCAGATAGTCCGACTGGAACATCACGGCGTCGCTTGGTTCGACCAGCACCACGTCCCAGCCGTCCTCGACTGCGGGGGCGAGGGCGTCGACGTTGTCTCGCGCCGTCGCTCGGGACTGGTCCAGAAAGCCCTTCGAGTGGGCCGGTCGCCCGCTGTCGGTCCGGTCAGCGAGCTGGACGTGGACACCCGCGGCTTCGAGCACGCGGACGGCGGCTTTCCCCACCTCTGGGTGGCTGTAGTTCGTGTACGTGTCGGGAAACAGCAGCGCCCGCCGCTCGGCCTCCTCCGCCGGGACCTGTGGGCCGCGGTCGTCGAACCAGTCCTGTAGCGTCGTCCGCTGGAAGCTCGGCAGTGTGCGATCGGGGGCAATGCCCACTGCCTTCTCCAGTACGGTTCGAGCGCCCGGAACTTTGGTCGCAAGGTTCGACAGCGGCGCGAACGTGCTGCCGAGTCCGGCCAGCGCGTCGACGTTGGCGAATATCTTGTCCCGCAGGCTGGAGCCGTGTTCCTGATGGTGAGCGTGGGTCACCTCGGCTTTGAGCTTCGCCATATCGACCTCGCTCGGGCAGTCCTTCGCACACCCCTTGCAGCCGATACAGAGGTCAAGCACCTCGTGCATGAACTCATCGTCGGTGGGGTCCTCGGGCAGGTCGCCGCTCATGGCCTGCCGGAGCATGTTTGCCCGGCCGCGGGTCGCGGTGATCTCTTCCTCGGCTGCGCGGTAGGTCGGGCACATCACGCCGCCGGTGGTCTCCTGCGGGCCGCGACAGCCGCCACAGCCGTGACAGAGCTCGACCATCCCCTGCATCCCGTTGTCGTTGTCCCACTCCAGCGCGGGGTCGAAGCCAGCGTCGAACTCGTACTCGGGGTCGAAACGGAGGTTTTCGGTCATATCGACCGTGCGCGCCCGCTCGGGCTTTGCGCCGGATTCGACCTCGGCGGCGTCGACGCCGACGACCTGCCCGGGGTTGAGCAGCCAGTCGGGGTCGAACGCCGATTTGAGTTCCTGAAACGTCTCCCAGAGGTCCGCCCCGTAGAGTTTCTCGGTCCACTGCGTGCGGGCGCGGCCGTCGCCGTGCTCGCCCGAGACGCTCCCGCCGTATTTCACGACGAGGTCGGTCACCGCGTCGGCGATGGACTCCATTGTTTCGACGCCCTCGACCGATTTGGTGTTGATGAGCGGGCGGATGTGGAGTACGCCGGGGCCGGCGTGGGCGTAGAACGAGGCGAAGGTGTCGTGTTCGTCGAGGATATCCTGAAAGTCGGCGACGTACTCCGGGAGGTTTTCCGGCGGGATAGCGGTGTCCTCGATGAACGAGCCGTGTTTCTCGTCGGTCGTCCGCGAGAGCAGGATGGGGAGGCCGGACTTGCGCATCTTCCAGAACTTCTCCCGTTTCGCCTCGTCGTGGGCCTCCATGGCGTCGAACGCCCGCACCGGCGCGTCAACGACAGTCCGGTCCGTGGTCGTGTCAGCAACCGAATCGACGCCGTTCGTTCGGTCCGCCAGCAGGTCGGCGACCTTCCGCCGCCCGGTCTCCTCGTCGTCGGCGTAGAACTCTACAATGAGGACCGCCCGGGTCCCGTCGGGGAGCATCCCGACCACGTCCTCGAACTCGGCGGTGTCGCGGGCCAGATCGATGAGCACGTCATCGAGCACCTCCACGGCCGCCGGGTCGTGTTCGAGGATGTCCGCAACGTCCTCCATCGCCTCGATGAGCCCCTCGTAGGCCAGCAGGGCCATCGACTTGGTCTCGGGTATCGGCTCCAGCGACACCTCGGCCTCGGTGACGATGGCCAGCGTCCCTTCGCTGCCGGCCAGCAGCGAGGCGACGTTGACGGTCCCGTCCGCTGCGTCTTCGAGGACCCAGTCGAGGTTGTACCCCGAAACGTTGCGCTTCAGGTCGGGGTACTGACTCTCGATTGCCTCACCCTTCTCGGCAAGTATCCGTTCGATTTCGGCGTAAATCTGGGCTTCGAGGTCACCGTCGGGGTCCGCCCGGTCGCGCAGTTCCTCGCGGGTGACCTCGCCGAACGTGGTGACGGTGCCGTCCGCGAGGACGACCTCACATTCCTCGATGTAGGCGTCGGTCTTGCCGTACTGCAGGGAGTGGGCCCCAGTGGAGTTGTTCCCGATAGCACCACCCAGCACGCTCTTGTCGCCCCATGCGGGGTCCGGTGCGAATTTCAGCCCGTGGTCAGCCAGTTCTCCGTTCAGGTCGCCGAGTTTGATGCCCGGCTGGGCCCGCGCTCTCCGGTCGGACGGTCGGGCTTCGACGAGGTCGTTCATGTACCGCGAGAAGTCCAGCACGACGGCCTCGTTGACGGTCTGGCCGGCGAGGCTCGTCCCGCCCCCGCGAGGCAGGACTGGAATCTCCCGCCGGGCGCAGTAGGACATGACAGTGGCCACGTCCTCGGTCGACCGCGGATAGACGACGCCGATTGGCAGCACCTCGTAGAGGCTGGCATCGGTCGCGTACAACTGCCGCGAGTACTCGTCGAACCGCACCTCGCCGTCGATTCGCGTCTGCAAGTCGTCGACGAGGCCCGACCGAGCGACGCGGTCGTTCTGATAGTCGTAGTTCGATACCTCGTCGGCCGACGGGTCTATTCGGGTGCCGGAATCGGTTGCCATGGTGTGTTTCGTATCCAGCCGCCCGGCCACCGACGGACCGGGTACTCGGCGGTTTCACTCTGGCTGTTCTAGCTGTACGCCTGTCAAAACAGTTCCGCTACGGTATCCCATCACGCATTCCGGCCGGCCGAGTGCGGCGCTTCCGTCTCTCTGTGATAGCACGTGTTACGCAACTGTTAATATAGCCAACAGCTTATATAAGGTGATTATGACACACACCAACGATCCGTTCGAGGCGATGCTCCGACTCTTCGCACAGACGCGACGGACAATGATGGACGACAGCCAGAGCCGCTTGACAGACGACAGTCTAGGTCTCCGGATGGGTGACGACTCGGGACACCGGATGGACGACGGTTCGGAACGCCGCACTGAACGACCGACCACGGATACACGCCGAGGCCGCCACCACAGCCACGGCATCGACACGAACCTCCACGTCGACGAAACCGACGACGGGTACGCCGTGATGGTTGACCTCCCGGGCTTCGAACGGGACGACCTCGTCGTTCGCTTCGAGGGCGGCATCCTCAGCATTCAGGGCGAGACCACGGTCGCTACGGAGACTAGCGACAGCGCTCGCCGACACAGCCGACGGGTCGCCGAACGAGTCACCGTCCCCGGCCCGGTACTGGACGACGACATCACAGCGACCTACCACAACGGCGTTCTCGAAATAACGCTGCCGCGCGCGGACCGTGGTGCCGACGACTCGAACCGAATCGAAATCGAGTAGATGCTTCTCTTCCGGTCATCTGTCTGCCGATTTTAAACGTGTATCTGATGAATAAGTCTCTCTATCGTCAAGTGGTGGACGCCTGTAACGGGCGAATGCCTTGAGTCAGGAGTGTGACTACAGGTCGACAGTCACATGCAGTTCACTATCAGTTATCGTTCCGATGGCGTCGGCAGCGACCTCGATAGCCTCTTGGTCGGTGTCACCGAACCCGAGCCCCTGATCCCGGCCTCGGTGAGGTCCGGGTCCGGCTCGACGTACGCGACCTTTCCTCTGGGTCAACCTCAGTCACGATGCCGATCTGTTCTCCCTGTGTCCATGAGGAACTTCCCCTCGTCTTCTGTCGATAATACTGTCATTTCTACTGATGCTACTGGCCGAACCACGTAATCAACGTCGGTTACCCGAGTTCGGCCACCTGCGTTCCTGTCGCCTGTCGTTGGCCGGCAGCCGCCCCGGCCCGCTAATATCGCGAGAAGTTCTCGTCGGGGTAGACTCCCTCGTCGGTGATATCGACCACGTCCAGCGTCGCCAAACGACTGAGGCGGTCTGCCGCATCGCTCTCGTCGACGCCCAGTTCCACCGCCCGCGCCAGCACGCGGTCACGGCTGGGTACAGACTCGATGAAGCCGTCGCTATCTGTCTCTGTTTCTTCCGCAATGATTGCCTTCAGGATGGCCCCGTGTTCCCGCTTCGACGGTGTAGTGCTGTCGCCGGTCCAGTCCACGCTTAGCGTCCCGTCTTCGTTAACGTGAGAGACGACGAACCCGTCCGGCAACGTTTCCGTCACCGCCGCCACCAGCGCCGCCCGGTCGAGTCGCGCCTCGAACTGGAACCGCTTGCCGTCTCTGGACTGCCCGAGACTCCCGACGTTCGTCCCCACCTCTGCTATCGCCTCTGAAACCGCATCGGCAAGACAGTCCTGTACTGACGCCGCGACGGCGTCCCGCTCCGCACTGAGGTCCGCAAGTTCGTCTGTCAGGCTCGCGTGGCGCTCCATCTGCTCGTGTGCTGGTTCCGCTGTCATACCCATGCTACTCGTCGCCACGGAATTACCTGTTCCGGCGATTGTGTCGAACTGCTCGGGACAACACAGTGGTCGCCGTCTAGTCGCTCGCTGTCGCGGTCCCGCGAGCGAACTCGCGAATCGGCCAGATACCGATCGTCGGCGTCGTACACTCGGTCAACTGGAGGTGGTCTGATGCCCTGATTCTCGGCCGAAGACGCCGATTCAGGTGACAGTTACCGCCGATTCTGCGCCACAGCGGCGTCAACAGGTCCTGACTCCGGCCAACCCACCCGTCCGATCGGATGTGGTCCAGAAACCGGAACTCGCCGTCGGGCCGGAGCACTCGGGCTATCTCCGCGAGCATCGGATCGATAGCCGGCACTGAACAGCACACCCCACACTCGACAACGTAGTCGAAGGTGTTGTCTCCGTAAGGTAACGTTTCGCCGCGGCCACTGACCAGCGCCATCTCGACCGTGCTGTCCGCGATTTTCTCCTCTGCCCGCTGCCACATCTCCGGGTCCGGCTCGACGGCGTGGAACGATGCCGTCGCCTCGGCCTCGGACTCGTAGTACGGCAGCATCGGCCCGGTTCCGAGGCCGATCTCGAGAACCGTCCCGTCCAGTCCAGCCGTCAGATACTCCCGATGCTCCGGGACCTGACACCGCTCGAAGTACCACTGTACGGGGTCGTAGAGTGCTGCAACGACCGGATGGAACTGAATATCACCCCTGCCCATGATCTTGTTTCGTCACTGATTTGATTGTAGAAATATGTTCGGATTACTCTCCCCCCAGCAGGTGACGAGTGGTTCGCTTTTAGCGAATCGGAAACAGGTGGTGTGTCGCTCCTCGGAGTGTGAACCACGCCTAGAACGGCTCGCTGTGCCTTTCTGCTCTCGTCCAAATCCGCTCGGGAGTGTTTTCACTGCGTACTTTGTTCGCAGGAAAATGCCGCCTCCCGGATTTGAACCGGGGACAGCTCGATCTTCAGTCGAGTGCTCTCCCAGTCTGAGCTAAGGCGGCGTGCACTCCAAGCGATGGCGAGGGTAGAAAAAAGCATTTCGAAAGCAGGCGCAGGTTCTGCGGGATCGCCCGGGAGGCTCGACTGCCGATTACGGGAGAAATAGGTCCGCGCTGTCGAACGTCTCGCCGCAGTCGTCGCATTCGTACTCAGTGCCATTAGTCGTCGAAACGTGCCCGCTGCAGGCCGGACACGTCGAACCATCTATCATGCCATGCAGTACCACCACTCCGGATATATGGGTTACGGGCGACTATCAATCGAGATAGAAGCCCTGATATCTGGGCCACGATGTCGTGCGCGGCTGATTGGACTCGAATCCATAGGGATCGTCCGCTCCTCACGTATTGTTCGCGATAGAATCGATGGGTCGGGGCGTCCTCGTAAGAGCACTACTCTCCCGGCGGATTCGAACCGAAGGAAGACTCACTGCGTTCGTCTTCCAGGGTTCGAATCCGCAGGGACCATCCGCTCCTCACGTCTGTTCGTCGCAGGATGGGTCCGGGCGGATTCGAACCACCGGCCTCGGCCTTGTAAAGGCCACGTCATAACCAACTAGACCACGGACCCGTATCCCATCGTTTTCCATCGGCAGGAATAACGCTTTCTCTCTCGGTCGACAGTGGGCACCGACAGTATTACCCACGGCCTGCCCTTCACACGGGGTATGCAGCGCCCTGCTGTGATTGTCCTCGGACTCGTCGGCCTCCTCGTCGCGGCTGCCGTCGTTCTCCAGACTGGTCTCTGGATCGAGGTACTCGGGACCGGTGAGTACGAGGAGGGCACAGTGACGATCCGGGAGGGGTCAGACGCGGCGACGGCCGCGACACAGCCCGAGACGGATGCTTCGACACCAGAGACGACCATCGCGGCCCGTGAACAAGAGGGAGGGGAACCGCTGGGGACGGTCGAGGTTCGCGTCGCACAGACGTTCGAGCAGCGGTACGTCGGGCTGAGCGAGACGGCGTCGCTCGGACCCAACGAAGGGATGCTGTTCATCCACGACGAGGCGGGGAAACACACCTACGTCATGCGGAACATGTCGTTCCCGCTCGATATCATTTTCATCGACGCAAACGGGACCATCACGACGATTCACCACGCGCCGCTCCCGCCGGAGGGGACCAGCGAGAGCGGCCTGACGGGCTATGAAGGGCGGGGCAAGTACGTCCTCGAAGTGAACCGCGGGTGGACAAACCGAACCGGCGTCGAGGTCGGCGACCGGGTCGAACTGCCGTCCGAAGCCACGTAGCCCGACGGCCTTTTGCGGGCCCGGTCCCTGCATTCGATAATATGGATTTCGACGCGGGTTCGGACGACGACGTGTTCGAGGACGCTAGGGAACGCGTCGACCAGCCGATGCTCCGACTGTTCACCGACTACGGGTGGGGGCAGTGGGGGGCGTTCGTAGTTGGCCTGTTTAGTTCTATCGTGGCCCGGATGCTGGACCTGCTGCCGCCGATCCTTCTGGCGCTGGCTATCGACGCAATCTTTCTACAGGAGGCCGACTACGGGCTCTTTCTGGTGCCGGACGCTTGGATTCCCAGCGGGCAAGGCCCACAGCTATGGCTCACAGCCGGCATCATCGCCGCGTCGTTCGGCTTCGGGGCCGTGTTCCACTGGAGCCGGAACTGGGGGTGGAACAAGTTCGCCCAGCACGTCCAGCACGCCGTCCGCACGGATACGTACGAGACGATGCAGCGGCTGAACATGGACTTCTTCGCTGACAAACAGACCGGCGAGATGATGTCGGTGCTGTCAAACGACGTGAACCGGTTGGAGAAGTTCCTCAACGACGGGCTCAACTCCGCTTCGCGCATGATAATCATGGTCGTCGGCATCGCCACGTACCTGTTCTACATGAACTGGCAGCTGGCGCTGGTCGCCCTCCTTCCGGTCCCCATCATCGCCGTGTTCACGAAGCGGTTCATCGAGACCATCCAGCCCAAGTACGCCGAAGTACGGTCGACGGTCGGCAAGCTCAATTCGAGACTCGAAAACAACCTCAGCGGCATCCAGATCATCAAAACTGCCAACACAGAGCCCTACGAGGCCGACCGGGTCGAGGACACGTCGGAAGACTACCTCGATGCCAACTGGGACGCCATCGAGACGCGTATCACGTTTTTCCCCGGCCTCCGGCTGGTCTCCGGAATCGGCTTCGTCGTCACGTTCATCGTTGGCGGCCTGATGGTCACCGGGCAGCCACCCGGGCCGCTGACGGCGAGCCTCTCCCGCGGGCAGTTCGTCGCCTTCATCATCTACACCCAGCGGTTCGTCTGGCCGATGGCCAAGTTCGGGCAGATTATCAACATGTACCAGCGGGCCTACGCCTCCGCCGAGCGCGTGTTCGGGCTGATGGACACGCCCGGCCGCCTCGAAGAGGCCGAGGACGCGCCGCCGCTTGCTGTGACCGAGGGGCGAGTCGAGTACGACGACGTGTCGTTCGGCTACGACAGCGACGACGATCCGGTGCTCTCGGACATCTCCTTCGAGGCTGACGGCGGCGAGACGGTCGCCCTCGTCGGCCCGACCGGCGCGGGGAAGTCCACCGTCCTGAAGCTCCTGCTTCGGATGTACGACGTGGACTCGGGTGCGGTCCGTATCGACGGACAGAACGTCCAGAACGTCCAGATTCAGAGCATCCGTCGCGCCATCGGCTACGTCAGTCAGGAGACGTTCCTGTTCTATGGCACCGTTCGCGAAAACATCGCCTACGGAACCTTCGATGCCACCGACGAGGAGATCGTCGCCGCCGCGACGGCCGCCGAGGCCGACCAGTTCGTCCGCAATCTCCCAGACGGCTACGACACGATGGTCGGCGAGCGCGGTGTCAAGCTCTCGGGCGGCCAACGCCAGCGCATTGCTATCGCCCGGGCGATTCTGAAAGACCCCGAAATCCTCATTCTCGACGAGGCGACCAGCGATGTCGACACGGAGACGGAGATGCTCATCCAGCGCTCGCTCGACGATCTGACCGCCGACCGGACCACGTTCGCCATCGCGCACCGCCTCTCGACGGTGAAAGACGCCGATACGATTCTCGTCGTCGAGGACGGCCGCATCGTCGAACGAGGGTCCCACGACGACCTGCTCGCCGCCGACGGCCTCTATGCCAACCTCTGGGCGGTTCAGGCCGGCGAAATCGACGAACTTCCCGAGGAGTTCGTCGAGCGGGCGATTCAGCGACGGGCGCGGACGGATGCCGACGACTGAAGCGGTGAGAACACCGATTTTTAGACCACCAGTCACAAACGATTATTACGCATCGTATTGTAGTGTTACCACATGTCAACCGCGTACCTCGCTAGCACGGCCCTAATGGGCGTGTTAGTGATGGCAGTGGTCGCATGGATGGTCCGCGGGCGCGGCTGGTACCAGTACAGTCCGGGGGCGTCGACGAGCGGCCGGCCCCCGGCAGACGACCGCGAGGGTCGGTTCGAGTCGTACGCTGACCAGCCGATGATCTGGGTCGCCGCGTTCGCGGTGCTGGTCGTCGGCCTCCTGATCGGCGTCGTCGCGTCTATCTCCGGCCCCGTCGAGACCCAGTCGATAGCCGGACTGGCGGTCGCTGTCGCCGGCGGGGCGGGTCTCAGTGGCTATCTGCTGTTCGGCGTGTACCTCTCGGCAACGCGACGGGGGCATCCCCGTTCGCTGGCGGTCGCTGAGTCCGCGACCGTCGCAGGCGTGCTCTTCCTCATCGCGATTAGTTTCCAGTTGTTGGCCTGACTTTCAGGCTGCTTGGCCGGTCACAGTATCGAGTACGCCGCCGCACCGGTCAGTGCGAGCGCGGCGACGGTACCGCCCAGTACGAGGTACGTGACTGCGCGGGGTTCCCAGCGCAGGTGCTGGTAGTACGCGGCGACCCCGACAGCCTTGATGACCGACAGCACCATGATGAGCGCGAAGGCGACCCAGTAGGCGCTGTCGACGAGGCCGGCGAACTCGACGACGGCCTGTGCGGTCGCGAACGCGAACAGTACGACGTAGATGACGGTGTAGCCTTTCCAGTCCATGGTTATAGGATGTAAAACAGCGGGAACAGGAACAGCCAGACGATGTCGACGAAGTGCCAGTACAGGCCGAAGTACTCGATGGCCCGGTCATCGCCTTGATAGGCCCCGTTCCAAGCCCGGACGGCCATGTACGCACAGATGATGAGCCCGATGGTGACGTGGGCTCCGTGGAGTCCCGTCGTCAGGTAGAACGTCGACGACGCGATGTTCGTCGAGAGGTTCCACCCGTTCGGGAACGCCGCCGTCTCGATGTGGAACAGGTGCTGCCACTCCAGTCCCTTGTTGATGAGGAAGCCGACCCCGAGCGCGAACGTCCCGACGAGCGCGGCGACGGTCCCGCGCTTGCTCTCTCGCTCGGCCGCGACCATCGCCAGCACGACGAGGAAACTCGACGTGAGCAACAGGTACGTGTTGATGAGGCCGGGCATCGTCACGTGCTCGGCGGGGATGAGGTCGTGGTGCCACGCCGTCCAGCCGTAGGCGACCCGGACGAAGGCATAGGAGCCGATGAACGCGCCAAAGAGGACGATGTCGCTGGCGAGGAACGTCCACATCCCGAGTTTCATCTTCTCGACGCGCTCGAAGGGCCACCGCTCGGCGATGGCCATCTCCGGCGCGTGGAACGGCTCGCGGGTCATCCCGAACAGTGAGCTGAACGTCGCCACCCCGCCGACAGCTGCCATCGACAGGTAGAACACGCTGCCAGTCCGCACGCCCGACAGCCCGAGGAACGTGATGAACCCGCCGAGACTGACGAGGAACGGCCAGAAACTCGCGTGGCTGGCGTGTTCCTCGCCGCCGACCTCGTGGGCCGGCTCCATTTCCGTGGCTGTCACCGCGGCCCTCGCTGTCACCGCGCCCCCATCCGTCGCGGTGCCGCCGTCGGTCGCCGCGTGGCCGTGGGCCGCTGCGCCGGGTGTGCTCTCGGTCCGCTCGGTGACTGTCTCGTCGTCGAGGAACTCCAGTTTCCCGGTGGCGTAGCTCGGCACGCCGGGGAAGTTCTCCAGTGGCGGCGGCGAGGAGACGGCCCACTCAGCGGAGGTGGCGTACTCCCAAGGGTTCGGTCCGACGTCCTCGCCGCGCCAGAGACTCACGAAGAGATTGTAGAACATGAGGAGGAAGCTCGCGCCGAGGATGAAGCCGCCGACGGTCGCCATCGTGTGCCAGATCTGGAGGCCCTCGGGGTAGACGAACACCCGGCGGGGCGTCTCCCAAGCGATGAACATCGGGAAGTACAGCAGATTGAACCCGAGGAAATAGACGCCGAACTGTATCTTCCCCAGCGTCTCGTTGTACATCTTCCCCGTTATCTTGGGATACCAGTAGTAGAGGCCGCCGAACAGCGCCGTCGCGCCCGCGACCATCACGTAGTGGAAGTGGGCGACGACCCAGTAGGTCCCCCGGAACTGGTAGTCGAGCACAATCGCGCCGAGGAAGACGCCGGTGATACCGCCGATGATGAACAGGATGAGCGCGCCCAGCGAGAACAGGAACGGCGTCGTGAATCGGACCCGCCCCTTCGCCATCGTGTAGATGAGCGAGAACACCATCAGGTCGAAGGGCAGGGATATCCCGATGGTCGTCGCCATGAAGATGGTCTTGATGGGGAGGTTGATGCCAGTCAGGAACATGTGGTGCATCCAGACGACGAAGCTCTGGATCGCCACGAGTACCATCGAGATGATGAACCACTTCCGGCCGACGAGCCGCCGCCCCGTGAAGGTCTGGAAGCACTCGGCCATCACGCCGAGCGCGGGGAAGAAGACGATGTACACCTCCGGATGGCCGAAGAACCAGAATAGGTGCGCCCACAACAGCGACGCACCCGGGTTGTCGGCGTCGGTCGCCATCGTCGTCCCGTCGATGGAGTACTGGAAGTAGGTCGTCCCGAGGATGTGGTCTGAAGCGAGTATCATCAGCGCCGCAAGCAGCGCCGCGAACGCGAACAGCATCATCCAGACGGTAAGATTGATCGACAGCGAGAAGATGGGGATGTCCCGCATCCGGAGCCCTTCAGCGCGCATGCGGTACATCGTCGTCAGGAAGTTCACCGAGCCGAGTGTCACCGCGGCGGTGAACATGATGAGCGCGAGCACGACCGAAGTCGCGCCAAGTCCCTCACCGGGGATGTACGCTGGCGTGTTCAGCGGGGCGTACATCGTCCACCCGCCCGCGAAGGTGGTCCCTTGGAAGAAGGAGACGCCCATCAGGATTCCCGAGAACAGGTACAGCCAGTACGACAGGGCGTTCAGCCGCGGGAAGGCGAGGTCGTCAGCGCCGATCTGTAGCGGGACGACGTAGTTCGCGAAGCCGAAGGCAAACGGCGAGATGAACCAGAACACCATCAGCAGGCCGTGTGTCGACACCGCCTGATTGTATCCTATCGACCCCAGCAGGTCCGCGCCGGAGGTGACGAGTTCCAGTCGGAACAGGAGCGCGAGGACGCCGCCGAAGACGAGGAAAAACAGCGCAGTAATCAGATACAGGACGCCGATGTCCTTGTGGTTGGTCGTGAGGAACCACCGGCTGACCGACGATTTCGGCGGCAGACCGTGGTCGTGCTCCTGACTCATGCCGGGGCACCTCCCGCGGCGGGTGCAATCTGGCGGTCAGCGCTGCCGGTTTCGTTCCCGTCGGTCGCCGTCTCATTCGTGCCCTCCGTTTCTGCGTACCAGTCCTCGTACTCGTCCTGTGGCATTACAATCACATCAGTCGTCATCAGCGAGTGGCCGCTGCCACACAGCTCGTAGCACTTGGCGGTGTAGGTCCCCGTCTCGTTGGCTGTGAACCAAGCCGAGGTGTGCTGACCCGGAACGGCATCTGTTTTGACCCGTAACTCAGGTATCCCGAAGTTGTGGAACACGTCCGTCGAGGTCACCCGTAATCTGACCACCCGGTCCTGTGGCACGTAGAGCGTGTTGGTCGTGTGCCCGTTCGGATATACGAAGTCCCAGCCGAAGCGGTACCCTTCAACGTCGATCTCTAGGGCCTCCTCCTGTGCTATGTCTGGCCCCTGCTCGATGTACAGCAGTTGTGAGTACGTCCAAGCGATGAGCGAAACGACGATGATAGCGCTGATGCTGAACGAGTAGAACACCTTCCGACCGCCCGAACCGCCAGTGGGCATCTCGCCCATCTGCGGGCGCTCGACCTTGTCCGCGTAGGGGTCCTCGGTGCTCCCGTCGTCGCGGTACTTGAGCGCGTGGTACATCGTGTAGGCCACGACGACCACCCCGACAGCTGTCCCCAGCAGGAGGAACACCTCGAATATCTGGTTGAACACCGCACTGGGTGCCCTGACGTCGCCACCATGCAAGGGGAGCACAACCGAGGTGTATGTTACCATGGATGACGCCATTTCTTCATGATTCTTCCCACCATGTAATAGGTATTGCGGACAGACATTTGACATATATACTTCCGCGGCCTAACGTGTGCGGGAACCTTTTTATCAATTGCTATGTTACAACACACCATGGAGGACACGTCATCCGGCGTCGAGGACCCACCTATCAACGACGACGGCCTGACAGAGGTCGAGGAGTTCGATAGCCTCGCCGGGATTCTCGCCGACGGTGTCATCGGTGCTGCCGGCGGGCTAGTCGGGACCGCGATGATGTCGGTCGTCTTCCTCATCGCCCAGTCACTGGGCGCGTTCAACCTCAACGACTTCGCCATCCTCACCGAACTCGTGGGCCTTACCGGCTACGTCCCGGAGGTCCTGTTCGGCTTCTTCATCTTCCTCGGCGGCGGGATGTTCCCGTGGCCGCTGCTGTTTGCCTCGCTGAAGGCGTACCTCCCGGGCCAGTCCGACCCCGTCAGCGGCGCGTTCTTCGGCGGTGCTATGTGGACCGGTTTCGTGCTCGCCTTCTACACCGACCAGTCCGGACTCACGCTGGTGCTGTACGCGGTGTTGACCCTCATTGCCCACGTCGTCTACGGGATCGGCCTCGGCGCGGTGTTCAACTACTTCTCGACGCGCCCGGACTCCATCGTCTGAGACGGGCCGCTGTCGTATTTCAGCGATAGCACAGGCTTTCGCCTCTCTGTGAGTGCTGTTTGAGCAAAAGTCAGCCGCCAATCTGTGCCTGTAGCCACTCACACGGAACAGATCGGCGTACGGGACGAGTGCCAGTGGACGACGCGAGCGACGCGCTGGCCGCGGGGCGAGCGGCCGCCGGGATGTGGTTGTCCCGAACTCAGGCTTCCGCTTCCGCGTCGGCGTCGCCGTCCGCCTCCGCGTCTGCCCCGTCTTCGCTCTCGAACTCTTCGAGCGTGCTGCGAAGTTGTGGGATGGTCGCAGTGAGGTCACCGACCTGCTCGCGGGCGTCGCTAACGTTGTCGATGAGGCCTGCGATGGTTTCGATCTCTTCGGCGAGGTCATCGGCGTCCTCGAAGGCGTCCGCGCGTTCGCCCATCGTGTACCACTTCTTGGCGTCTCGCAGGTGGTCCTCGGCGTCGCCCACGTCGAGTGCGGTCTTGAGCGAGTTCAGGACGCCGAGCGTGTTGTCGGCCTCCACATCCCAGACTGCATCGGCCTCGGGGAGCGCGCCGCGAGCCTTCGCGAGTGACTCCTCGACGTCCGTACGCATTTCATTGGCCGCCTCGCCGAACAGTTCGTCGTCGTCCAGACTTGACTGACTCATACGAAGTCGTTGGGACGGTGCGGGATTAAAAGCCCGCCTGAAAGTGAAAGTGAAACCGCAAGACGTGACCGGACGGTAATTCCTCAAACCGAAAAACCGTTGTGGCTACTCGGACCGGATGTCCGAGCGGACCTCGGGAATCGGATCCATGTCGTCGTCGATGTCTCCCAGCACGAGCATCGCGTAGTATCGCAGGAACGTCGTCAGCGGGACCTGAATGAGCGTGCTGAGGACAAGAAAAACCAGCCCGCCCAGTAGGCCGAGGACGACGGCAAGGGCGATTCCGATGGTATTCTGGAGGGCGAGATACAGCGCAAACGCACCGAGTCCGACCGGAATCGCGACGACGATGAACGCGATAATCCCGAGAATCGCACCGACGATACCGACACCGATCTGGAGGACGATAGAGAAAAACAGGTAGGCGAGGTACTGTTTCGGCTCGCTTTTGATCGAGCCCCAGAGCCGCGACCACCCGGAGAGGACGCCGTCATTGTCTGCCGCCATCAGCGGGACGACAAACACCGTCGTGAAGCCGAAGACGACCCCGTAGCTGATCGCAAACACTGCGAACACGGCGATGACCAGCCCTGAGAGCGCGAGGACGCTCGACGCACCGACGTTCGCGGCCTCGCCACCGAGCGCCAAGAAAAACACGGCTGCACCGATCAGGACTGCAACGCCGAGCCAGATTCCCACCAGAGCAAGCCTGAAGAGGAACAGTCGGATTCCGTTGCCGACGTGCTCGCTGAAATACTGTCGAACGTGTATCTCGCGGTCGATGAGCGCCTGAGTCAACACGAACTCCATGAAATTGCTCACGATTCCATAGGCGAGTGCGAGCAGGACGAACAGGCCGATAACGGCGAACACAAGGAGCCCAGCCCCGGCGAGTAGTTCGTCAGGTGCTCCGGACGGGACACCGGGCTCGGAGACTTGCAAGGCGAGGTTTCCGGGCAGGGATGCCACGCTTTCAAGCGGTGCGGCCAGCTGGAACTCGCCCCCCGGCCCGCTGGGGCCGCTAGGGCCGCCGTTCCCGCCGAAATCACTGAAGTTGCCGAACGACTGGGCGTTGTTCAGTCCGACACCGCCGCCACCGATGAAGAACACGACGAACGCCATCCGGAGCCACATCCATTTCTCGAACGGAAACAGAAACGACTTCGTCGCGTCGATTGCGTCGTCGATATCGTCGACTGCGTGGAGGGCCATGTCGGAATTCTCACAGCCCGCTCTGGTAAAATTTTCGGGGCTGTGTCAGGGATTCAGGCGTCTTTCCAGCCATTCATTCCTGCACTGCGTCGACCTGCATCAGCGGGTAGCCGTCCTCCATCGCCATGCTTGTCTCGACTGTGACTCCCTCATATTCGATGCGCATCTCGACGTTGATCAGCCGCCCGGTGAGTTCTGTGTAGTCTGCGCCGCCCTCGTCGATAGCGTCTTCCAGCGCTTCTGTGCGAACGCTGACGGTGACCGCCTCACAGAACGGTTGGTTCTCGATGGCCTCCTCCATCGCCGCCGCGAGCGAACCGGCGCTGTCCGGGCTTATCGGTGTCCCAGCGAACTGGTGATACAGCGACCCGAACTTGACGCCCGCCTCGAAACATGCCTCCTGCGGAGCTGTGGGTTCCATACAATCGGTCCGGCTGGGCGACAGAAAAGCGAACCGCAAGCTACCTATTGCGTGCGACGTATCCTCTCATACGAATGGACGACCCGGTTCTGCTCACCGGCGCTGGCGGCGCTGTCGGGGCGGCCATCCTCGAAGGCCTCGAGGACGCCTACGAGTGGAAACTCATGTTCCACAGCCCACCCGCCGAGGAGCCCGACCACGAGTACCTCGTCGGGGACGTATCGAGCGAGGGCGACGTGGCCGCGGCGATGGACGGCGTCGGTGCCGTCATCCACTTGGCGGGCGATCCCCGGCCGGAAGCCCCCTGGGACTCCGTCCTCGAAAACAACATCGACGGCACCCAGAAGATGTACGAGGCCGCCGTCGACGAGGGCGTCGAGAAGTTCGTCTTCGCGTCCTCGAACCACGCCGTTGGCTCCTTCGAAACGGACGAGCGCACGCCCGAGATGTATCGCCCGGACGACCAGTATCGCCTCGACGGGACGGAGTTCCCCCGCCCCGGCAACCTCTACGGCGTCTCGAAAGCCACCGGTGAGGTATTGGGCCGTTACTACCACGACCAGCACGGACTCTCCGTCTGCAACATCCGCATCGGCAATCTCACGCGTGGCCACCCGCCCATCGACTACGAGCGCGGGCAAGCGATGTGGCTCTCGTATCGAGACTGTGCCCACATCCACGACTGCGCGCTGCAGGCCGACTACGAGTACGAGATCGTCTACGGCATCTCCGACAACGACCGCAAGTACTACTCCATCGAGCGCGCCAAAGAGGTGCTTGGCTACGAGCCACGGGACAACTCCGCGCACTTCGACGGCGAGGAACGCGTCGCCGAACCGGAGCCGTAACAGCACTCTCCTCTCGACGTCGTCCGTCACTCGGACTCGCCGAACAACCCTCGAACGTCGTCGTCTTTCTGCTGTTCCAGTTCGACGTGGTCTCGGAGCCGCTGATAAACGACGGGCCGCTGGTCGCGCTCGCGCATGAACGAGAACAGCATCCCGACGAACTGGGAGCCGCCGTTGCCCGCCAGTTCACTCCGCGCGCGGTCAACAGCGTCGTCGATAACTCCCTCGTCGTACTGGCCGGCCTCCGCTAGCACCTCGGCGGCAATGGCGGTGGCGTCGAAGTCCAGTGCGTCGTAATCAATGGCTTCCTCGTCGTGGGTCAACGCTGGTGGGTCCACTGCTGCGTGGTGCGGGTCCGCCGCCGTCGCCGCGAGGAACGACCGGACCTCCTCCAGCGCCACGCCGTGATACGGGTCGGGCAGGCCGTCGAGATACTCCGCCGCGCTCTCGGCCAATCCCTGCGCGCCCGCCCAGTTCCCCTCGCTGGCGTGGTGGACGACCGCCGTGAACTGGATGAGCCCGTGGAGGAACCGCTCGTCGTCGCCCTCATCGAGGTTCAGCCAGTACTCCTCCCACGCGTCGTGAGCGGCGTGGTAGCGACCGTCGTTGTACACTGCGATGCCGGCACGGAGATGGTCGCGCACACGGTAGGTTGCATTCGTAGTCAGAAAACCACATCGGCGTCTGTGCAACGGTTCGCCAGCGTGGCCGTATTACTGTCGCTCAGCGGTTTGCGTCGGTAGAAACGTCCGGACGGAGTTCCACGCGAGCACCGCGAGCGTGGAGCACGTCCGGTCGTGAACGGAGTGAACGTCCGGACGGAGATTTGAACTCCGGTCCCTGGCTCCGCAAGCCAAGAGGATAGTCCACTACCCTATCCGGACTCATATCGAGAGAGGGTGGTGCACCTAAAAAGGGTGACGATTCACGCACCGTCACGAGACGGATAGTCACACTTCACTACAACGCTGGTTTGAGCGACCGGGAGTGTATTTCAACTGTAATACATTATGGAGAATATGAAGCGGCGACAAATCCTCCGATACGGTGGTCTCAGTTGTTCAACAGCGCTCGCTGGCTGCTTTGGTGGTGATCCCGGTAGCGAGGAAACATCCACAGGGGGTCCGGGTGAAACTCCGAGTGTGAACGAAACAACATTCAGTATTATCAGGCGACAGTCCGGCTCACAGAGGAGTTCGGCAACGGTGACGTTCGACGGCAATCAGGTCGTCGTCGAAGGAACTATCTGGGGGGCTGACGGGTGCAAAACGGCCGACCTGACAGAGGCAGCGTATGATTCTGGGTCCGATGAACTGCGCATTAGCGTTGGAACAAAGGAGCAGACAGACGCTGGTGATATGTGTACGCAAGCGATTATGGAAATCGACTACCGGGCTACGGTGACGTTTGCGAACGGACTCCCCGGCACGGTGTCTGTTTCTCACGACAGTGGCGACGGCCCGAGCCCTGTGACAACAGCGACACGCTAACCGCTCCCCGCGCCGTTCTCACCGTGATGGAACAGTTGTGTCTGCTGTCGGGCCAGCGGACAAGGGTTTATATGCCATCCCATAACCACCATCGAGTAATGAACGGGAGACCATCGAAATCGACCGACAGCGGCCGCTCGCTCGCCCAACGACAACGCTTAAGCGCGCCCCAGCCCAGCGTCCCATAGATAGATGGGTGCGATAGAGGACATTTACGAGGATCTAGAGACGGACGTCCCCGAGGAGGAGTTCCGCGAGGCCGTCGAGGAGAAGGTCGAGCAGATGGGCGGGCTCGCCGACGAGGAGACGGCCGCGATGCTGTTGGCCCACGAACTCAACGAGAACGAGGTCAACGCCATCGCCGATATCGAACCCGGGATGGACGAGGTGAAGTTCCTCGCCAAGGTGATGGCCGTCGGCGACCTGAAGACCTTCGAGCGCGACGACGAGGACGAAGACGGCCGGGTCATCAACGTCGAGGCCGCCGACGAGAGCGGCAGCGTCAGGCTCGCCTTCTGGGACGGGCAGGCCGTCGACATCGACGAGGGACAACTGGAGGTCGGCGACGTGCTCCGGGTCAAAGGTCGACCGAAGGACGGCTACAACGGGCTGGAGGTGTCCGTCGACAAGGCGGAGCCGGACGAGGACGCCACAATCGACGTGGAGCCGGGCGCTGGCTCGTCCATCGACGCGCTGACGATGGGCCAGTCTGACGTGACGCTTCGCGGGCTCGTCCTCGACACCGACACGATCCGGACCTTCGACCGCGACGACGGCAGCGAGGGCCGCGTCTCGAACCTCACCTTGGGCGATGAGACGGGGCGCATCCGGGTGACGCTGTGGGACGACCGGGCCGACCGCGCCGAAGAACTCGACGCGGGCGCGGCCGTGGAAATAATCGACGGCTACGTTCGGGAGCGGGACGGCTCGCTGGAACTCCACGTCGGCGATCAAGGGGCCGTTGACGAAGTGGAAGACGACGTCGCATTCGAGCCCGACGCCGACCAAATCTCGGAGGTCGAACTCGAAGAGACGGTCGACATTGCCGGCGTTGTCCGCTCAGCCGACCCCAAGCGGACGTTCGACCGGGACGACGGTAGCGAGGGACAGGTTCGCAACGTCCGAATACAGGACGCGACCGGCGACATCCGCGTTGCGCTGTGGGGCGACAAGGCGGACAAGGACATCGCACCGGGCGACGAGGTGCTCGCGGCCGACGTCGAAATTCAGGACGGCTGGCAGGACGACAAGGAGGCCTCGGCAAGCTGGAACTCCACGATTGTCGTG
Source organism: Haloarcula sp. CBA1129 (assembly GCF_008729015.1). NCBI lineage: Archaea > Methanobacteriati > Methanobacteriota > Halobacteria > Halobacteriales > Haloarculaceae > Haloarcula > Haloarcula sp. CBA1129. The sequence goes on from NZ_RKSM01000001.1 coordinate 3,261,983, forward strand.
CTCGATGACGGCGCGGATCTGGCGACTGGTGGCGCAGGCGGGGGAGCCAGCGCCGAGGCGACCGACGCTGAACACGCCGGCCTGTCTTCCTTCGGCGACGGTGGGGACGACACGGAGGCGGACACCGGCGGTGACGGGGCGGCCGCCGTCAGTGCCGGCACCGGCGATACCTCTCCGGACGGTGGCGCACAGAGCGCCGGCCAGCAAGTGGAGTTCACCGGGACGGTCGTCCAGACCGGCGAACCCGTCGTGCTTGACGATGGCGAGCAGACGATGAGCGTCGAGACCGGCGAGCGCGTGCAGTTAGGGCAGGAGATAACGGTCCGTGGCGAACTCCGCGACGACCGGCTCCACGCTGAGGACGTGTTCTGAGTCGGCGAGCGACGCTACGGAAACTCTTAAGACCGCAACACTCCCGGGTTTGGGTATGAGTGTCGAGCTACCGTTCGCACCGGTGGATGCGGTCATTCGGCGGAACGCGGACGGACTCCGGGTGAGTGCCGACGCTGCGGAGGAACTGGCTCGTCGAATACAGGACCACGGCGCCTCGCTTGCCGTCACGGCAGCCACGGAGGCGACCACGGATGGCCGAAAAACGCTGATGCCGGCCGATTTCGGCATCGGGCAGGTCCCGGAGAAGGACGGCCTTGAACTCCCCGTCGCACCGGTCGACCGTATCGCACGGCTCGACATCGACGACGACTACCGCGTCGCAATGGACGCTCGCGTCGCCCTCGCGTCTATCCTCGAAACGTACGCCGACGACACGGCCGCTGCGGCCGCCACGTTGGCTCGTCACGCTGACCGCCGGACCATCAAGGCAGCTGACGTCGAAACGTACTTCGAACTCGAACAGTACTACTGAATGAACTTCGGCTACCGCGAGGTCTGTCTGGACCACGACACCGGGCCGCGACATCCGGAGAGTCCTGACAGACTTCGAGCGATACGGCGCGCGCTCAAGGAGAACCACGGTGTAGAGTACGTCGCTGCCGACGACGCCGACATTGACCTCGTGCGTGAGGTCCATGACGCCGACTACATCGAGGAGTTCCGCGAGTTCTGTGACGACGGCGGCGGGAACTGGGACGCCGACACCGTCGCGGTCGAAGAGACATGGAACGCCGCGCTCGCGTCAGCCGGTCTCGCCGTCTGGGCAGCGGAAGCCGCGCTTGACGGCAACACTGGCCGCGACACACCGTTCTCCCTTGGCCGACCGCCCGGCCATCACGCCGTCGGCGACGACGCGATGGGCTTTTGCTTCATCAACAACGTGGCTGTGGCCGCACAGGCGGCCCTCGAAGCCGACGCCGAGCGCGTCGCTGTCTTCGACTGGGACGTCCACCACGGGAACGGCACACAGGACATCTTCTATGACCGTTCGGACGTGTTCTACGCCTCGATACACGAGGACGGGCTCTACCCCGGTACCGGCGATGTCGCGGAGACCGGCACGGGCGACGCCGACGGCACGAACCTCAACGTCAAGTACAAACCCGGTGCTGACACCGCCGACTATCTCGCTGCAATCGACGAATGCATCGCACCGGCAATTGAAGACTACGACCCTGATCTGTTGCTCATCAGCGCCGGCTTCGACGCGCACGAACACGACCCGATTTCACGGATGCGCGTCTCTACCGAAGGATACGGTGCGATGACGGACCGCATGCGCTCGCTCACAGACACCTGTGACGCCGCGCTGGGGATTGTTCTTGAAGGCGGTTACGGACTTGATACGCTCTCAGACTCCGTCACAACCGTTCACGAAGTGTTTGACGGCTACCAACCGATGGAACCGGACGATGACGTCAGCGACGACGCCCGCGATGTTCTCGATGACCTCGCCGATCAGGGCTTCGGGTCGAAGTAGCCCGCTAGATCGACGCCAAAACCGTCAGCAAGGGCTGCGATCTCTGTGCTGACCAGTACCTCGTACCCGTCTTCCAGTGCCGACTCGATTCGCGGCCCCAGTCCCACGTCGAAAACGGCATCGCTTGACAGGAATTCAGGCGCTGTGGTAACCGACCGTGGTCGTTCGACGACGTAGCGGTCACCGTCGATAAAGGGACCAGCCACCTCGGCGTCGTTGTCGTACTTCTGGAAAAACCCCCCCGCGTGCTCGCGGACGTGGATTGGCGGCCCCTCGTGACGCTCGACGGCCGGCCGCTCGGCGACGGCGAATTCGAGCAGCAAAACGGCGTCCCGCTGTGCTGGTGGGTCGGCGTCGTCGCCAGATATCGCACCGCCGACGGCTCGGCTCTCGGTGTCTGTAGTACTGTCCTCGACGAACGTGGCCGACCGCAGGACCTCGAACCCTCGTCGGTCGAGTTCGCTGCAGAGCCCGGCGAGGGACTTCCGGAGCTGCGGCCAGAGCTGGTCGTCGACGATATCCGGGGCGGCGAAACGGAGCGCCACTGGCGTCGTTTCCCGCCGTGACACCGCGGCTTCGACGTCTGCCGCTGCGAACGGGTCAGGGTCGTCCTCGGTGAACAGCGACGCTCGCGGCTCGGCGAGCAGATCCCGGGCGTAGTGCTGGAGTGTGGCGACGTTCGCGGCGGACAGCACCGCTGCGACGTTGCGCTCCGGGTCCGTCGGGTCGATGACGACCAGCGGGTCGTCGAACGTCTCGCGCCCGTGATTCTCGGGGTCCAACCGAACCGGCGGGTGCCAGTCCGCGACTGCTTCGATGAACGCCCGGAAGCCGCCGTACTCAAGCACCAGTAGTTCCGTCAGATAGCCCGAGAACCCGCGCGTTCGGAGGTCGCTCCCGTAGACGCCGATACCTTTCAGGAACTGCTTTGCCACCCGTACCTCGCCCGCGCTCTCGTCGTCCAATCGCTCTTGTAGATATCTGGTGTGAAACGGCGTCCGGTCCACTGCGGACTGGATTTCCGTGGCGTCCGCGACCGCGTAGCACGGCACCAGATCCACGGCGTAGCCCTCGCGCTCACCGACGACGTAGGGGTGTTCGGCGTACTCCTCCTGCCCCTCGGGCAAAACCTCGTGACCGACCGTCAGGCCGTACTCCTCCAATTCGTCGCGGTCGAGCGACGGCGGAAAACAGACGAACACGTCCACGTCCCGGTCGCCAGCGGTCCACGTGCCCCGCGCCGTCGACCCGACCTGTACGACCTCAGCGTCGACCGGCAGGCCGGCAATGGCCGCTTCGGCGTCGGCCATCACCGCATCGGCGACTCGCTGTAACTCCGCTCGTTCGTCGTCGGTCGGCGAGACCCGTGCCCGCACTTCCCCGACGACGGCGTCGAACTCATCACTCATACCGCCGATTACGCACAAGTGCGTGAAAGCGTGTCGATGCCGACTGGAAACGAAAGCCCTAATTACCAACTCTGGCAATCAGTAAATGCGTTCGCGCCGCCGTAGCTCAGTTGGTAGAGCACCTGGTTGTTACCCAGGTTGTCCCAGGTTCGAGCCCTGGCGGTGGCGTCGTTCTCTCGGCCGATTTCACTGCCAGTCTGTCGCTTTCAGCTATCGAAACCCGATGACTCCAACCCGACAGGCTAAAGATGCGGACTCATCAACATCGTTCTGAGGGCCCTTAGCTTAGTCTGGTTAAAGCGATCGGCTCATAACCGATTGAGCGCTGGTTCAAATCCGGCAGGGCCCATTTCTGCCACGTAATGCCTCTAGGAGAGCGGGCTACCGAACCGGCTAGTCCCATCGATTCGTCGACCCTTCTCACTCACACTTCGCTGCTTACTCGTCGACAACGACGACCTTGACCTGCTGGACGCCACCAATCGCCCGGAGTCGGTTGGCCAGTTCCGTGATTTTGCCGCCCACGCCCTCGACGACTAGCGTTTCCATACAGGTGTCGTGGGAGAGATGGATGTGCTGGACAGAGGTGATGATGTCGGCCATTTCGTGTTGGACCGTCTGGAGTTCGTCGGCGATGCCTGATACATGGTGGTCGTGGACGATGACGATGGTCCCGTGGTGGTGTTGCTCGTCACCGGACTCCCACTCGTATGTCGCGAAGAAGTCACGCAGCGAGTCACGGATTGCTTCCGACCGGCTCGCGTATTCCCATTCGTCGACGATGCCATCGAGTCGGTCGACCATCGACGACGGGAGTGTCAGGCTGATCCGGTCGAGATCCTCACTCATGTGTGTCGATAGGGACGGGCCAGCATATGGGTATCTGGGCTTCGGTAATACTCACCTGCCCGCGGTAATACTGCTCGATGAAAAAGTATTATTAGAACGGCGGAGCCAGAGTGGAGTAGCATGCACATTCCCGACGGATACATCGATCTACCGCTCGCGCTGCTGTTCGGCGTGCTTGCAGTCGCTGTTCTGAGCGTCGCTGCGAAGCGCGTCAACGGCGAGATATCGGACGCGCGTGCACCGCTTCTGGGCGTCGTCGCGGCGAGCATCTTCGCCGCACAGATGCTCGATTGGCCGATCCCGGGCGGTACCAGCGCCCATTTTGTCGGGGGCGCATTCGCGGCGATTCTCCTCGGACCGCATTTGGGCGCGCTCTGTGTCGCGACCGTCGTCACGATTCAGGCGCTCGTCTTTGGCGACGGTGGGCTCGTGGTGCTTGGCGCGAACGTGTTCAACATGGCCGTCGTTGAGGTGTACGTCGGCTACGGCATCTACCGCCTCCTCGTCCCCTACGGCGAGTTCCGCGCTGCCTTCGCCGCTGGATGGCTGGGAATCACGGCCGGTGCGCTGACCGCCGCGCTCCAGCTCGGCCTCTCCTCGGCGTTCCAGTATCAGCTGCTGACGACGCTGTCGATAATGGGCGTCGGGCACCTCGCGCTGGGGCTGATTGAGGGAGCTATCACCGCTTCGGTCTATCGCTACCTCGCCCGCGCTCGCCCCGACCTCCGACCCAACGCCGCCCCGGAGGTGAGCGCGTGATGGTCTGGGAACGCCCCGACTGGCTGCCCCACGCGCTCGCCGCGTTGCTGGTCCTGACGCTGCTCACACCGGTGTTCGGGTGGGCGGCTGGTCAGGTCGGCTACGCCGAACCGCTCGAGAACGCCGCCGAGACGACCGGTGCGACGGACCACGCCACTGCTGTCGGCACCGCGCTGTTCCCGGACTACGGCGTCCCCGGACTCGGTGGCGCACCCGGAACGTTCGTGTCGGCTGTCGTCGGGACCGCGCTGACGCTCCTCGTCGGCGCTGCCATCGGTCGCGCGCTCGGGACGGATACTGAGACGCGGCAGTAACGTATGTCCGGCAGAGACCTGCTCGACCGGACCGTCGCGGCCATTGCGGCCAGCGCCCAGTGGTTCCTGCTCGCGGAGGACCTGCCGGACCGGGACGGGTTTCTTCAGGCCGTCACGCCGACGGTCAAACTCGTCGGCACCGCGACACTTGTGGCCGTTACCGTGACACAGCGGACGCTGACAGTCGTCAGCGCACTCGCTCTCCTCGCTGCGGCGCTGGCAGCCCTTTCCCGGGTCCCCGTCCGCACCTTTTTGGGTCGGCTGACCGGCCCGCCGGCGTTCGCGCTCGTCGTCGTCGCGCCACAGGCCGTCCTGATGGGTGGGCCCTCGTTGGGTTCGCTCCCGCTCTCGGCCGCCGGCGTCGACTACGTGCTCACGTTCGCCATCCGGGTGACCGCGTGCGTCGGCTTCCTGTCAGTGCTGTTGTTGACGACTCGCTTTGCCGACCTGCTGGGTGCGTTTCGTCGGCTCCGGGTCCCACCGATTGCCGTCTCGCTGCTCGGAATCACCTATCGCTATCTCCTCCTCTTTTTTGCCGAACTCGAACGTATGGTCCGGGCTCGGCGGAGCCGGACCGTCGCCGAGCCGAGTCTTCGCCGGAACTGGCGCGACTCGGGGCACTTCGTGGGCTCGTTTCTCGTCCGGAGTCTGGAACGCGGCGAGCGGGTCCAGCGGGCCGCTCGCGCTCGCGGCGGCACCGGTTCGACGCCGACACGGCATCGGGAACCGCTCGGGCGGGCCGATCTCGTCTTCGGACTGGGCGTCACACTGGCCGTCGTGGTGGTGATCGCGTGACTACCATCGAGGCAACTGATCTCCGGTACGCATATCCTGACGGAACACTGGCCGTTGACGGTGTCGACGTAACTGTCGAACGCGGCGACCGCGTGGCGCTGCTCGGCCCGAACGGGGCCGGCAAGTCGACGCTGCTGGAGCTGTTGGGCGGCTTAGTCGACCCCGATGACGGGGGGGTCCGGTACTTCGGGGAGACGACCGATGCCGACACCGTCCGCAGTCGCATGAGCGTCCTTACGCAAAACCCCGCAGACTACCTGTTCAATCCGACCGTCCGCGAGGACCTCGCCTACGGGCCGGCGCAACTCGACTGCGACCGGGCGGAAGTCGACCGCCGCGTCGAGCGAGTCGCGGACCGTCTGGACCTCGGTGGCCTCCTATCGAAACCGCCGTTCCGCCTCAGCGGTGGCGAACAACGCCGGGCTGCACTCGCCAGCGCGCTTACCGTCGAGCCGGACGTGCTGTTGCTCGATGAACCGGTGAGCAACGTCGACGCCGCGAACAGGAAAACAATCCTCGACCTGCTCGACGACCTCGCGGCCGACGGCGTCACGCTCGTCGTCTCGACGCCGGACACCGAGCTCGTCCCCCACGTCGCAGACAGAGTGTTGCTACTCGATGATACTGGAGCGATTGCTGCAAAGGGGACCACCCGCGACCTCCTGACTGATACCGACCTGCTGAGGAACTGTGACCTGCGCCCGCCACAGGTCGTCAGACTGTTTGAAGGGAGAACGGCGGACGTGCCACTGACCGTCGACGAGGCTGCCGAACGACTGGACACAGGCGGTCTGGATACTGTGGAGTGACGCTCTAAGGTGTGGCGATCCGGGGCCCGTCAGCCGGCTCTCATTCTGACTCGTCGAGCAGGCGGCCGTGCACGTCGATCTCGCCGTTCCGAATCCGGGTGCTGCTGATTCGCGTGCCGTCTTCGGCGACGACGAACGGCGGCGTGTGAATCTCTAGTGGGTGGAGTCCCGCGTCCCGTCGCTGCTGATTGAGTTCGTAGGCGCGGCGCTGTGCCTTCGCCTCCGGCGAAGCGACGAGCGCATCCACGTCCGCCCGTGTCGCGGCCGGTCCTTGCGTGTCGTCTAACCGGAGGATCTCGTAGGTGGCGGTGTAGGACTCGCCTAACTGGTCTAACTCGGAATCGAGTGCGGCATGACGGTTGTCGTATGCACCCAACTGCTCGGCGTGTGCCGGGTCGCTGCGCGTCTCCGTGGCCAGTTCGGAGCTAGTCAGACCAACGATGACGTGGCCGTCGCCGCGCCCGTCGTGGCTCGCGGTCTGAAACGCTTTATGTAGTAGCGCCCGGTGACCGTTGTGAATCGGTGTGAAAGTCCCGCCAAGAATCGCTGTCCGGTCCGCGTCTGCCATACACGAATGTCCCACCAGTGTCATATATAACTGCTGTCCGTCGCATCACTCATACTGTTATCTGTACCTATTTCAAGCGATTTGCCGCTCTCAGGTGGCAAAACTCGTTGCAGGCTTACAGCTGCCAGTCCTCTCCATCGACCGTACCCGGTAACACTCGCGTCAGCAGTCACTCAAGTAGCTCCGGCACGTATTGATACCAATGACCGAAGCCACCCCCACGCCGGGCATCCACCACGTCACATGCATCGCGAGTGACCCACAGCAGAACATGGACTTCTGGGTTGAAACGCTCGGCCTCAGGCTCGTCAAGCGCTCGATCAATCAGGACGACCCGAGCACGTATCATTTCTTCTTCGCCGACGCCGAGGGGAACCCGGGAACGAGCATGACGTTCTTCCCGTGGGAGGATCACGCACAGGGGAAGGTCGGTTCCGGACAGGTCTCACGTACCGCGTTCCGCGTGCCCGAGGGGAGCCTCGACTACTGGGAGGATCGCTTCGACGAGTACGGTGTCGATTACGACGACCGTGTCGAGCGGTTCGGCGAGACAGTCCTCCCGTTCCGCGACCCGGACGGACTCCCGGTCGAACTGGTCGAGGTCGAGATTCCCGACGACGACCCGACCGAGCCGTGGACGGAGTTCGTCCCCGAAGACGCTGCGATCCGGGGCTTTCACTCCGTGACGCTGTGGCTGGCTGACCCCGAACCAACGGAGGACCTGCTCCGAAAGATGGGGTTCGAGGAGGTCGACACCGAACAGGCACAGGGCGATACTCCCGGCGACGAACGAACCCGCTTTGCCGCGCCCGGGTCAGTCGGGAAGTACGTCGACGTGTTGCCGACCATCGAGGGCGGTCGTCAGGGCCACGGCACGGTCCACCACGTCGCCTTCCAGACGCCGACCGACGAGGACCAGCAGTCCATGCGCGAGGCCGTCCGCAGTGCGGGGCTGCGCCCCACCTCACAGATCGACCGCCACTGGTTCCGGTCGGTCTACTTCCGGGAGTTTGGCGGCGTGCTGTTCGAACTCGCCACGAGCGGCCCGGGCTATACCAGCGACGAACCGCTTGACGACCTCGGTGGCCGGCTGGTGTTGCCCGGAAAGTTCGAGGGCCGACGCGAGGAAATCGAAGCCGGACTCACGGACGTGACGATACCCCGGCCAGAGACAGCCGAAGCCGACGACTAACGCCGACGAACGACTGGTATACACTCCATTCTTCCTGTTAGCTTGTGAGTAAATATGAGTGCCCAGCGTGTCCAGTGTCATATGTCCACAGAGGGACAGGAGTACGTTATCGCGCCGTGGGGGGAGAGCGAGTGTGAGACGACGGATGTCATGGTCGACCTGCCGTCCCGAGAGCTTGCGGCTCAGCTGGAAGTCCCGACAAGCGTGCTAGACCGCATGGCACAGCTCAGCGACGAGCACGACATCTCGGTCACGCAGGCGCTCGGGGAGCGACTGGAAATCAACCGAGCGCGGGTGTCGCTCTGTGCCGCGAAATCGGTCGACGACGTGGCTGCCGTCCAGCAGCACCTCACCGACGCCCGCGAGTACCTGTCCGGTGTCGAGACGCTCGATACGACCGACCTCGAAGCCGACATCGAACACCTCTGGACCAACGAACTCGGCAGCGCGTAACCCGACGCCAGAGCGGCGCGGAGAACCGGCTATTTGCACCCGTCGTCCCCTCGGACAGCAGTTTATTGTTGAACCCGACCGAAAAGTAACGAACTGCTGAGGCGTGACCGAGAGCCGTCCAAACCGGGACAGCAACCCTTTATAAAACGGATTCGTGCATGTTCGGCGTCGCCGCTTTCAATTCTTTATCGTTGGCCCGGAGTTTACAGTAACTTTAATTCCCTAAGTGTCTCACCTGCGCCCGTAGTATTATCATGAACGATGATAGACGACTGTGGTTCGTAGCTGCAGTGTCGCTACTCCTGATATTCAGCGGGAGCGGACTTGCATGGACAGTACAAACAGACGCCGGTTCCGTCGAGGTTCGCGACGTGACATTCTCTGGGACCAACGGGACGATGATGAGCGGGACGTTGTACATCCCTGAGGAGGCGAGCAGCGCTTCGCCACAGCCGGGGGTGTTGGCCGTCCACGGGTATATCAATTCGAAGGAGACGCAGTCGCCGTTCGCCATCGAGTACGCGAGACGGGGCTTCGTCGTCTTGGCAATCGACCAGACGGGCCACGGCTACTCGGATCCGCCGGCGTTCAAGAACGGCTACGGCGGCCCCGACAGTCTCGAATACCTTCGGTCACTGGACTACGTCGACAACGAAAACATCGGCCTTGAGGGGCACTCGATGGGCGGTTGGACCGTCGTCACGGCGGCCGCGGCCCACCCGGACGGGTACGAATCGATGGTCATCGAGGGCTCTTCGACGGGATCGAACCGCGCTCCCGAAGGCACTGAGTCGTTCCCACGGAATCTCGCCGTCGTGTTCAGCGAGTACGACGAGTTCTCCCCGCTGATGTGGGGGACGGCGAGTGCGTCCGATGTCGAGCAGAGCGAAAAGCTTCAGACGGTGTTCGGCACGGACAGCGCCGTCGAGGGGGAGCGCACCTACGGCAGCGTTGAGGATGGGACCGCACGGCGGCTGTACACGCCGGCAACGACCCACCCCGGCGACCACTTCTCGACCGCAGCCATCGGCGCGTCAATCGAATGGCTCCAGCTAACGCTTGAGGGCGAGGACGAGATGGACCCCAGCAATCAGGTCTGGTACTGGAAATCGATGGGGACGTTTATCGCCCTTATCGGTGGGGTGCTGTCGCTGTTCCCGGCGGGCGGGCTGCTCATCGAGCGAACATCGACAGACAGGCTTCGCCGGGAGTACCCCGAAGGGAAGGGAATGACCGGCGGCAAGCGGTACGCGGCGTCGCTACTCGCCGCTGCCATTCCGATTGTGACCTACTTCCCGCTGCAGGACGCTGCACCGGCGATTATCGGCCTCAGCTGGCTGTTCCCACAGCAGATTAACAACGGTGTCATCGTCTGGGCACTGGGGAACGCGGTCATCACCGCGGTCCTGTTCGCAGTGTGGCATTACACGAGTAATGCGGACGACCCGTCGGTGTCGCTTGCGAACTACGGCCTCGATACGGGCGACGGCGCGCGGACGGTCGGCGTCTCGATTCTGGCCGGCGTCGCTACCGTTGCCGTGCTGTACCTGCTAGAAGCCGTCGTGGCGTTCCTGTTCCAGACGGACTTCCGCATCTGGGTGTTCGCGATCAAGCTTCTGTCGCCGGCACAGTTCCGCATCGGCCTCTCGTATCTCCTGCCGCTGTTTGCCTTCTTCGTCGTCCTCGGCGCGCTCCTGCACGGCCAGCTCCGTCCAGAAGGCGAGTCCCGGTCGCTCCGCCGTGCGATGGCGACGAACTGGCTTCTCGTCGTTGGCGGATTCGTCGTGCTGCTGGCGGTTCAGTACATCCCGCTGTTGACCGGCCAGCCGCTCCCGCTTGGCCACCCGCTGTTGACGATCTTGGCGCTGCAGTTCGTCGCCCTGCTCAGTATCGTGGCCTTCGTTAGCACCTACTTCTTCAGAAAGACGGGTCGTGTCTGGGTCGGCGCGACAATCAACGCTGTCCTCGTGACGTGGGTCATCGTCGCCGGGACGGCGACGCAGTTCCCAGTTTAGACCCGGCGTTTCACCCTCTTCTCGCTTCTGTCGGCCAAGCCGTGTTTCGGCCGTGGCGACGTACAGCCGAAACCCGGCGGCGCCTCAGTCGTCGCCCATCACGCCTTCCGCGACGGCCATGTCCTCGACCGTGGGGTCGTCCTCGGACGCCCGGAGGACGAACCGCTTGCGGATCAGGTCGGCGGCGTAGATGGCCGTTCCGAGGATGATGAGCGTGTCACCGGGGAGTCGCGCCCAGAACAGCGTCTGGACGAGCGGCTGGTTGTAGAACGCCACGCTCCGGGCCGCGGCGTAGCTGCCGGTAAAGGCGGCCTCCAGCTGGAGGAAACCCACGGGCAGCACGGAGACGAACACCATCAGCGCCAGCCCCACGTTCCAGCACCAGAACGCCGCCCGGAGCCAAGAGCCGTCCCAGCGACCGGGCTTGATCGCCAGCTGGAGCATGTAGGTGACCATCCCAAGCGCGAGGAAGCCGAACGCGCCGAACATCGCGGCGTGGGCGTGGCCGACCGTGAGGTAGGTGCCGTGCTCGTAGTAGTTGATGAGCGGGAGGTTGATGAAGAACCCGAGCACGCCGGCCCCGACGAAGTTCCAGACCCCGCTGGCGATGATGAACATGAACGGGAGCTTGTAGGGGAACCCGCCGGTCTCGGACATCGCTCGGTACTGGCCCAGCGCCTCGTAGAGGATGAACACCAGCGGGAGCAGCTCAAGCGTCGAGAACACGCTCCCGATAGGGACCCACATGTCGGGCATACCGACCCACCAGTAGTGGTGGGAGACACCGATGACACCGGTGGACATCACCAGTAAGGCCTGAAGCATGACCGCTTTCTCGGCACTGCGGCGGCTGAGCAGGTTCATCGACACCAGCGTCAGCCCGATAATGGCGACGATGAAGAACTCGAAGGCCCCTTCGACCCACATGTGGACGACCCACCAGCGCCAGAACTCCGTGACGGCGATGTTGGTCTCCGGGGTGAAGAAGAACCCGGCGGTAAACAGCAGGGCGATGGAGCCGCCGGCGTACAGGATCATGTGTGCGAGACCGAACACCGGCTCGCGGTCCAGCAGCGGCTTCAGTCCCCGAATCGAGAGGACAGCCCACAGGCCGAAACCGACGAGCAGTCCGACCTGCCAGACCTTCCCGACTTCGAGGTACTCTAGCCCTTCGTTGCCGAACAGCCACCAGAGGTCACCGAAGTATCCGTGGGAACCGAGCCAGATGCCGCCGAGGCCGCCGACGGTGACGACGACGATGGCTCCAAGCAGCACGTCGATGTACGTCGACTGGCGGTTCGGCTCGTGGCCGGTCAGCAGCGGCGGGAGGAACAGTCCCGCACCGAGCCACGTCGCGGCGATCCAGAGGATGCCAAGGTCGATGTGCCAAGTCTTTGCCATCGCGAACGGGAGAATCTGGAGGATGTGAACGCCGAAGATCTCCTCGATGCCGAAGAACCCGGCCCGTTCGATGTAGAAGTGCGCGAGCAACCCACCGAGTAACACCTGCGCGAGGAACAGCCCGGCGGCGACCGGGATGAACCGCAGGGCGGCCCGCTGGCTGGGGAAGATGCTCACGTCCCCCGGTTCCGGAACTGAGAGGTCAGCGGCGGACGGTTCCGGGAGGCTGACAGACTGGTAGAGCCAGATGCCGCCACCGGCGGCAGCGACGAGGAGGACCATTGCGATGACGCTCCAAGTCATCGCCGCGCCGGTCGCATCGTTACCGGCGGCCGGCTCGTACGGCCAGTCGTTCGTGTAGGAGTGTTCGCCGCCCGGGCGGTCGGTATGGGAGAACCACGCCGTCCACATGGCGAAGTCGGCGAACTGCCGGGCGTCGCCTTCGGAGTCGATCATTCCCTCAGGGACGCCCCGCTCGTGGCTTCCCTCGTGGTACCGCTCGACGTACTCCTGTCGGACCTGCTGATGGGCGTACAGCTCCGCGGCGGAGTACTCGATGTTCCCGCCGTCGTACTCCCCGCTCAGGTCCTGTTTGACGTCATCGTCGACGGCGGCCTGTTCGGCCGTCGACAGCGAGTCGTACTCGGTCCCGTAGCGCTCCTCGGCGTAGTAGGTCCGCATGTGCTGGGTTTTCAGCTCCAGCGAGTCAGCGGTGTAGTCCGCGCCGTAGTACGCGCCGTTACCGAGAATCGACCCGTGGTTCATCAGCCCGTTCTTCTGGAACGTCTTCTTGCCCTCACGGATGTCTTCGCCCGTGAGAACTGTCTCGCCGTCGGGTCCGACGACCTGCTCCGGAATGGGTGGCGCTTCTTGGTACGCGATCCACGCGCCGGCCCCCATGACGATGAGATTGAAGACGAACGCGGCGGCGATTACCTTCGCGATCGTTTTGCGTTTGAGCTTCATGTGGTTGGAACTCCAGTACCCCAAAATAAGAAGGGGGTAAGACGTTCTCAGTCGCTGGCGACGGGCGGGAACATGTTCGCCCTGATAGGGACCGGTGCTCTCGTGTCCCCGGATTCGTAGCAGTGCGTGGCGCGGTATCACAAGGCAGATTACCACCTGTCCCTCCCACTGTGACATGCGCCGTCGCCACTTCCTCCGGACGCTCGGGCTGTCAGCACTGGTCGGGAGCGCGGGCTGTACCGGGCAGTCGGACGATACAACACCGGCTTTCGAAGTATCGAGCCCCGCGTTCAGCTCCGGCGACGAGCTTCCGGCCCGATTCACCTGCGACGGCGACGGCGTTTCGCCGCCGTTTGTCATCGAGCGCGTCCCGGAGCCGACGGCAGCGCTTGCCGTCACAGCCGAGTATGACGGTGGCGTGTTCAGCCAGCCGGTGTTCTGGACGCTGTGGAACGTCCCGCCAGAGACGGAGCGGATTCCGGCCGGACTCCCTCGCAAGCCGACTCTCGACACGCTCGGCGGCGCTCGGCAGGGAACACAGCCCCCAAACGAGCCGGGGTATGAACCACCGTGTCCGCCGGCCGGACAGCCCTATGAACACCGGTTTCAGGTGTTCGCTCTCGGCGAGACACTCTCTATCGATGGTGGGACCGAACAGGAAGAGGCGTCGGAGACCATTGCGAACGCGCTCATCGCAAGCACCCGTGTCACCGTTGACTATACCCACCCGGTTGGGACCGAAAGCTGACCGATGGTACCCGGACGCGAGCGAATCCAGCACACCGTCTGAACGACTGCTCATTTGCTGCTGTCTGCTGGTCGGACAACTCTTGAGTGACACAGCTCGTTGTGACTGACCATCTCGTCGCGCGTGGTACGCCGTTACTTATGGCAATGTTTCACAATACCATTAAACCTATATACTGGTGTGATATACCATAGCATGTATGGCGTCCGCACCGAGTAGTGACGATATGTTCGACGAGTTCCTCTCCCAACGTGGCCACGACGTGGACCAGAGTGGTTGGGAAGAGAGCTATAACAAGAAGCAGTGCCCTGATTGTGGCGGCCTTCACGAGGCGACAGCGGCACAGTGCTCGGTGTGTGGCTGGACACCGGTACGGTAAGGATACTCCGGTTTTCGATCTTCCGCTCTTATCCGGTAGCAGCGGTACTGACCGGCAGAGCCGACAGCACGCCCGCTGGCGGGATCTGTCACTACGTCTCCTATCGAGACAGCGCCGGCTCAGACAGTCGTAACTGCATCACGTTGCGCGGAAAGGAAGTGGGGAGTCTGTGTGTGGCCAGCCGACGGTTGGGGGGTGGTGTGTCGGCGGGCCGACCGGTTCGTAGCCGACGATTGGGGGGTCGTGCATCGGCGGATCGACCGGTGTGTGGTGGTTACAGCGCATCGAGCGACGCATGGAGGAACAGCCCGAGCGCGAGATGTTGGTACGCAGACGTTGCGATCTGCTCTCTCGCAGTTGCATCGTCCGCGATTCCGTACTGTTTCGTCTGGACGAGTTCGTGCATCTGGAGCGTGCCATCCGCTTCTAACTCGTGCAGCCGGGGGTACACTGTCCCCGGACTCAGCTCGGCACCGAACTGGGCTTCCAGCTCCTCCATCAGTCCGGTCCCGTGGGTGCCACCATCGGCGACTGCGATCATCGCCAGTAGGATCTCTTCCAGACTCTGTGTGACCAGGCCGTCATCGACTGGGGTATCGCCGTCGACGACGTCGTCAATGACCGGATCCAACACCGACTCCGTGATGGCGTCACGACTGGGTGGGTCATGCGATTCCGGGCGCTCTGTATCGCCGAGAGGGGTCACTCGCTCATCGGCTGTCTTGCCCTGCATCTTGCCCGTCGTCACGCGACGGAGGTTGTCTCCGGACATCGTCTCACCTGAACGCAATCCGCAGTCAGTGCTATAGGGGCTATCATGATATAAACGGGGCAGTGTTTTCTGAACGTGAAATCACCACAGTGCTCGAAAACGCTTATATAATATGACGCGAATTCTGGTGTAGTGGCTGAGGAACAGAGCATCGAGGAGGTTCTCGATACGATCGGCGACCAGCACGCCCGTCGTGTACTCGCCGCAATCAGTCGAGAACCACAGTCTGCGAAGGAACTCGCGGAGGAGTGTGACCTCTCGCTGCCGACGGTGTATCGACGCATCGAACTGCTCGACGAGTACGACCTTGTCACCGACCGAACACTCGTCGCCGAGGACGGGAACCACTACAAGGTGTACGAGTCCAACTTCGAGTCGACGGTCATCTCGCTCGAAGACGAGGAGTACAAAGTACGCATCTATCGGGAGGAGAACCTCCCGGACCGGTTCAGTCAGCTCTGGGACGAGCTGAACCCGGAATGAATTTGTTGACCAGTGAACGGGTGACCGCATGACGACTGGCGTGGCTATCGCACGTGGCGCGCTCGTCCTGATGCGGATGGTAGTGTTCGGACTGACACTCGGTATCACGCTCATTAGCTTTCAGGCCTACCGGAAGCGTCCGTCAGAACGGCTCCAGTACGCGTTCGTCGGCTTTGCGTTCATCAGTATGGGCGTCGCCATCTCCAGTGTCATCACGCAACTGAGCGCCGGCGAGACCGGTGCCATCGTTCGCGTGTTCTTCCAGATGGCGGAGACGATCCCGTTCATCATCGGGTTCGCGATGCTGTACGTGTCGCTGTACCGATGAGAAATCCGTTCGGGTGCGCCTGTCAGTTGTCGTCCCCGTAAAGCACGTTGTTTATTTGGCCGCGGTCCCACTACATGTTCAATGACTGATTCGACCACCGAGGTTGTCCGCCTGTTCGGTGGGCCCGGTAGCGGGAAGACGACGGCGCTACTCGACCGCGTCGAGGAACTGCTGGAAGACGACGACGTCGATTTCCGTGACGTACTGGTTGTCTCGTACACGCGTGCGGCGGCCGCCGAGATCCGCGAGCGGCTTGCGGACCGACTCGGCCTGTCCCCTCGTGCACTTCGCGGGAACGTCTGTACGATGCACGCGAAGGCGTACGAACTGCTGAACCTCTCTCGTGGCGATGTCGTCGGCGAGGACGACAAAGAGGCCTTCTGCGAGGAGTTCGGTATCGATTACGAGGACGAGTACGAAGGGTCCCGTCGCCGCTCTGCCCGCTCGACCACTCTCGGGAACAAGATCATCGCGACGAGCCAGTGGCTCCAGCGGACTCGCCGCGACGTGGCCGACTGGTACGACGTCCCGTTCAAATGGGACGACGAGGAAGTCCGACTCCCGCCGGAAATCGACGACAACGCCCAGACTGGCAACAAATACACGCCGACGTGGCCGACCGACGACGACCGCGTCGACGTGCCAAGCGTCATCCGCGGCTGGCGCACCTACAAGGGCGAGAACGACCTGACGGGCTTCGCGGATATGCTCGAACGGGTCGCCCAACGCTCACTGCTGCCCAACGTCGAGTACCTCATCATCGACGAGTTTCAGGACATCACGACGCTGCAGTACGACGTGTACGACGAGTGGAAGCCCCACATGGAGCGGGTGCTCATCGCTGGCGACGACGACCAGGTCGTCTACGCTTGGCAGGGCGCGGACCCGGACCTCCTGCTTGAGGAAATCGTCACTCAGGACGAGGTCCTGCCAAACTCCTACCGGCTCCCCTCGCGCATCCTGAACGTCGTCAACCGCGAGGTGCGCCACATCGAGAAGCGCCAAGAGAAAGACCTCAATCCGCGCAAAGAAGGCGGCCGCGTCGAGGCGGTCCAGAACCCCTCGATGTTCGATCTCTCCCGAAACGTCACGCGGACCATCGAGCAGTCCGACGAGACGGTGATGGTGCTGTTCCGGGCCCGCTACCAGATGTTCCAGTTCATCGACGAGTTCATCGACAACGGGATTCCCTTCTCCTGTCTCACCGACCAGCGGATGTGGACCGACCGGCTCACCCAGTACGTCAACGGGCTCGAAGCCGTCGAAGCCGACGAGCCGCTTACGGTGCTCGAAGCCCGTCGCCTCGCCGACATGCTCGTCGACTCTGCCTTCGGCACGGGCGAACGCGACGACCTCTTCGACGCGCTCGAAGAAATCGACGAGTCCCACGAGGACGAAGACATCGCCGACATCGAAATCGAACCCGACGTCGTTCAGGAGCACGTTCCGTTCCTGCCGGATGCGGCCTCGGCGGGCGATATGCTCAGGAAAGTGACTAACTTTCAGGAGCGGACCGTCGATGCCTACTTCACCGGCGACTACACCGGAATGGACGCCGACCGAGTCCGTGTGGGGACCATCCACTCTGCCAAAGGTCGTGAGGCCGACCATGTGTTCGTCGCGACTGACCTCACGGAGAAGGTCGTCGAGCAGATGGCCGCGACCGTCGACCAGCAGGGCATCGAGGTGCCCGGTATGGAGGAGTTCACGAAACACACCAGTCCCGTTCCAACGCTAACCGACAACGAACGACGCGTGTTCTACGTCGGGATGTCCCGGGCCCGCGAACGGCTCGTCCTGCTTGAGAACCTCGTCGACGGTGCGCCGACGCTGCCTATCGACGTGTTGCTGGAGAACGAGCCAAGCGACCGTTCCATCGAGCAACTACTCGACGACGCTAGCGAAACCATCGCCGCGGACTGACGCGGTCTGGCTCCTCACTCGTCGATTGTCTCACCTTCTGGGTAGTCTCTTGCCGCCGACGACCCGGACCGCTGGCGTGACGAGTTAGTCCTCGTCACCACTGTCCGGTGGCTTCCCACCGGGGAGCGCACTGCGCGCCCGCCCCGCGATTGCGCCGGGAATGTCTGTCGGGGAGGGAGCGACCCACTCGATGACCAGTAAGGCAGCGGCTAACCCGAGAAAGACCACACCGATCGCTGTCTGGCCGCGAGCGAGGTTGTCGACGCCGAGAAGGGTGACCCGCGCGGCGAGTACGACCGCAACCATCAGTTCGATTGTCCCGATGAGACCCCGTGCCATCGGCCGTCGTAGGCGGTGACTAAACAAAAGCGTCGCGCCTGCGTGACGACCGCGTCCCCACAAGGTCGAGGTACATACGTTCAAGTCGCTGCCAGTGAAACGTCGCTGGTATGCAAATCGGTATCGTCTCTGACACGCACGACAACGCCGCGCAGGTCGACGCCGCAGTTGAGACGTTCGTGGACGCTGGCTGTGAGACAGTCATCCATTGTGGCGACTTCGTGGCTCCGTTCTCGGTGACGCCGTTCGACGGTGACTGGTCGTTTTACGCCGCCCGCGGCAACAACGACGGCGAGTGGGCGGTCCAGTCCACTGTTGCGGAGTTCGGCACGTACTTCGGCGAAATGGGCGAGCTGACCATCGATGGGCACACTATCGCGGTGTATCACGGGACCAGCGGGGAGCTCGTCGACGCGCTGGTCGACTGTGGGACCTACGACTATGTTTTCCACGGCCACACGCACGAACGCGGGCACGAGGAGCGCGGGGGCACGGAACGAATCAATCCCGGTGGCATCTCGATTCCGCCGGCCCCTGAGCCGTTCTCGGTCGCGACGCTCTCGACGGCTACTGGCGAAGTCGAATTCCACGAACTGGGGTAAAATTAGTCGTCGGCGTGGCTGTCGACGCGCTGTGGGCTGCCGTCGTGCTCGACGAGCCCGCGGCCGACGCCGAGGGCTTCGTCGGTCCGGCGAATGCTCTTCTCGGCGCTTGCGGTCCGCTCGGACAGTGCGCGAACGGCGTCGATGTTCTCCGGCACGACATCGGCTTCCTGATGGATGGCTTGGAACAGGTAGAGGTCCCGCCCCTCGACCGTGATCGATTCGGCCCAGATGCAGTTCTCCCATACGTCACCGCGGGGGCGACCGGCGTCGCGGGTGTACTCTTTGAGCTTCCCCGCGCCGTCGATGCCGAGTGTCTCCGGGATGAGGAACAGGCGCGACTCGTCAGCGAGCAGGGACGTGACTTCCTCCGTTGTTGGCTCGCTCTCCAGCGTGACGTTGACGCTGTGGGTGTGCATCTGCGTCGTCGGGACCTTCATTCCCATCGTGTCGATGTCGAGGTCGGGAAAAATCGTCTGGACGTCGGGACCGTGATGGGAGGGGATTTCGACGGGGTCAGGGAGTGTGTCGTTGATTGGACCACGACCGGTCTGGCCCGGATCGGCACCGCGTCGGACCAGTGTCACGCGCGATTTCTCGACGCCGTATGATTCTTTGAGCGGCGCGAGGAGGCGTGAAAGCCCGGTTGTATTGCAGGAGACGACGCGGGCCGTGTCCGCCCCAACCGCGTTCTCGTAGTTGGCGCGGGCGTTGAAGCTCACGTCTGCCACATCGGCGTCCTCTCCACCTTGGAAGATGGCTGGCGTGTCGTGCTCGGCATACAGCGGCGCGTTGGCCGCGCCGACGCCACTTGGCGTGGTGTCGACGATCACGTCGCTCGTTTCAATGAGGTCATGGACCGTACCGGCCGTCGCGAGATCGGCTTCATCGAACGGTTCGCGGCCGTCCGCGGCATAGAGGTCGTAGCCGCGGTCGTCTGCGATAGTTGCCTCGAAGTTCGGCGAGCGCTTTGCGACGCCCGCAACTGTCATATCTGGCTGGACACGCACCGCGTCAGCGACGCGTTTCCCGATGGTGCCGAAGCCGTTGATGCCCACGTGGAGCATACACGTCCATCTCTCCGGGGAGAGTATATTCTTTGTGATTAATATTCGGAGAAATTAACTCAGATCGTTGTACCTCTGGCGATTGTGACCTTTTACCACGAGCGGTCTGTGGACACTGAGATGCAGCGTGTTTCGATGCCGTACGCCGGCGGTCTATCAAGAGTTATTCAGCCGGAGAACGCAGCCAGTTGTATGGACAACTCCTCGCTTCGCGCGCCTGCAGAGACCGCGGTCAAACAGTGCCTGAACCTCCAGCCCGACGAATCGTGTGCGGTTGTCACTGATGACCAGCGGAAAGCCATTGGTGAGGCGCTGTACCGTGTCGCCGCCGAAGTCACCGACGACGCCGTTTTCGTTCGCTACCCGCCGGGCGAGCAACACGGTGCGGAACCGCCCGCGCCGGTCGCTGGCGCGATGGAAACCGCCGATGTCGTGCTCGCGCCGACGACCAAGAGCCTGAGCCACACTCAGGCCCGGACCGACGCTAACGATGCCGGCGCTCGGGTCGCGACCCTGCCCGGAATCAGCGAGGGCGTGTTTCTGATGGGGTTAGACGCCGACTACCACCGCATCGAACAGCACTGCGAGGATGTGCTGGCACAGGTGAAAGACGCCGCGGAAATCCGGGTCACCTCGCCACAGGGTACCGACATCACGTTCGGCATCGGCGCTCGCGAGTGGCATATGGACACTGGCATCGTTCACGAGGCCGGTGAAATGTCGAACCTCCCTGCTGGTGAAGTGTTTCTCGCCCCGGAAACGGCCGACGGCACGTTCGTCGTCGACGGGACGATGCGCCCCCACGGGAAGCTCGACGGCAAGCAGCTCACGTTCGAGGTCGAGGACGGCTACGTCACGGATATCGACGATCCCGATATCCGCAGGCAGGTCGAGGACGCCGCCGATGAGGTCGGACGGGACGCCTACAACCTCGCCGAGCTCGGTATCGGCACGAACGTCGCTGTGACCGAACTCGTCGGCTCCGTCCTGTTAGACGAGAAGGCCGGCGGGACGGTCCATATCGCTATCGGCGACGACCACGCGATGGGCGGCGACGTGCACGCACCGATCCATCTGGACGGAATTCTGACGGAACCGACCGTGTATGCGGACGGGGAGGTCGTAGACCTCCCGAAGCCGAGTGGTGAATGAAATGAACCGCGAGGCAGGCGAGGAAGTAACGCTTCCTCGCGTTGAGTGAGCGGCGTAGCCGCGAACACGGGGAGGTCGTAGACCTCCCAAGAATAAATGTCGACTGACAGGTGTCGTGAGTAGCACCCGCTGACCGCCGGACAGTCTCCGCATCAGTGCGTGTATTCCGTTTTCACAGCGTATCCGACGACGACAACCGCCCAGACGAGTGATCCGACGAGGACGAGGTCGAACGGTATCGGGTAGCCGATGTTCCACGCGAGCACGAGCCCCTGTATCGCACTCATGAATGCCATCGTTGCGACGGTAATCGTGGCCGCCACTCGCGGCACGTCCGGCGGGTCATAGCGGAACGCCACTTTCAGCACAGTGAGCGTTCCGAGCATCAGCGCTGGCATGAGAACGATACCGGCCGGTTTCGAGACGTAGTTATCGGGTGTGCCCGACGCGGAGAAGTGAATCGCGACTTCGGCGGGGAGGTGCGACCAGACTGCGAGGCCAGCTAGGACGGTCGAGACGATGATGGCACCGCTTGCGATGTCAGCACGGCTCTGTCGGCGTGCCATACCCGTTGTTTGAGCCGGCGGTTCAAGAAGGTCAGCGTGACTATGCGAGTGAGAACCACGAGCAGCGCCGTGGCGACGACCATTTAGGGGAGCACGGTCAAATCCGGTATATGACAGACGCTACACCGGGCGACCGCATCGCCCTCCCGTGTCCGGCCTGTTCGCCGGATCTGGAAACGGTTCACGAGGTGCTGAAGCCGGGCGGCCACGTGACGGTCCGCTGTACGGACTGTGACCACGTCCACAAAGAACAGCTACCGGAGGAAGAGACGCTGGAGCGAAGTGTCGTCGTCTCACAGGACGGGGACTCCTTTACCGCACAGGTCGACGTGCCGGCCGATGAAGAGCTGTCCGTCGGCGAGGAGTTCCTGCTGGAGACCGAGGAAGCCGTCGTGACGGCTCGGATTACCAGCTTAGAGACCGCCGACGGCCGCGAGGACGAGGCGGCCGCCGAAGACGTCGAAACCATCTGGTCGCGGGCCGTCGGAAACGTCTCGGTCAACGTCACGATGCATCCGAAGGACGGCACCCACGACGAGACTGAGAGCTTCAAACTCCACGTTCCCGGCGACTACGAGTTCGTCGTCGGCGAGACCGAGGAGTTCGGAGAGGAGGAGTTCACCGTCGAGGGGATTCACGTCCGCGACGACGCTCACGGCTACGACCACGAGAACATGGACCACGACGGCGACATGGGTATCGCGAAGGATATCAACCGACTGTACGTTAGGGACGAGTCGACCACGGCGTGGTCGGCGTGGTAGGGTGGCCGACTGGGGCCGGGAGCGGTCGCGACTGGCCGACCGTCTGCGAGAGCGTATCGACGACGAGGCCGTTCTCGCGGCGATAGCGTCGGTTCCCCGCCATCTGTTCGTCCCGGCCGACAAGCGACGTGATGCCTACGCCGACCGCCCTCTTCCTATCGGCTCGGGCCAGACGATTTCTGCGCCGCATATGGTCGCAATCATGGCCGACCTGCTCGACCTGTCCCCGGGAGACCGGGTGCTGGAAATCGGGACCGGCTGTGGCTATCACGCGGCGGTGACCGCCGAACTGGTCGGCCCCGAGAACGTCTACAGCGTGGAGTACCACGCGTCGCTGGCCGAGGCGGCACGAGAGACGCTGGAAGCGACCGGCTACGGCGCGGTTTCCGTTCGAGCCGGCGACGGCAAGGAGGGATGGCCCGAACACGCGCCCTACGACCGGACGTATCTGACCTGCGCCGCGCCGGATTACCCCGCTCCGCTCATCGACCAGACCCGCGATGGCGGGGTCCTTTTGGCTCCACTCGGCGACGGTCAACAGCGCCTCGTTCGGGCGAGGAAACGGGCTGACGGCACGCTCGACAGGACCGATCACGGCGGCGTCCGGTTCGTCCCGCTGCGGTAGGCTTTTCGACAGACGTGGCCGTTGTCGCGCCATTGATATAGCTCCGGCCGAATACACTGCTATGGACCCGGCGGTACTGCGGGACGACATGGTCGACAGCCTACAACACGAGAGCAAGGGTGTCGTCCGGAGCGCGTGGCTGTCGACAGCGATGCGTGCCGTCCCCCGTGAGGCCTTCGTCGGCGAGCAACAGGCCTACTCCGACCGCCCGTTTGAACGCCTCGGCACACGTGTACTCTCGCCCAGTACCGCTGGTCGAATGCTCGAAATACTGTCGCCCGATGCGGACGACGACGTACTCGTGGTCGGTGCCGGCGTCGGCTACACGGCTGCAGTGCTGGCAGAGCACGTCGGCGCGGCCAACGTTCAGGCGATAGACATCACGCGTCGGCTCGTCGTCGAAGCCCGCCAGAACCTCGCAGATGCAGGCTATGACGCCGTTTTAGTGGATCGCCGTGACGGGGCTGACGGGCTGCCCGAATACGCGCCCTACGACCGAATCCTCTTGGAAGCCGCCGCTATCGACCCACCCAGAGCGCTTCTCCAGCAACTAACCGAGGACGGGCAGCTCGTGATGCCGCTGGGCACCGGCGAACAGTCACTGGCTGTCGTCGACGCCGATGGTTCGGTCCAGCGCCACGGGACCGTCGCGTTCCAGCCGATGCTCGTCGAGGGCGAGCAGGCCGATACCGTCGAGCGCAACCGGACCCACCGCGAGGACCGCGAGCACGCCCGGCGGGCGGCCCAGTCCCGAGCTGGCTGGGAGCAGGAGTGGATCGACTGGGACGGCTAGGGCGACTCGACGACGAGTAGGTCGGTGTTCGAGCGGGCGTCCTCGTAGTGACTCCCCGCCGGTGGTTTCACTTCGAAAGTGACTGTGCCGTCCTGTTGATTCGGACCGAGCGACGGCGACAGTGAGAGCGTCACGTTCCCTGCACTTCCTGTCTCGCCAGTCTTGACCGACGAAAGCGTTGCTGTCCCGCTTTTTGTGACTACCGTCGCGCCGGACACGGGCGACCCGTTGGAATCTATGACGGTGACAACGACATCCTGTGTCCCCGGATTAGTCACTTCGGGGTGAGGCTCCACATCGACTTCCGTTACTTGCAGCGTCTCGATTCCAGAGATGGTGCTCATCATCACGGAGAGGCAGGCGACGCCGACCACCAGTGCGATGACGAGCCGAATCGGCAGCCCCTCGATAGCACGTTCGTCACGCCACAGCGAATCTGACATGGGCAGGGGTGGTTACGGGGTCGTATTTGAACCCTCGGACAAGCGTTCAAATACTGGAACGGACCAACCACCGGCATGGTCGTTATCGGGTGCAAGGAAGCGACGGGAGCGACGGCGCGGCTGGGGCACTATCGGGCCCGCGATGGGAGCCGTGGCGCTGCGGTCGACCTCGATGTCGACCAGCCACACGTTGGCCTCGTCGTCGGCAAACGTGGGTCTGGGAAGACGTACACGCTCGGCGTCCTCGCTGAAGGGTTGCTGGCCGCGGAGGGAGTCGCACCGGTCGTCGTCGACCCGATGGGGGCGTTCACACCGCTTGGCACCGCGGACGTGTCTGCGATGGTGATCGACCCCAGCGTTCGCGCGGACGCGCTCGGCCCGCGCCAGTGGTGCATAGTGCTTGGCCTCGACCCGGAACAGGGCGCGGGAGCGCTCGTGTGGCGAGCGGCGACCGAGTGTACGACCCTTGATGGGATGCGTTCGTGGGTGGCCGAATCGGATGCCGCGGCGAGCACTGCCCGCGCAGCGGCGAACCATCTCGCACTCGCCGCGTCATGGGACATCTTCGATGCTGCGGGTATCGAGACGGAGGCGCTATTCACCGACGGCCTGACCGTACTCGACCTGTCGGGACTCGATTCGCGGCCGGCCGGTGTCGTTCTCGCTGCTGTCTCGACCGCGCTGTACGACGCTCGGATGGCCGAACAGACGAGTCGGCTGCCGTGGCTGCTGGTCGACGAGGCCCACGCGTTCACCGACGGGGTGGCCCGACGGCCGCTCCGCCGACTCGTCACTCGGGGCCGCCAGCCCGGCGTGAGTTGCGTGCTGGCGACACAGCGACCCAATGCCATCCCGCCGACGACCGTCTCACAGGCGGACCTGCTCGTCGCCCATCGGCTGACGAGTACGGCTGACATCGACGCGCTACAGGCGGCCCAGCCGACGTATCTCGATGGAGACTTCGCGGCTCGGCTACCCGAGAAAACGGGTGACGCGCTCGTCGTCGATGACGGCACCGAATCCGTCCACCACCTGACGGTCCGTGAGCGGCGGACGCCCCACGGCGGCGAGACGCCGCGAGCCAGTGCCCTCGTAGCAGACACACATCACGAAGTCTCTGCAGGGTGGTCTGAACCCTGATGCCTTGCAGGATTACACGATCCGAACGACGCCCCAAGCTAACCCGATGCCGATCAGTGCACAGACAAGGTTCCCGACAGCGTTGAGCACGGAAAGCGTCACGTGGCCGTCCTCCCACAGCCGTACCGTCTCGACCGAAAACGAGGAGAACGTCGTGAACGATCCACACGCACCGACACCGAGTAGCAATGCCGCGTCGCCGGTCACACCAGCGAACGTCAGCAGTCCGAGGACGAAGCTTCCGATAGCGTTCACCGTGAGCGTCCCGAGCGGGAACGTCTCTCGCTTGACGGCTCCCGTCAGGTAGTGGCGAGCGAGCGCGCCAATAGCGCCGCCGGCTCCGACCAAATGTGCTGGCTCGATAGTGACCATCACCGCTCACCTCCGGCGAGCAGGCGGACGGCTGTCTGACCGACAAGGACGCCGGCAAACCCCATGGCGTAGCTGCCGACGATATTCGCGACGGCCCACTCGGGCGTCAGCACCGTCTCAACTACGAACGTACTGTAGGTGGTAAACGACGAAATGAAGCCAGTCGAGGCGGCCAGTTTCGTCTCACTGGCCAGCGCACCGACTTGCAGGCCTTCGTACACGAGCACGCCGAGCGCGAAACTGCCGAGGGCGTTGACCAGCAGCGTCCCCTGCAACCCCGGAAGGAAGAGGCCGACAAAATACCGGAGGTTCGAGCCCGCAAACCCTCCGAGACCGACGAGGACGATAGTTTCGACCGTTACCAGTGGGTGGGTGTCTGCCATCCTTACTCCCCGAGTATCTCTGCCAATCGCGCTTCACCGAGCGTGTCGACGAGCTGTGCGAGCTCAATAACCCGCTCTTCGCCGAGTGTCTCGACGAGTTCACGGATCTCGGCTGGGTCGAACGTTCGGGCGACGTAGCCTAAGTTCTCCACCATCCGGGTGGTCCGGTCAAGTGTCTCTTCATCAGGACGCAGTGTCAGCGGCCGGTTGGTGAACTTGCCGTTTGCATTGAAATAGCAGAACCGTAACTCGGCGGTGTCGCTGTCGTCCGGGTCGACGATCTGCAAGACACCGTGCCCACTGTCCCACTCGTCCAGTTCGACCTCAAGCAGCGTTTCGTAACGGGTCATACGACCAGATTCCGATCACGCCGACTTATAGATTGGCATCTGAGACTGATCACAAGCGGAAAGAATTGTTAAACACAACAAAACACCAGAATTGGAGCCGTAGCAGGTTTCCCTCTCGTCAATACTTCTGTCTCGGAATAATATTGGTACAGGTGTTATTCCGGAATCGACTGTGGGTCTGTGTGCTGTCTGCCGTGTAGCATCGACGCTGCGTCTGCCGTGTCGGCCTGCAACAGGGACACCAGTCGGTAAATTGGTTTTCGGCAATGAAATTATTTTTATATCCTCTCCGACAACAGCAGAGCAATGTCAGAATCAAAGCAGGGATCTAGTGTCGCCCATTTCGATGTAACCAATATCGGTGGGATCGACGAGACGACAGTCGATATTCCACCGGGCGTGACGGTGCTGACGGGGAAGAACGCCACAAACCGGACGTCGTTTCTGCAGTCTATTATGGCAGCGATGGGGAGTACGCAGGCGACGCTGAAAGGCGACGCCGACGAGGGGAGCGTTGCCCTCACGTACGGAGATGAGGTGTATGAGCGGACGCTCACACGGGCAGGCGACGCTGTTCAGTTTGACGGTGACGGATACCTTGACGACCCCGAGGTCGCCGACCTGTTCGCGTTCCTTCTCGAAACCAACGAAGCGCGCCGGTCAGTTGCCCGCGGCGACGATCTCCGCGAAATCATCATGCGGCCGGTCGACATCGACGCGATCCGTTCGGAAGTCGAACAACTGGAAGCGGAGAAAGGCGACATCAACGACGAACTCGCCACAGTTGAGTCCCGCCAGCGCGACCTTCCGGACCTCGAACAGCGCCGAACCGAACTCCGCGAACAGATCGAGGAGAAACGCGAGGAACTGGCCGAGCGCGAGGAGGAGATAGACAACAGCAGCCGGGATATCGAGGAGAGCCGTCAGGAACAGGATGTCCTCGAAGAGAAACTCGACGAACTCCGCTCGACGCGGTCAGACCTCGAATCTGTCCGGCGTGATATCGAGGCACAGGAGGAGAGTATCTCCTCGCTGAAACGCGAACGATCCGATCTCGAAGACGAGCTGGACGAACTACCGGAGACGCCGATAGGCGACCAGCAGCACCTCGAAGACGAGATCGCAAGCCTGCGCGACCAGCGCCAGCGGCTGAACAGCGAGATTTCCGACCTCCAGAGCCTCATCCAGTATAACGAGGAACGGCTCGAAGAGGAAGACTACGACGTCATCCAGTCGCTCGAAGACGCGCCTGAAGGCTCCGACGGGGCGGTGACGGAGCAACTCCTCGAAGGCGAGGACGAGGAATCCGTCGTCTGCTGGACGTGTGGATCGACCGTTGATCGCGAGCAGATCGAAGATACCGTCGACCGCTTGCAGGACCTCCGCCGGCAGAAGGTCGAAGACCTCAACGACATCAAATCGGAACTCGACGACCTCAAGTCAGACCAGCGCGAAGCCGAAAAGAAGCAGCGCCGTCGCGAGAACGTCGAGCGGAAGATACAGGAGACGGAAACGGAGATCGAACGCCGCGAAGAGCAGATCACGTCGCTGAAGGATCGGCGCGAGGAGCTGACGGAGGATGTCGAGGCGCTGGAAGACGAGGTGGACAACCTCGAATCCGAGGACTTCGACGAAATCCTCTCGCTGCACCGGGAGGCGAACCAGCTCGAGTTCGAGATCGATAGCTTGGAGTCCGACCTCGATGACGTGTCGGCCGAAATCGAGGAGATCGAGGAGATGGTCAAGCGAGCCGACGACCTCCGCGAGGAGCGCGATGCGCTGGTCGACGAACTCACCGACAAGCGGACGAAGATCGACCAGATCGAGGCTAACGCCGTCGACCAGTTCAACGAGCACATGGACGCTATCCTCGGGATTCTGGAGTACGAGAACCTCGAACGTATCTGGATAGAGCGCGTCGAGCAGACCGTCCGCGAGGGCCGCCAGAAGGTCGACCGCACGGTGTTCGAACTCCACATCGTTCGGACGACCGAGAACGGCGCGGCCTACGAAGACACCATCGAGCACCTCAGCGAGAGCGAGCGTGAAGTGACTGGGCTCATCTTCGCGCTGGCGGGCTATCTGGTGCACGATCTTCACGAGAGCGTTCCGTTCATGCTGCTTGACTCGCTGGAAGCCATCGACTCGGCGCGGATCGCCGAACTCGTCGAGTACTTCGCCGACTACGCCGAGCATCTGGTCGTCGCCCTCCTGCCGGAGGACGCCCAAGCGCTCGACGACGACTTCAACCGCATTACCTCGATCTAACCCCGTAGTCTTTTAGTTCCGGTTACCGTACGTGGGCACAACAGATGGCGAATACGACAGACGGCCGACCGTCGAGTAAAGTCGCTCGGCTCATCGACGAGTACGAACTCGATGGACTCGGTGCGGAGATGGAGGCCCGCTGGACGGGCGACGGTGAAGAGCGCATGAGCCTCCGTGACCTCGCGGAGTTTTTCAACAAGCGCCTCCTCGAACGCGAACTGGTCGGTGCGGGCCTAAGCGCCCTTGAAAGCGATGTGGAATCGACCTACGAGAACCTCACCGGTGACGACATCAGCACGGGCGTTCGGACTGACACTGTCAACCGACTCGAACGCAACGGCGTCGACGTCGAAAGTCTTGAAACCGATTTCATCACCTACCAAGCCATCCGGTCGTATTTGAAGGAGTGGCGCGGCGCGGAGTATCAGGGGCTGTCCGACGACGAGAAGATCGAAAAGGACCTCGAAAGCATCCAGCGGCTACTGACCCGAACACTGTCGGTCACCGACCAGCGCATCGAGAAACTGCGCGATACGGGCCGCATCGATATCGAGGACTTCGAGGTGTTTCTGGACGCGCAGGTACTGTGCCAGTCATGTGGCAGCCAGTACGCCGTCGCGGAGTTCTTCGAGCAGAGCGGCTGTGAGTGTCAGCAGGACTGAAACGGACGCTGTAACTGTTTCGCGACGACTGCCCCTTTTGGCAACACGAAACGATTCATCCTGCCTGAGTCGGCCACATGGACCGTGTCTCTGTCCGGATAGCTACTAACAATCATGATATAAGAAAACAACCGTAATAGGTTGTGAAACTCAACAAAACACCACTTTTGCTATCGATAACCAGTTCTGAAGCTAGTACCGTATCACCGTTCGGGCTCCCTCTGTAACTGCCAAAGGTCACACAGGGCTGAAGCCTCCCGAACTCGTGGGAGGTGATATGAACCCAGACGAACTCCGAGCGTCGATTCCGGCACTCGAACAGTGTACGTACTTCAACACAGGGGCAAGCGGGCCGACACCGCGGCCCGTGGTCGACGCTGCAACGTCGTTTCTCGAACGGCACGCTTTCGATGCGCCGGCCGGCGACGGCCCATACGAAGTTGCGTGGGACGCCATCGCGGCGGCCCGTGAAGTTGTCGCCGGCCACCTCGGAACTGAGGCGGAAAACGTCGCGTTCACCCGCAGCACCGCTGACGGGGTCAACATGATCGCCGGGGCAATCGACTGGCAGCCCGGCGATGTTGTCGTCCGGACTGACCTCGAACATCCTGCCGGCACGCTCCCATGGGACCGGCTGGCTGAAACTCACGATATCGAGGTCCGCGTGCTGGAAACCGACGGCGGTCGGCTCGATATGGCTGACGTGAAAGACGCCGTGGCCGACGCCAGACTGGTGGCGTTGAGTTCACTCACTTGGACCCACGGGACCAGACTCCCGGTCGCGGACGTTGTCGACGCGGCCCACGATGCTGGCGCGCAGGTACTCGTCGACGCCGTCCAGTCTGTCGGGCAACATCCAGTCGATGTGACCGAATGGGGTGCTGATTTCGTCGCCGCGGCGGGCCACAAGTGGCTGCTGGGAATCTGGGGTGGTGGATTCCTCTACGTGGACCCGGACGCCTACGACCGACTGCGCCAGACCCGTATCGGCTACCGGAGCGTCGAGGACCCAAGTGCGGACGTGTCTGAATACTACGGGGGCGCACGGCGCTTCGAGGTCGGGACCACCTCGCCGGTCCCCTACGTCGCACTCGCAGCGGCCATCGAGACGGTCGAAGCTGTCGGACTCGACACGGTTCAGGCACGCGTCGAACGGCTAACCGACCGGCTCAAGGACGGTCTCGGCGACCGACTGCTGAGTCCCGCCGAATACGAGTCGGGGCTCGTCACGTTCGCTGCCGACGACCCCGAGGAGACCGTCGAACGACTCGCGGCGGAGGGGATAGTTATCAGGTCCCTACCCAACCCCGAAGCAGTCCGCGCGTCGGTCCACGTGTTCAACACCGCTGACGACATCGACTGCCTGCTCGACGCGCTGTAGTTCTGGTGGGCTGTTGCGCCCCGATTGCGCCCTCGCGCCCGGAGTTTCTTGTCCCGGCCGGCCGTTCGCTCTCGCATGGAGACACGCTCCGTCGTGACCTGCTTCCTGCGCAGCGAGGGCGAGGTGTTGCTGTTGCGCCGGAGCGATTCCGTCGGGTCGTACCGAGACCAATGGGGTGGGGTCGCGGGGCACGTCACCGACGACGCCGGGCAGGTCCGGGACCCGGAGACGGCTGCTCGGGCCGAAATCGACGAGGAAACTGGGCTGGCCGACGCGGTCACGCTGGTCCGGCAGGGGGATTCGTTTCAGTTCGACGACGCCGACCGGGGTATCCGGTGGGCCGTCCACCCATTCCTGTTCGATTGTGAGGCCCGCACAGTCGAGACCAACGAGGAGACGGCCGAGACTGTGTGGGTCCACCCGCCCGCGATACTGACTCGTGAGACAGTCCCGCGGCTGTGGACCGCTTGGGACCGCGTTCGGCCGCGGGTGGCAACCGTCCAAGAGAACCGGACCCACGGCTCGGCGTGGCTGTCGCTCCGGGCACTGGAGATACTGCGCGACGAGGCCGCCCTTGCGAATGCCGGACGGTCTGACGGTGCTGAGACGGCAGAGCGGGACGGCGACGACTGGAACGCCCTCGCCGCGCTCGCTGCCCAACTCCGCAAGGCACGCCCCTCGATGGTCGTCGTCACCAACCGGATCAATCGAGCGATGGCCGCCGTCACCGACGAGTCGCCGGCGGCCGTCGAGCGGGCAGCGACCGAGACGCTGAACCACGCGGTGACCGCCGACCGGGTCGCTGCCGCCGTCGCCGCCGAGCACGTCGGCGACCGCCTCGCGACGCTGTCGCGCTCTGGAACGGTTCGTGCGGTGATCGACGCCGTCGCGCCAGCGGCCGTCCTCGTCTCCGAATCCCGTCCCGGCGGTGAAGGTGTCGGGGTCGCCGAGGCGTTCGCCGACAGCGTTGCGGTGACGCTGACGACCGACGCAGCCTTCGGCCACGAACTGGACGCGTGGAGCGCCGACACGCTCGTCGTCGGAGCCGACCGCGTTCTTCCGGACGGCCGCGTGGTCAATAAGGTTGGGACCCGCTCAGCAGCGCTGTCGGCGGCCGCCGCCGGCGTCGACTGTTACGCCGTGTGTGCCACCGATAAGATTGCACCGCACGCCACGTGGGAGCGAGAGGAACGCGACCCGCGGGAGCTGTACGACGGCGACGCCGACATCGCTGTGTCGAACCCGACCTTCGATGTGACGCCGGCGTCGACAGTGACGGTCGTCACTGAACGCGGCGTTCTGGGGCGGGACGATATCGAGAAGATCGCTGACGCACATCGGGACCGGAGCGAGTGGATCGCGGGTGGCTAACACCGATATTGTAGGCGCTCACTGCTCGTCCAGTACGACTGGGACGCCAGCTTCGGCCACGTCGGCGGCAAATTCGCGGGAATTGGCCTCTAGATTCGAGAAGGTGTTGTAGTGGACCGGCAACACGAGGTCCGGTTCGATGGTCGCGGCAAGGGCAGCAGCCTCGTGGCGGTCCATGGTCGCCCGCGGGCCGATGGGCGGACACAGCAGCGAGACTTCGAGCGTCCGATGGCCCGGCAGCACGTCCGAATCGCCCGGATAGAACGCCCGGGTTCCCTCGACGGCGATCATGAAGCCACAGCCAAAACCCTCCGGGTGGTACGGCGTTCCGTCGTCGAGCGTGTGCGGCCCGTCCGGCTCGTTGTACGCCGGTGTCGACCAGATCGGCACGTCCTTGACCGTCGTCTGTGATTTCATCCCGACTTCGACGACATCGTACGGCAGCGACGACAGCGGCGGGAGGTCGCGGTCGCCGACGCGTTCGTCGATGCCCTCGTAGGCGACGATTGTCGCGTCCTCGCTCGCGATGCGCTGGATTCCGTCGGGGTCGTAGTGGTGGACATGCGTTACACAGACCACGTCGCCGTCTTCCGGTCGGTAGTCGCTGCTGGGCGGATGGCCGATGCCGTCCTTGTGGGGCTCCCACTCGCCGGTGAGCACGCCGTACCGGCCCGGGTCGACGTACACCACCGTGTCATCGCCGGCGAACCGGAGTGTGGCGTACCCCAGCCAGTCGACGGTCAGCCCGTCGTGTCGAATCGTCATTAGGGTCCGATACGCGCTACACCCTGAATAAGTCCGCTACTCGCGGTCAGAAGATATACCCGACCGCTGCCCGTTTGCTTGCCTGTGCGAAACTTCCACATCACGACGGTCTGGGGGATTCCGATACGGGTCAACATCTCGCTGCTCGTTTTCCTGCCGGTGCTGGCTTGGATTATCGGTAGCGGGGCACAGATAGCGGTGTACGCGGGTATCGTGAGTTCCCTGTCGGGCGTGACGCTCGATCTCACGACACTGACCGCGGGCCAGACGCCGTGGCTCATCGGCACCGCTGCGGCCGTCGGCCTGTTCGTCAGCGTCGCCCTCCACGAGCTTGGCCACGCTTGGGCGGCGATGCGCTACGGGCTCGGCGTCGAGTCGATTACGCTCTGGATTCTCGGCGGCCTCGCCAGCCTCGAATCCATGCCCAAGGAGTGGAACCGGGAGCTCGTCATCGCGCTGGCTGGCCCTGCTGTGAGCGTGCTGACCGGTATCGCCTGCTACGCCGCGCTGTTTGCCCTGCCCGCGAGCGCGCAGGTGACGCTGTTCCTCGTCGGCTGGCTGGCCGTCACGAACCTCTTTCTCGCCGTGTTCAACATGGTCCCGGCGTTCCCGATGGACGGCGGCCGCGTCCTCCGGGCGCTGCTGGCGCGCAAGCGGCCCTACGCTCAGGCGACACGTATCGCCGCCCGAATCGGCACCGCGTTCGCGGTCGTGTTCGCCGGCATCGGTATCATCTTTTTCGCCCCGATGCTCCTGTTGCTCGCGCTGTTCGTCTACGCCGCCGCCTCCAGTGAGTCCCGCACGGTCGCGCTCGCGGCCCTGCTTGAGGGCCTGACTGTCGATGACGTTGCCAGCCCACTCGACGCGACCATCGACGCCGACGCCAGCATTGAGGGTCTGGTCGACCGGATGTTCGCGGACCGACGGACGGAGTTCGCCGTCACGCGCAACGGCGACGTGGTCGGCGTCGTCACCGTCGCCGATTTCAAGGAACTCTCGAAGGCCGAACGCGAGGCCGATACCGTCGCCGACCTGATGGAGACCGACCTCCCGCGGTTCGTCTCGGACATGGCTGCCTTCGACGCACTGGTCGAACTCGACACCGCCCGGGCCTCAGCCGCCTTCGTCGACGGCCCTGACGGCACTCGTATGGTCTCTCGTGAGGACTTCTCCGGCGCGATGGAGATGCGGCGGTTGGTCGGTTCGCCGGAACCGTTCTGACACCCCTTACTGTCGACACACCCAAGAGGGGGCGACGTACACTACTGGACAATGCAATCCGGCTTCGTCGAACTGTTCGTCGACCTCGTCGGTACCGACCCGCTGATAAACGGTCTCGTCGGTGGGGTCATCATCGCGACGATGAACCTCGTCGGCGCGTCGCTCGTGCTGGTCTGGCGTGATCCCTCGGAGCGGGCGCTTGACACGGCGTTGGGGTTCGCCGCCGGCGTGATGCTGGCCGCCGCGTTCACGAGCCTCATCATCCCCGGCATCGAGGAGTACTCGGGCGGGAACCCGATTCCGACGCTCGTCGGTGTCGCCTTGGGCGCGCTGTTTCTCGACCGGGCCGACGGGCTCGTTCCCCACGCTCATTACCTGCTGACGGGAAGCCGGCGGTCGGACGCAGCCAACCCCAGTCAGGACCTCTCAGTCGACGAATCCAAACTGACGGGCGTCATCCTGTTCATCCTCGCGATTACCCTGCACAACATTCCGGAGGGGCTGGCCGTCGGCGTCGGCTTCGGCGCGGCCGCTGGCGACCCGCTCAAGATCGGCGGTGCGCTCTCGCTGATGCTCGCTATCGGCATCCAGAACATTCCGGAGGGGCTGGCCGTCTCCGTCGCAGCAATCAACGCGGGGCTGGACCGGCGGCTCTACGCCGTCTTCTCCGGGATTCGCTCCGGTGTCGTGGAAATCCCGCTGGCGGTGTTGGGTGCGGTCGCCGTCGTAACCATCGAACCGCTCCTGCCCTACGCGATGGGGTTTGCGGCGGGCGCGATGCTGTTCGTGATTTCCGACGAGATAATCCCCGAGACGCACCAGCGCGGCTACGAGCGCATCGCGACGCTCGGACTGATGGCCGGCGTCATCGTTATGCTGTACCTAGATATCGCGCTCGCGGCGTGAGCCAGCGGCGTTACTCCTCGTAGGGCCAGTTCGGGTCGCGGTCGATGCCGGTCGGCTCCTCACAGTCGTCGACTTCGTCTGGAGTACAGGCCCCGTGTTCGCGGAAGTTCTCGCGCGCCTCGGTCAGTGACACGTGGTTCGTATCGCTGACGAACTCCCTATCGCCGAACTGGATTGGGTCGTCGAGCCAGTGACACACCGGACACGTCTCGTATGACCCGGGCCGGCCCTCCGGGAGCGTCTGGTAGCCACAGCACGGGCAGTAGCCCAACTCCCGTGCGGCTGGATTACCGGGTGTCTCGGTTGACATGTTTCGTGGTATGTGTCTTCACACCATAGAATTATCGAACCGCAGTGACGGTCGAATGTCGGCGAGAATGATAGACTACTCCGACTGTGCGTCTTCGACTTTCCCTGCGTACTCCTCCAGTTCGGCGGCGAGTTCACGAGCTTGAGCCGCTGACAGCGTCACCGAGTCCGCATGTGGCTTCACTGCGTCGAGGTCCGTGTTGTCCATCTCTAGCTGGAGTTCGATGTGGTCCGGGTTCTTGCGCGGCGCGGTCACGTTCAGCACGGCAAGGGCTTCTTCCTCGAAGCCATGCCCCTCTACTTCACCGTCGAGCAGGTCGAAGGTCGTGTACGCGTTGACCTTCATGATGCGGTCGACCATACCGCAGTTTTGTGGGCCGGAGACTTAACGCCGGTTACTCGGCCGCGGTCACGCCCTCGTAGCCGACCCGCTCGGCGTCCGTCGCCGCGCGCTCGACGGCCGAATCGAGGTCGAACTCCCTGACGATGTCCCCGTCCCTGATAAGCGGTTCCAGCAGCGACTCGGCGTTCTCCGGCGCTTCACGGTCGGCCAGCCCAACGTGGTGGCCGCCGTCGGCGGTTCGGTACACCGACTTCTTCCCGGTAAGCTTCCCCCGCTTGGCTGCCGGCTCGCCGTCTACTTCGACGATGTCCAGCGCGAAGTCCAGCGGGTCGGCGTTGGCGACGTAGCTCCCGACGCCGAAGCCGTCGGCCACGTCCCGAAGTTCCCGGAGCGTCGTCGGGGAGAGGCCCCCCGAGAGGAACAGGTCCACGTCCTCGTGGCCGTAGGCGTCCAGCGTCCAGCGCACCTCCCGAACGATGTGGCGGAAGTCGCCACGGCGGGACCCGGTCGTGTCCAGCCGGACGCCCGCGAGGTCGTCGACGGCTTCCGCCGCCCGGAGCGCTTCGTCGGTCTCGTCGCTGTAGGTGTCCGTCAACGCGATGCGCGGCGTCTCCTCGGGGACGGCGGCGTCGAACGCCTGCCACGCCGCCTCCTGATTGCCCCGGCCGAAACAGATCATGAGCGCGTGAGGCATCGTCCCGCCGGCGTCGCGGCCGACGACCTCGCCCGCGGCGACGTTCGAGATGCCGTCGAGTCCGCCCAGCAGCGCCGCCCGCTCGACCATCGCACCTATCGAGGGGTGGACGTGGCGTGAGCCAAAGGAGAGCACCGTCGACTCCGGCGCGGCGTAGCGCGCTTCGAGCGCCCGTGTCGCGATACCTGTCGGGTGCGACAGAAATCCGAGCAGTGCCGTCTCCAGACGACAGAACTCCCGGTACGACCCCTCGATGCGCATTACTGGGCCACCGTCGAACAATTGGCCCTCGGGGAGCGCGTCAACGTCTACGGGCCGCCCCTCCAGCAACGCAGCGGCGTCTTTCAGCCCCGCCAGCAGTTTCCACCGCCCCGTCGCAAACTGGTTCGCCGTCACCTCGGCGACCACGTCCGGGTTCTTTCCCGCGTGCTCTAGCGCCTCCATCGTCCGGTCGAAGTAGGCGTCGGTCGCCCGCCCCTCGCGAATCGCCGCTGGTGAGACGATGTCGAATTCCTCGGTCATTGTCCCGTGTTCGGCCGGGCGAGGGAAAAAGCGGTCCGGTCGGCGGTCGCGAGACTGCCCTGTCAGCACGGCCTCGTCTCCGCCTCGTAACGCTTTCGACGCCAGCGCCGATACCTGCTGGGCGTGCTCAGTCCCCGCCGCTCCGTCGCCCTCCTGTTCGCGCTCGCGTTGCTCACCGCTGGGACCGGTCTCGCCGTTTCGCAGTACCTGACAGCGACCGGCTCCGACACGACGACGGGCACGGTCGAGACCGTCGAGATGGACAGCTATACCGAGATCGGACGGCCAACGCTCGGCGGGAATCGGTACTACCAGCCCAACGTCACCTACACCTACCGCGTCGACGGCCAGACCTACACCGGACGCGACATTGCGTTCGGGTCAGATGTGGACACGAACCAGCGTGACCGCGCTGCGCGGGTGTTGCAGAACTACGCCGAAGGGGAGCCGGTCACCGTCTACTACGACCCGACTAGCCCCGGCGACGCCTACCTCGTCCAGCGTTTCGACTTCTTCCCCGCCGGCGTTCTGGTCGCGTTCGGCCTCCTGTTGCTCGGCGACGCGCTCACGCCGCGAACGCGGTGGGTCCGCTTTGTGCTGTCAAAAATTCCGCTGAACCAGAGCGAGCGGAGTCCGCTCGAACAATCCGACGCCGGTGACGGCGTTCCCGATGACCCAACGCGAATTCTCGACCGAGATGGCACTGCTCCTGACGAGTCCGACAGCGCTGCCGCCCCGCTGGATGGCCGCTGGGCTGTCGTCCTGTGGGCGCTCTGTGGCCTCGCCGCGCTCGGGACAGTCGCCACCTACCTCGCGGTCTCGCGGCCGCCCCACGACCTGATCGCCTACGCGACGGTCGTCGTCACCGTTCTCGGGGTCGGCCGCTTCGTCTACCGCTGCGTCGCCTGATAGCCGCTCACTCTCCGGCTCGGTGAATCTCGCCGAGGTCACTCACTGTCGGTCCGTTGACGATGCGGACGGTCGTGCCGGACCGCGTCACCCGAAACGCATCGTTGAACTGCGAGTCCGCGGGGACGACGTAGACGTTGGCGCGGGGCTGGCTGGCGCCGTGTTCCTCGGTCAGCGCCGCCCGATACGCCTGTTCGAATTGCTTCGCGTCTTCCTCGGTGTCCCAGCGGGTCTCCCAGACGTACCCGTAGCCGCCGGAGCCGTTGCGGTAGGGCACGACGAGGTCGCCGCCCCAGCCCGCCGAAACCTCGCTCTCGTAGCTGTAACGGTCGCCTTCCGTCTGGCCGTTGTGGTACATCGTCGCGTAAATCGACGTTTCGCCGACCGTGTCGCCGACTGGCTCGTGGTCGAAGCGGCTCCACTCGTCGGTCGAGCGGTCCGAAACGCTGACACTGGCCGGCTTTTCGGCCGGATACTTCTCCGGATGGAGCACCTGTTCAGTACTGTCCGGGAAGTCGTCGTGGAGCGCGTCGACAGCGTCCCAGCCGCCATCGGACCGTACTTGATCGATGAACCGTGGCCCAGTGACGTAGGGCTGATAGAGGACGGTGAACAGGCCCTCGTTGTAACTCGGTTCTTGGCTGGTGTCTCCGCCGCCGCTTCCCCCGTTGGTGGTCCGGTCCGGGAGTGCAATGCAGCCCCAGTCATTCCCACAGCGGCGCTCGTAGAGGATGCGGACGTAGTTGGCCTCGCCTTCGGTGACGCCCTGCCGTGACAGTTGCATGTCCTGTGTCTTCGCGGAGCCGTTCAGGCCGAAGTGCTGGTCCTGTAGCGCGTGGACGAGTTCGTGTGAGAGCGTCCGCCGGTCTATCTGTGGCGTCTCCGTCGGACTGACGATGACGATCTCGTCCTTGCTCGGCGAGTAGTAGCCCTGCACCGTCGTCGAGAGCGTGTCGTCTATCGACTCGCTGCTGCCCGAATCCTCGCCGATAAGCAGCAGTGCCTCCCACACCTGATCGTTCCAGGGGTCCTGTGGCGGACTGCCGCCGCCGCTGTCGTTGCCCCCCGAACGGTTCTGGTACTCCGCCCGAGAGATGACCGAAACCGGGACCGGCTCTTTGAACTCTAGGTCGCGGACCTGCTCGACGCGGGCCATCGCCCGGGCGACGACAGCCTCACGCTCGCTCTCGTTCAGTCCGTCGTCGGTCGTCACCGACACCGAATCGTCGTACCAGTAGCCGTTCTCGTAGCCGAGTGCGTCCTCCCCGGTCGGCGTCTCGGGGTGATCGCTGCCGCCGAAGGATGGGACCGTACAGCCCGCTAAGACGACCGCCAGCGCGACGAGGAGCTCCTTACGCATCGTGCACCTCGTCGAGTTCCCCAGTCGTCGGTGCGTTCACGACGGTGACCGTGTCCCCGTTGACTCTGACGGCGACAGCGTCAGTGTAGGGACTGCCTTCCTCGATGACCCAGTGGCCCTCTACGGTTTTGGTGCCGCCCCAGTGAGCGATAACCGCCTCCCAAGCGTCGGCGAACTCGCGGGCGTCGGCCTCGCTTTCCCATGCCGTTTTCCAGACGTACGCCGTCTCGTCGCCGTCGTCGTAGACGTGCATCCGGCCGCCCTGCCAGCCGTCAGTCGCGGGCAGGTCGTAGTTGTACGGGTCGCTGCTATCCAGCGATCCGTCCTCGTAATTGATGACGTCTCCCGTCTGGACGACGCTCGACTCGTTGTAGTCATCCGCGATGGTGTACGCCATTGAACCGGCGATAGCGGAGGGACCGACGACAGCGTAGTCCGGTCGGTCGCGGTCAGCCGAGGGTCTGACTCGCTCCCAGTCCTCGCTCGACTGATCCGCAAGCGAGACTGACTCGGGTTCCCATTCGGGGTATCGCTCGGGGTACGTCACCTCGGCGGCCCCGTCTGGATAGTCGTCGTAGGCGTCATTGACGGCACTCCAGCCGCCGCGTTCTCGGAGATCCCCGATCAAACCGGGGCCGTCACTGTAGGGGAAATACTGCATGAAGTTGATGCCGAAGTGGCGGTCGTCGCCGCCACCGCCGCTCTGGGCGGGCCTGTCGATGCAGCGCCACGCCTCGCCACAGCGGTCGGTGTAGGTCTGGGTGACGGCGACGGCATCGCCTTCGACCATTCCGTTTCGGCCTTGCACCTGATCCCGCGTCCGCGCGTCACTTTCGAGGCCGAAGTGCTGGTCCTGTAGCGCGTGGACGAGTTCGTGAGCCAGCGTCCCTCGGCTTATTGTCGGCGTCTCGGAGTCGCTGACGATGACGATCTCACCGCGCTGGCTGCTGTAGTAGCCCAGCACGCTCTCGCCGCGGTTGCTGTTCTGGACGGCGATGGAATCGCGGTCCTCGCCGATGAAAAACAGCGCCTCGAACTTCGCGTTATCGAACCGGCGCAGCGACTCGCCAGTTTCGCCCCCGCCCGCGTTGTCGCGATACTCCGCGCGGGAGACAACGGAGACCGGCACTGTCTCGTTGAACTCCAGACCGCGAATCCGCTCGACGCGAGCCATTGTCCGGGCGACGACGGCTTCGCGCTCTGTCTCGTTCAGTCCATCCTCGGTTGTTACCGATAGTGATTCGTTGTACCAGTAGCCGTTCTCGTAGCCCAGCCGGTCCGTCGCAGGCGCTGCCGGGGCAGAGTCGTTGCTTCCGTAGTCGGTCGCGGGCTCGCTCGGCGTCAGGTCGTCGCTGCTTGACGCCGTCTGGCTGGCCGGCGCTCCGGGGGCCTGACAGCCTGCCAGCAGCAAAACGACGACACAGAAACAGATGAGGGCGAAAGGGCGACGCATCTACCTTCATGGTAGGTTACCACAGTGAAAAGTCACACGCTAAGCGTGAGCACATTCGTCGGTCAGAACGACTTTCTGCGTCTGTCTTTGCCTTCCGAAACCCCTCGCCGGAGTAAGTTTCGTAGGCACGCCGCCCTAGGTTCTCGTATGGAACTTGACCCAGCACAGACTGCCCTTGTCGTCGTCGATATGCAGAACGGTTTCTGTCATCCCGATGGAAGCCTCTATGCACCGGACAGCGAAGCGGCTATCGAGCCTTGCACAAAATTGGTCGACCGTGCCCGCGAGGCCGGCGCAAGCGTCGTGTTTACCCGCGATGTGCATCCGCCCGACCAGTTCGAGGACACCCACTACTACGACGAGTTCGACCGGTGGGGCGAACACGTCGTCGAAGGTTCTTGGGAGACCGAACTCGTCGACGACCTCGACCCGCGAGACGAGGAGTTGGTCGTCGTCAAGCACACCTACGACGCGTTCTACCAAACGGAACTGGAGGGGTGGCTCGATGCCCACGGCATCAGGGATCTGGCTATCTGTGGTACGCTCGCGAACGTCTGCGTCCTCCACACTGCCTCTAGCGCCGGCCTGCGGGACTACCGCCCGATCCTCGTCGAGGACGCCGTCGGCTACATCGAGGACGACCACCGCGAGTACGCACTGGAACACGCCGACTGGCTGTTCGGCGAACTGACCGGCCGTGACGAACTCTCCTTCGCCTGACGGGTGTCGACCCGGCCGCAAACAGGGTTGAGGACGGCTTCGAGTCCGACCTGAGCTTCCGCGACCATCTGGAGCGGTGCGGGAAATCGTAGCTACGTGGACGTTTTATCGCCGGTCGCGCCCCGCTCGATGGTCACGCGCACCTCGTCGCCGACAGCGAGGTCGATACCCTCACCGACGAGCTTCGCGCCGAAGCGCTCGCGCCCACAGAACAGCGCGATGCCAGTCACCGGCTCGCCGTTTGCCAGCACGGTCAGGTCGTCCCACGTGACTGTGCGGCCGTCGGCTGTCCCGACACGCGTTCCGGCGATAGCGGTCTCCTCGGTCCCGTTACCGGCCAGCAGTCCACCGCCCGCGTAGTGGGGCAGACCGCCGTCGAGGACCCCGGTATCGCCGCCGATGTCGTTCCCGATGCCGGCGAAGGATTCGCCCGGTGCTGGATGGGCCGGTTCGTCGAGTCGGACCCACGTCTCGCCGCCGTCGACGACGGTCCCGGTCCCGTCCCATGACAGCGCCGTCACGTCAGTGGCCACGTCAACTGGCAGTGACCCCGACGCCCGGTAGGGGTTCACGTTGGGCTCCCGGAAGCCGAGGTGGATGTGATCCGGAACCCACGGGGCGAAAAAGCCCGCTCGGACAAGCGCTCCGAGGTCATCGCCGACGGCGACCGTCTCGCCGGGTTCGACAGCGGGGTCGACGTGTAGTAGCCGCGCTACAGTGTCGCCGGTATCGACCAGAATGAGGTGGTCATGCTCGGCGGCGTAGGACTTCGGTGGGGCCTGAACCGTCTTCGTATCCAGTACCTCCCCGGCGACCGGCGACGGCGCGCGCCCGCCGTCGGGGTAGAGGTCGATGGCACAGCCCTCGTCGTGGGCGTCGAACGGCGAGTTGTACAGGGAGAACCGGTAGTACTGAAAAAGCACGTCCCGCGGTATCGTGACGACCATTAGCGGTGATTAGGCGCGTATCGGTATGGCTCTGTT
Organism: Haloarcula sp. CBA1129; assembly: GCF_008729015.1. Lineage (NCBI taxonomy): Archaea > Methanobacteriati > Methanobacteriota > Halobacteria > Halobacteriales > Haloarculaceae > Haloarcula > Haloarcula sp. CBA1129. The sequence continues at coordinate 3,304,482 of NZ_RKSM01000001.1, forward strand.
GTCCACGCCCACGTTTTTGGCGTCGAGTGGCTCGCGATGCTCGCCACCATTCTCTGAAAAACGTGGGCGAAAAAACACGCTCTCACAGAGTTCGAGTGCGGTACACCAAACGCTGACTGTGGATCGGTTTTCCTCTCCTCTCTTGACAGCCAGTGGTCCTTACGATGGCTTGTTTCGTTGCTGCACCTAGGTTGTCCGAGGGTTCAAGACCCATGCCGGGGCCACCGGTTCGTGTGCGCTGATGATGACCGCGGCGGGGGCAGCGGGAGCGCGACACGTCCCGCCGCGACGGCCATGTGTCGCCTGTTCGCTACCCGTCGCTGAGAGCGCTTCACCCGCTTGACTGGCGGACCGTTTTAACACTGCGGAGCCGTACTGCTCGACTATGCGTCTGCTACGGGGTCGCGCCACTGACCCGAACACTGACTTCGAGCGGACCCGCGAGATGGCGGCGACGGTTGCCGCGGACCGCGAACCGGCCCTTCGGGTCTGGCGACCGAACAGACAGGTCGCGTTCGGCCGCCGTGACGCGAACAGCAACGGCTACGACCGGGCGTGTCGAGCCGCTCGCGACCGGGGGTACACCGTTATCGAGCGCGCCGTGGGGGGTCGCGCTGTCGCCTATACTGGGTCAACCGTCTCGTTCTCCCTCGCCGTCCCGACCGAGGACCCGCGGGGGACCATCGACGATCGCTACGAGTGGGCCAAAGCCGCTGTGAAGCGCGCGCTCGACGACTGCGGTATCGCCGTTAGGACGGGCGAACCGGACGCCTCGTTCTGTCCGGGGAGCCATTCGCTGCAGGCGAACGGTAAAATCGCGGGACTCGCTCAGCGCGTCCGCCAATCCGTGGCCGTTGTCGGTGGCATCGTCGTCGTTCGAGACCACGAGGCTATCGCCGCGGTGTTGGCTCCCATTTACGAGGCGCTTGATGTCTCGTTCGACCCACAGAGCGTCGGCAGCGTCGCCAATGCTGGTGGAACCGACGACCCTGAGCGAGTTATCACGGCGCTGGAGCGATCGCTGGCAGACGGCCGTGACGTGTCGGTGAGTGCTATCCGAGAGACTTAGGGGTGCGCCCGGCCGACTGGGCGTATGCTCATCCGTAACGCGACGCTGCCGGACGGCGACCAACGCGACGTCCGGGTGCGTGGCGAATCTATCGTCGAGGTCGGCCGCGACCTCGACGCAACCGACCAGCACGTCATCGAAGCAACTGGCAAGCGTCTGTTCCCGGGAATGATTGACGCACATGTCCACTTCCGCCAGCCCGGTTACCCGCACAAGGAAACGTGGGAAAGCGGGTCCCGGGCCGCGGCGGCCGGCGGCGTCACAACTGCCGTCGACCAGCCCAACACCGATCCGCCGACCGTCGACGGCGAGGCGTTCGACCAGAAAGCGGAGTTCGCCGACAACTCAGTCGTCGACTGGGGTATCAACGGTGGCGTCACGGCTGACTGGATTCCGAACGTCCTCCTGCGTCGTCGCCTGTTCGCGCTCGGCGAGGTGTTCCTCGCGGACTCGACCGGCGACATGGGTATCGAGGCTGACCTGTTTGCCGATGCGCTGGAGGCCGCTGCTGACAACGATGTCCCGGTCACGGTCCACGCCGAGGACGCCGACTACTTCAACGACGACGCTCGTGCCCGCGACGACGCCGACGCTTGGAGTGCGTTCCGCACCGCAAAAGCCGAAGCAGAGGCCGTCAAGCGGGCCTGTGAGCTCGCTCAGGCTCACGATACGACGATACACGTCGCGCACACGTCCACGCCGGAAGGCGTCGATATCGCCAGCGAGGCCGGGATGACGACCGAGGTGACGCCACATCACCTGTTGCTCTCCCGGCGCGATCTCTCCGAGCTCGGGACGTTCGGGCGGATGAACCCGCCCCTGCGCCGCGAAAAGCGCCGCCAGAAGCTCTACGAGCGTGTCGTCGACGGCACCGTCGACATGATCGCGACGGACCACGCGCCTCACACCCGTGAGGAGAAAGACACCGGCATCTGGGACGCGCCGTCGGGCGTTCCCGGCGTCGAAACCGTCTTGCCGCTCCTACTGGCGGAAGCACGCGGCCCGGACAGCGGGCTCACCTACGAGCGCGTTCGGGACCTCACCGCACGCAACCCTGCGGACGTGTTCGACATCCCACAGAAGGGGGCCATCGAAGCCGGCAAGGACGCTGATCTCGTGCTCGTCGACACGACCGAGACGAGCGACATCCGCGGTGAGACACTCCACTCGAAATGTGACTGGACACCGTTCGAGGGACGTGAGGCGGTGTTCCCCGAGTGGACGATGGTTCGGGGGACAGTTGTCTACGAGCGCGGCGATGCACTGGAAGCTGACGACAGCACTGCTCAAGAGGACGTGTTCTACGACCATCAGGGCCAGAACGTCCGTGGCGCGGACAGCGAACGGTTAGAATAGCGCCGCGACGAGGGACGCCCCGACCATTATTCCGCCGCCACTGCCACAGATCCGGGCCATTGCCCGCCGCGAATCACGCTCGGTCCAGTTGCTTCGCGTGTCCATCTGTTCCTGCATAGCTTCGATGCCGCGACCGGCGAGTATCGACCCGGACCAGCCCAGCAGGCCGAAACCGAACACGAGCGCGCCGAGGGCAAACACCGTCGCTTCACTCGACCGCGCGTCACCGGTGTAGAGCGTCCAGCCCACCATGCCAACGCCACCAAGCACCAGACCAACGACCAAGCCGCTGCCCACCAGTCGCGTCCGGGCCACGACGTACTGTCGGAGCCGCGGTGGCTCACCGCGCTGGTCCATCAGTCGACCGCTTCACGCATCCGCGGATCGAGCGCGTCACGCATCCCATCGCCGAGCAGGTTGAACCCGAGGACGGTGATCGCGAGGAACAGTCCCGGGAAGAACGAAAGCCACCACTCGCCGGTCAGGAGGCCGTTTTCGACGCCGCGGGACAGCATCAGCCCCCACGAGGGTGTCCCGGCCTGCGCGCCGAACCCGAGGAAGGACAGCGCAGCGAGGTCGATGATGGCGAGCCCGAAATTCAGCGTCGACTGGACGGTAATCGGCGCGAGCGTATTTGGCAGGATGTGCCGGACGAGTACCCGAGGGTCGGTCGCGCCCAGTGCGACCGTGGCGTCGACGTACTCGTCTTCGAGCACTTTGAGCGCGGCCCCGCGGACGACCCGGGCGAACCGCGGCGTGTACACCAGCACGAGCGCTACCACGGCCCGCCAGAGCCCCAGATCTCGCGGGAAGATGGCGACCAGTGCCAGCGCGAGCAACAGCGGCGGGAACGCCAGTAGGACGTCCATCGTCCGCATGATGACGTTGTCGGTCACGTCGCCGTAGTACGCCGCAATGATTCCTAGGCCGACACCAACGGTGGTCGAGGTACCGACGGTAATCGTCCCGAACTTCAGGGCCAGCCACGCGCCGTACAGGCTCCGCTTGTAGATGTCACGGGCCGCCGCGTCCGTACCGAACAGTTGCTGGTTCGCGGGTGCGGGACCGAGCCAGCCAGGCGGTGCGCGGTCAGCGATCTCAGTACCGAGCTGTGAGCTGGTAAGCGCGCCGAAGTCGTAGGTCACCCGGGCGTAGATGGCAACAGCGGCCATGCTGAGGATGATCGTCAGCCCGACGACGGCGAGGCGGTTCGTCAGGAGGTCCGCGAGGAACGGGGACGCCCGCAGGCGTCCCAGCGTGCCCCGTGTCTCGGTGTCCGTACTCATTGTTGAATCCGTGGGTCGAGGTAGCTGTAGGTGACGTCAACGAAGAGGTTTACGAGCGTGAACAGCAGGGCGAAGGTGAGCACCGTCCCCTGCACGACTGGGTAGTCCGAGACGCCGATGGCGGTGACAATGGTCAGCCCCATCCCGTTGATACCGAACACGGTTTCGGTCAGGACTGCCCCGCCGAGAAGCGTCCCGAACTGGATGCCGATAACGGTGACGACCGGAATCAGGGCGTTCCGGAAGCCGTGCTTCATCAGCGTGATCTTCGCACCTTGCCCCTTTGCTCGCGCAGTCCGGATGTAGTCCTGCCGGATGACCTCGAGCATCGAGGAGCGCATCATCCGGGAAATCAGCGCTGTCGAGTAGACGCCGATGACCACTGCCGGCAGGAACAGGTGATGAGCTGCCGAGAGGAACGCCTCAGTGTTCCCCAGCAAGAGCGTATCGACCGTTATCATTCCAGTGAGTGGCAGCTCACGACCCAGCAGCGTCCAAGTGTCGGGCAAGAACAATGTCGACTTGATGCGGCCGCTGGTCGGGAACACGTCGAGGTACGTCGAGAACAGCAGGATGAGCAGCGGCCCGGACCAGAAGATCGGAACGGAAATGCCTGTCAACGCCCCGATTCGGGTGACATGGTCCGTCAGCGAGTCCTGCTTGACTGCGGAGATGATGCCGAGCGGGAGGCCGAGTAGAATGCCGGCTACTTGGCCGTAAATTGCGAGTTCGAGCGTGATTGGAAGTCGGTCGGAGATGACCGAGCGGACGCTGTTTCCGCGGCTAATGCTGTAGGACTGCCCGAAGTCGAACCGCGCCGCGTCCCACAGGAAGCTCAGGTACTGCTCCCACAGCGGCCGCCGAAGTCCCAGCTCGACACGTATCTGTTCGAGCTGTTCGGCCGATGCTCGCTGGCCAGCGATGATGATCGCCGGGTCACCCGGTGCCAGATGGAGAATCGCGAAGACGACCGACGCCACGCCAAACAGCACCGGGATGAGCAACAGCAGCCGCTTGATGACGAACCGTGGCGGTACAACCGGCTCTATCAGCCTGAAAAGAAATTGTGTCCAGTTCATTCGGAAAGTCTTGAAGCGCTACTGTAGCTCGACTGTGTTAAGATACGGGCCACCGACGGAGCTGATCGTGTAGGTGTCCTCTGCAACGGCCTCGTTGACCGCCCGGAGCGTCTCGGCGTAGTCGAGGAACACCCATGGGGACTCGTCGTAGGCTATCTGGCTGGCCTCCTCGTACATCGTCTTGCGGTCGCCCTCCGCGTAGGTCTTCTGGGCTTCCCGGACGAGTTCCATGTAGTCGGTGTTGGCCCAGCCGGACACGTTGAGGGTGTTGTATCCGTCGGCGTCGAAGCTGACCCAGTCCTGTCCGTCGGGCACGGCGTCCATCTCCACTTGCGGGTCAAGCAGGACGTACAGGAAGTTGTCCGGGTCGGCGTTGTCGGTGTACCAGCCGAGGAAACAGGCATCGTGTTTCCCTGCCGACGTATAGTCCAGATACGGCCCGAAGTTGGAGAACTGGTTGATGTTGACCGTCAGACCGATCTCCTCCAGATCCGACTTCACCTGATTTGCCGTGTTGACCGGGCTGGGGTTGTATCCGCGGGGGTTCGAGAACGTGGCGAGTTCGAACTCGAAGCCGTCGCCGTAGCCCGCCTCTTCGAGCATCGACTGTGCCTGCTCCTTATCGGTCGGATACGGATCGAGGTCGTCGTTGTGCCCGAGCACGTCCGGCGGGAGCGGCTGGGACGCTTGCGTTGCAAAGCCTTGGTAGATCTGGTTGACGATGGCCTCGGTGTTGACGGCATGAGCAATCGCCTGGCGGACCTGTTGGTCCCGGAACGGCTCGAACCGGGCCATGTTCATCGCCATGTAGCCGTGGTTGATGCCGTCCTTCCGCAACAGCGTCGCCGTCTCGCTTTCCTCGGCGCGCTGGAACCCGGAGGAGTCGAGGTTATCCGTGATGTGTGAGGCCCCGTTGATGACGTCCTGTACTCGCGTGCTGTTTTCGGTGATGGTCTTGAAGATGACCGTCCCGACGTTCGGGCCGTCACCCCAGTAGTCGTTGTTGGCCGTCAGTCGGATGCGCTCGTTCGGGTTGTCGAGCGTGTCGAACTGGAAGGCTCCGGTACCTGCGGGTTCGTTTCCGAGGTCGGCCTGGTTGTCGCCCATCGCTTCGATCTGGGCTTTCGAGAGGACCGCCGAGGCGAACATCGCGAGGTTCCGCAGGAACGGCGCGTACTGCTGTGTGAGCTCAATCGTCAGCTCGTAGTCTTGGCTCGCGTCGACGCTTTCGATCCAGTCACCCAGCGTGAACGGGCCGTACCCCGACCGGGTATCGTCGCCGAGGTAGTACTCGTAGTCGCTCTGGGTGAACCGCTGCCACGTCGCTTTGAAGTCCGATGCAGTGAACTCTTCGCCGTTGTGGAAGGTTACGCCTTGTCGGAGTGTTAGCGTCGCGGTGCTTCCCTCGAGAGTGTAGTCGGTCGCGAGTGCGTCTTCCAGTTGGCCGCCGCTCCCGGGTGCGAACTGGATGAGGGTGTCGAACACCTGATTGGTGACTTTTGCGACCTCACCGCTGGTCGACTGCTGTGGGTCGTAGTTCTCGGGGTGGTCCCCGCGGGCGTACACGAGCGTCTGGTCGCTTCCGCCGTCCCCACCGTCGCCCCCGTCGCTACCAGTGCCGTCGCCACCGTCTTCACCTTCGGTTCCGCCACCATCGCCGCCGTCGCCGGAACAACCTGCGAGCGTTGCGGCTGCCGCGGCACTGCCGGCCGCGGTAAGGAAGCTCCGTCTGTCCAGAGAATCACCGGATGACATGGGACTTTCTTCAAACAGATCTATTATAATTGTACCGGATAGATCAATGATTCTGTTATATATCTGCTGAGAGTTATGTGCAGCTAAGTAATATTATTCAGCTACTGCCTCCGTCATTCTGGTCGTAAAGGTGGCATGCTGCTGGGTGGGAGTCCGGCTGCAGTTCGGGATGTTGTGTCTCACAGACGCTCTCGAATCGGTCCCGCAGTACCGATGCGGCAGCGTCCCAGTCCTCGTCCGCGAGATGCTCGATCGACGTTTCGACGACACGTCGATTCTCTCCGGTCAGGCTCGTTTCGAAGAACCGGCCGAACATCGTCTGTTTGAACGCTGCCATCGGCACCTGTCCCCTACCGCTCGATGCCTCGGTGAGGTCCGCGCCACCGTCCGTCGCCGCTGTGGTGCTGTCGGCTTTTTCGGCTTCCTCTCGCACTGCATCGATGGAGATGGCCGCATCTTCAACGCGTTGCCGGTAGTCCATCACCTCACGGTACGTCTCCTGTTCGATATCGATATCCGGTGGGATGACTTCGGGACAGCGAGTCCGGAAGTGACAGCCCGACGGCGGGTCAATCGGCGACGGGACGTCGCCTTTCAGCAGTATCCGGTCGGCCTCCACGGTCGGATCCGGTTCCGGGATTGCTGACATGAGCGCCCGCGTGTAGGGATGTTTCGGGTCCGCGAACAGGTCCGGCGTGTCGGCGACTTCGACGACTTCCCCGAGGTACATCACCGCGACGCGGTCACAGATGTGGCGCACCACGGAGAGGTCGTGGGCGATGAACAGATACGTCAGGCCGAACTCATGCTGGAGGTCTTCTAGGAGATTGATTATCTGCGCCTGCACGCTCACGTCCAGCGCCGAAACGGGTTCGTCACAGACGATGAAATCGGGGTCGACGGCGAGCGCGCGAGCGATGCCGACTCGCTGGCGCTGTCCACCCGAGAGTTCGTGCGGGTAGCGGTCGTACTGGTCTGGGTCGAGCCCCACCGCCTCCATGAGGTCGGCCACTCGCTCGACACGTTGCTCGCGGCGGGAGCCGTCGCCGGTGTCTTCCGGGAGGTCGTGGATCTTCAGCGGCTCCATGATCGTCTGCCCGACGGTCATCCGCGGGTCGAGGCTTGACATCGGGTCTTGGAAGATCATCTGTAGGTCTCGCCGGACTTCCCGCAGGCCACCTTTATCAAGCTCTGCGAGGTCTTGTCCGGCGAAAACTACCGTCCCATCTGTCGGCTCTAGCAGTCTGAGGATTGTCCGACCGGTCGTCGATTTCCCACAGCCGGACTCGCCGACGAGTCCCAGCGTCTCGCCCTCGTAGATGTCCATCGAGACGCCGTCGACAGCCTTGACTGACTCCGGTTCGCGGCCGATGTACTTGTCCAACAGGTCGTCGGCCCGTGAGAAGTGTTTTTTCAGCCCGTCGACTTCCATGAGCTGTCTGTCCGTTCGTGTTGTCTCCGTCGCGGCAACGCCGTCGTCACCGCTGCCGTATTCATCAGTATCGAACGATTCGAGAATACACTTCGAGCGATGGGTGACGTCGTCCGGGCCGTGCTGGAGATACGGAATGTCGCCCTCGCGACACTCTGGCTCGGCCCACGGACAGCGGTCTGCGAAGTGGCATCCGCTGGGCATGTCGATGAGACTGGGGACGTTTCCTTCGATGGGAGTCAACCGTTCCGTCCCCTCGCCCGGTATCGATTCAAGCAGCGTGTACGTGTACGGATGGGACGGATTCTGGAATATCTCCTCGACCGGTCCCTCCTCGACGATTTCGCCGGCGTACATCACGGCGACGCGGTCGCAGGTCTCCGCGACAACACCGAGGTCGTGCGTGATGAACAGCACCGACATCCCGAGGTCCGCTTGGAGGTCGTCGATGAGATCCAGAATCTGTGCCTGAATGGTCACGTCGAGTGCCGTCGTCGGCTCGTCAGCGACGAGCAGCTTTGGCCGGCACGCAAGCGCGATGGCGATGAGGACGCGCTGGCGCATCCCGCCGGAGAACTCGTGAGGGTACTCGTTGACGCGGTCGGCCGGCTCCGGGATACCGACCTCTTCCAGTAGCGAGATAACGTCCGACCGGATCTCCTCGTTCATCTCACCGCCCCGGCTGATCGAGGGCGTGATCTCCCGGACGGCGTTGAACCACGAGTCGTTCCGCTTGTTCCCGTACCGGTGGAGCCGCAGGCTCTCCGCGACCTGCTCGCCCACCGTTATTGCGGGGTTCAGCGATGTCATCGGGTCCTGAAAGATCATCCCCATGTCGCCGCCGCGGATGTCCCGCATCACTCGTTCCGGGGCTGCCGTCAGGTCGACGTAGCCGTCGGTAATCGTGACGGGCGCGTCGCCGCTCTCTGGGAGAGCCTTCTTCGGGGCTTGTTGAATGAACTGCGTGGCCAGCGACAGGTCGTCAGCCGTCGTGTCAACTGATGCGGGAAGACGGCTCCGGTCGACCGTCGCCGCGTCGATAGTGATGAAACCGCTGTCGCTGTCGGCCGTCCGTACTGCCTTCGGATACTGCCGAGCCAGCCGTCTGACTGTCTCAAGTGCGCCGAACCGGATCTCCCCACCGGCGATGTGTCCGGGCTCGTCGACGATATCCATTGCCGATAACGCTGTGACGGATTTTCCTGATCCTGACTCGCCGACCAGACCGACGGTTTCGCCCTCCCTGACAGTGAGGTCGATACCGTCGACGGCTTTGACGGTTCCGCGGTCCGTCTCGAACTGGGTTCGGAGGTCAGATAATGTTAAGAGGTCGCGCATCTGTCGCCTTCTTCTCAAAATACCAGTAAAACTGTTGTGCCACTGGCCCACCAACAATTTATCCCGGCCGCCGCCACACTCGACGTATGAACGACCCTGTTGACCCTGTCGACCCCGAGTCTAACCCCTTTGATCGTGTCGTCGGTCACTGGGAGCAGGTCATCGACGATATGGCGGCCACGGCATCACAGTATCGCGACGACGGGCGCGAAGCAATCGAACTCCACCCCGGAGACGTGACGGTGCTGACCGGCGAACCGCGGACGATGGCCGAACAGAACGGCGAATACGAGCCAGAAACCCGGCGGCTCGGCTTCGATGTCGTGGTTCCCGGCGACGAGTTCCAGCAGGTCGCCGACGCGCTCGGGAACCGCACCGTGGACCGTTCCGAAGTGTTCCGGGCGACCGGTGACGGGATGGTGTTCCTGCTCGTGGCGCTGGAATGTGGCGACGACCTCGCCGTGCTCGTGCCGCTGTACTACGACCAGACCGACCGCGCGGACCTCTCGCAGGTCGCCGCCGACCACGGACTGTACTCCCATATCAGACCGCTCACCGACGACGAGGTGGTCACCGTTTCCCACGAGGATCCAGAGCCGTTCTTCCCAGACTGAAATCCAGTTCTGGATCTGTCACTGACTGCGTGACTACGACGCCTCTCGGACCCGGGTCAGACGGTACGCCGGCACGCCGAAGACGATGCCATAGAGCACTCGGTTACCGATGACACCGACCCCAAAGCCCGAGAGTACGGCCGCGAGTACGAGCGCCACCGATGCCTCGGAAAGCGTTACGAGGCCGGCAACAGCCCCAGAAAGCACGATGAACGACGCCAGTGCGGCGACTTCCGGGTAGACGCCCGGGATTGCGTCGTGTTCGACGACGGCCACTGTGATACCTGTCAGAAGCCCGAACCCGACAACCACCGGCAGTACGTCGAACAGTGCTGTCCCCGCTTCCGCGTAGCCAAGCACTGCCCCTCCGATGCCAATGGCAAGGTCCGTCCGCAGCACCTTCTGTGCCGCTTCGTGGACCGACATCGACGGCTGTGCGTCGGGATCGATGTCGCGCATCTCAGCCGTGTCTACTCATCTACCTCGAACTTGTTGCCACACTCCGGACAACACACCTCGTCGTGTCGCAGCGCCGCCGACTGCTCGCGGACCTCCCGCATCACCGAGGAGATCCGGTCTTCGGCCTCCATCTCGTCCTCGACGGCGAGGTCGACGCCCTCGACTTCGAGCAGGAACTTCGCGACCTCCGTTGCCTCGTACATCACGTCGTCGAGGTCCTCGGCGGTGAAGAAGTCACACATCGCGCCGTAGAGGAACGTTGCCCCGGCCTTCCTGACCTTGTCCTCGAACGCGGCGCGGGCCTGATTGACCGCCTGTGGCGTGTACGTGTCTGTCATGAACGGGACGAGCTCTGGGAGGTTCTCCCCGATTTTCGTCATCTCGACGCCCGTTTCGGTCCGGAAGTCGGCACAGAGGCGGGCGATGGCCCACTCGCGGGCGGTGATGTACGTCCGGTCACGCAGGAAATCGTTCGCGCGGTCGTATGTCCCGCCCTCGATTTTCTTGAAGCGGTCGTACTTCTGTACGTCGGCGGGGACATCACTGGCTGCCGACACCGCCGTCTCGCTGGCTGACTCGGCCGGTGCTGTCTCCTCGGTGGTCGAATCACCGGAGTCGTCTACCACGGTGTCGGTGCCGTCGTCGGCCCCGTCGTCCGCGGCCGCCGGCTGGTGTCCGGCCGACCCATCGTCTGCCGCCTCGACATCCGTCTCGTCCGGCGGTGCGCCCTCAGTCATAGCCGAGCATGCGTGCCCGCGGTGAAAAAGGGTATCGCCGCCGCCCCGCTGTCATTGTCTTCTACCAACAGTTCAGCCGGGTGGCTTTTTTACCGCTCCCATGCATGGCCCGACTATGAAACTACTGCTCGGTGTCGGGGGCAGCGAACTGTCCTATCAGGCACTGACCGAAACACTCGAACGCGTCTCGGAAACAGGAGACCAGCTGACCGTCGCCATCTTCGAAAACGAAGACATCGACGCCGATATCGAGACGATCCAACAGCGGATACAGGAGCAGATCGACGACAGCGGGCTCGAGCCGGCACTTCGCCGCGTCGAGGGCACCTCTCCGGGCAGCGAGCTGGTGAACATCGCCGAAAGCGAGGGGTTCGATAGAATCGTTCTGGGCGGTGGCGGCCGTTCGCCGCTCGGGAAGATACAGCTCGGCCCCATTGTCGAGTTCGTCCTGCTGAACGCACAGACGCCGGTGACTCTCATCCGATGACTCGCACGTATCCAGACGAACCCGCTGAAGAGTTCCCACAGCCACCGCGGACGATCACCGACCGTGAGGACCGATCTATCGACGTCATCCCTGCCGACGACGCCGACACGGAGAGCCTCGTCGAGATGTATCTCGACTTCGATCCCGCCGACCGGGCGCAGGGCATCCCACCGGTCAAAGAGGAAGCCATCCGCGAATGGCTCGAAACGATTCTCGACGGCGACTGTGTCAACGTCGTCGCCAAACACGACGACGCTGTCGCCGGCCACGCCACATTGGTCCCGGACAACGAGGACGAGCACGAACTCGCAATCTTCGTGTTACAGGCGTATCAGGGCGCTGGTATCGGGACGGCACTGGTCGAGACGTTGCTCGGCTATGGCCAGACCGAAGGCATCGACCACGTCTGGCTCACCGTCGAGCGGTGGAACGACCCGGCGATATCGCTGTATGAGAAGGTCGGGTTCGAGATCAGTAGTGCCGAGAGCTTCGAGATAGAGATGGCGATCCGCCTTTAAACGGTGAGTACCGGCTGACTGGCGTACTCGATGACGTAGATCGCTGCGCGCCCGACGGCTTCTTCGCTTCCTTCCTCGCGCGGGACAACGATGAAATCCGCGTCGATGTCTTCCGCCACGTCGAGGACGACGCTCCCCGGCGTCTGCATCAGTCGTGTCTCGGAGAACGCGGTCGCGGACGACGTTTCGAACACGCCGTCGTGGGCGTCGCGGAACCGCTCTTGGATACTCTTGGTGAACGCCTGATGCTCCTCGGCGATCGCGGCTGCGCTCACGTCGCCACTGTCGATATCTTGGTGGAGCCGTTCGTCGATGACGAACAGCAAGTGGAGATCGGCGTCATACCGCTCCGCGACGGCGATCGCGTACTCGGCCGCTCGTTCCGACTGGTCGCTGCCGTCGACCGGCGCGAGTACGAGGTCGATGTCCATCACTCGTCACTGTGACCCCGGCCGGCAAAAATCCACCGAGGTTCGTGCCGACCCGTGGCATCATCCGGAGCGTCCCTCGCCGTGACCAACAGTGTATTTAGTCGCGGCTTCGATGCGTGGTGTATGTTCGATACGGTGGTCATCGCCACGGACGGCTCCGGCAGCGCAGAGCGGGCCGTCGAAGCAGCGCTGGATCTGGCAGCGCGCTTCGACGCAACTGTCCACGGGCTGTACGTCGTCGACACCGGCGAGGTTGAGACGACGCCTGAAGAGGTTCGCGAGGCGCTGGAGCGCGCGCTGGCGACCACTGGCGGCCGCGCCCTCTCGTTCATTCTGGAGGCCGCTGACGCCGAGGCCGACGAGGAGCTTGTCACTGCTGTCCGGGAGGGCGACCCGGCCGACGAAATCTGCAAGTACGCGGCGGAACACGACGCCGATGTCATCGTCAGCGGGACCCGCGGCCGCCACGGTGAACACGGGTTCCTGCTGGGCAGCGTCGCCGAGGAACTCGTCCGAGAGGCTCCGATGCCGGTGCTGACGGTCCGCCAGCTCGAAGGCGAGCCAAACCCCGAGCGCGAGGACGTGTAACGGAACTCGACGGCTTCTTGACGCCCCGTCCGCTTGCTGTGGCATGGACGATTGGCTCATCGACGACGACCGCCTCTCTATCGGCCGCAAATCCGTACTCCCCGGTGAGGGGTTCTTTATTCCGGATTCCTACGAGGAAGAGCAAGCTGAAGCCGAAGCCGCTGAGACGCTGGCAGACGCCGGCGTCATTGTTATCGCCGATCCGGACGCCGACGGACTGGCCTGTACCGCGCTGGTTCGCGAGGCCCGCGGCGAGGGTGCACTGTTGCCTGCCGGCCCGCACGAACTCACAGAAGCGCTCGAATGGACTGCCGAGTACGCCGACCCCGACGCGACCGTCTTTATCTGTGACCTCTGTCCCGACCGCGAGTCCGACATCGCACCGCTCGGCGGGCTTATCGAGCGCGTCGAACGTGTCGTCTGGTTCGACCACCACCAGTGGCCCGACGACCTCGCCGCCGACGTGGACGCCGCGGGCGTCGAGCGCACCGTCGGGGACAGCGAGGAAGTGTGTACCGCCGACGTGGCGCTGGCCGAACTCGACTACGACTTCGACGAGCAGTGGGCCGACCTCGCCGCCGTCACCCGCGACCACGACCTCTGGATCCGCGACGACCCCCGCAGCGACGACCTCGCGGACCTCTCGTACTGGAGCGAGCCCGAGGAGTACATCGAGGCGGTCCGCGAACACGGCCCCGACCTCTCGCCGGAGTTCCACGAGTTCCTTGACGAGAAGCGCGTCGAGAAGGAGGCGCTCATCGAGAAGGCCGTCGAACGCGCCGAACTCCGCGAGGTCGGCGAGTGGACGGTCGGCGTCACCTACGGCCGCTGCTCACAGAACGAGGTCGCCGAGGCGCTGCGTGAGCAGGGTGCGGACGCCGCCGTCATCGTCAAGCCCGCCGGCTCCGCCTCCATCCGCGGGACGGACAGTTTCGAGCGTGCTCACGAGGTCGCCCAGCAAGTCAACGGCGGCGGCCACCCGAAAGCCGCGGGCTGCAAGCCCGATATCTACGACGACATGATGGACTACGCGCATCATTGGACGACACAGGGTGCGGTTGCGAAGCAGGCAATCGTGGACGCGTTCCGGCGGCTGCCCGAAGAAGAAGAGGAAGGCGTCGATACGGAGCGGTAGACGGACCGGCGGGCGATGTTTTGCTGCCCGACGCAACGTTGATTTATTTCTCCGTCATCACTGCCGAGTGATGCCCCGGTCCCTCCACACGCGAATCGCGAACGAGACAGCCGTGAGAAGACACTTCGGGAGCGCCGTCGCTGTCGGCGTGACGCTGTACGTTCTCGATGGCTCTGGACGGTATGCCGCGGTCGCGGCGGCGCTCGCCTTCTGCGTCTGGCTCGTTGCCGATACCGCCCAGATCGCTGTCGGCGACTACGCCGACCACATCGTGTTCGGGCTCCTCGTGTTCTGTTTCGTGGGGTACACAGTTGCCGCTGGCGGCCCGGTGTGGGCCGTCGCCCCGGGGACGCTTCTCGGCTGCTGGTTCCTCCTCGACGGTGTCCAGCACCTCCGCCACGGCATCACTCGCGACGAGGTCGGAATCAAGTATTCCTATGACGGCAGTCCTGTTACTGGCCTGCCGAAGGCACTGCTCGTCCGACTGGCTGAACCGGTCCTGCTGTAAGCTACTCCCCGACGACCCACTTGTCGCTGTACCGTTCCCCGCAGGCACACACGGCGTAGGCGTGGACCACGTCGCCCTCGGCGTAGAGGCCGCCCACGTCCTCGTTCTGTTCCTCGGCGAAGGCGAAGACGAAGCGGGTGGTGTGGTCGCTCTCCGGTTCCTCCTCGGCGACCGGACAGACGGCACTGGTCAGGTCGTCGCCGATGTCGCCCTCGGTCCCCATCGCCTCTTGTGCCAGTCCCATCGGGTCGATGCCCGTCGCCGACTGGAACGCGCTGCGGCCGTCGTCACCGGGGAGGACGAGGACGTGACCGTCCTCGACTTCGTCGGCGTACTCGGCCAGCGCACCGGGGTTCGAGACGGCGTCCTCGTGCAGGAAAAACAGCACGTCTTCGGGCCGCTCACCCGACAGAAACTCCGCGTGTTTGGTCATGCAGAGAGGCAATCGCTCGCCGGGCAAAAGTGCCGCGTTCCGCCCGCAGGTCTCTGTCCCGTCGTGGCCCCACTTTTAGGCACACTCGCGCAATACAATCGGGTATGACCGACTTTGGCGAGTACGTCACGGATATCGTCCACGAACCGACCCAGACCGACAGCCCGGGGTTCGACCTGACCGTCGATTCGGTGTTCGAGGTCGTCGAGCCGGGGCGGATCGACTTCGGTGGCGGCGAGCTCGACGCGGCCGGCGTCACGCCCCACGCAAGTGAGAAGCGGAACCCGGACGACGACTACGAGTGGTGGACGCTGCGGGGCGGCCAGTACCTCATCGAGTACAACGAGTCCCTGACCGGCGCGGCGACGGTGACGCTCCAGCCGCGGACGGAACTGCTCGAACGCGGGGCGACCCACCCGACGTTGCACGTCGACGCGCTCCCGCGCGTGCCGCTGACGGTCGGCGGTGCGGGGCTAACGCTCAAAGAGAACGCGCGAGTCAGCACGATTGTCGGGGTCGAGGAGTAAGCCGACGAGCAGCGACCACGTCAGGCGTTCACGTCTTCGAGGTGGCGGCTGGCGACGACCTTGCCGGTCGGCGTGAGCGTCGGCCCGTCGGTCCCGTCCTGTACGAGACCGTCCTCGG
Organism: Haloarcula sp. CBA1129; assembly: GCF_008729015.1. Lineage (NCBI taxonomy): Archaea > Methanobacteriati > Methanobacteriota > Halobacteria > Halobacteriales > Haloarculaceae > Haloarcula > Haloarcula sp. CBA1129. The sequence goes on from NZ_RKSM01000001.1 coordinate 3,320,352, forward strand.
CAAGGTCTTGGAGAATCATCGACACCTGCGAGGAGTCCTTGCCGAGAATACTCGCCAGCGGCATCCCGTCCATATCGCCGGTCGAGTACATCGCGACCAGCACCTCTTTCTTGTCTTTCGTGAGCTCGACATTTTTGAGCTCTTCCATGAGTTCGGCGTACTCACGGCGGAGATAGCGCCCGAGGATGGACATCTTTCGGGTTGAGGCCATCGCTGCCAGCGTCGTCATGGCTGTCCCGTCTTTCATATGCCGGACTGTCAGCACCGGCCGGCCCGTGCCGTTGATCTCTCGCGTGTTCCGGTCGAAGTCCGACACCGTTTTGAGATCGACGTTGAACGACCCGTCGCTCCGTCGGAACTCGACGTTGCCGGGCGTGAGGAACAGTTTCGCGGTCTTGAACGACTCGTCAGTGACGCGACCACCGACGCGGGCGCGCTCCTTGACTGTTGTTTCGGTGCCGTTGACGACAGCCTTGAACAGCACCGTTCCGAACTTCTCGATCTTCTCGTCGCCGGCCTCGATGGCTGCGACGAGTCGCTTCCCGTTGTGTTCGAAAGCAATCGTCACCGTCGAGTCGAAGAAATCGCCCAGATCGGGCGGGACCTGTCCGATTGCGATATCGAAAATTGAATCCAGTGGGATCGTCAGCTTGTCGTCTTCGCTCGCGGCCAGTACCAGCCGCTTTTGCGAGAGGACGATCCGACCCTTGATGGGGTCGCCCCGACCGGCCACTTCGGAGTTGAATTTGCCGACGAAATCCGCGATCACTGATTCCGACATTCGTCCGTTGTCGGCTGTACACTAGCACTGATATTGAGCGTTTCGCGCGAGTATCAGCAGCAAAAATCAGCGTCACTCCGGAGAACGGGGGCTAGCGGCGTCAGTTGTCGAGGTTTCGAGCGATATCTGACAGCGAGGCGTCCGGCCCGCCAGTCGCTGTATAGACGACGCGCTTGCCCGGCGTTCGGAGGCCGTACTCGGTTCCGTCAGTGACCACGTCGAGATGTGCCGAGCCGCCGAGCGAGACATCGCTGTCGGTGACCCACTCTCCGAGGCGATTTGTCCCGTCCCGTTCGCGGGCCAGTCGCCGGTTGTCGGTGACGTGTGAGATCACCGGCTCGCCGTCGAGATTTGTCTCGACGAGAGCGTGGTACCGGTCGCCGTCCAGCGCGAGTCGGAGAGTGTCACCGTCGTCGAACTCCAGTTCCGTCGGGAGCACGACCCGCGGTCGGTCGGTTCGGCCGACAGATTCGACGGGAACGCGATGCGTCTCGACGGTTTCGTGGTCACTGGGAACGCGGTCCGCCACGTTACTTACTCGTCGTCGCCGAGGAGTTCGTCGACGGACTCGCTACCGCGAGCAGTGATCTTTGCGTTAATCTGACGCGTGTCGTCGCTGACCTCGCGGCCGCGGACGGTGATGCGCTTGCGCTCGCCGTCGGTGGTCGGCTTGAAGCCGACGCCACCGTCAGACATGATTTCCTTCGTCGTGACGCCGCGAACGTCAGGTCGCATCGGTCGGCCGGAGGTGTCCGAGCCGCCGGTCAGTTCAAGCGTGTAACCGTCGAGGCCGACAGCGCCGCCGTCGACCTCGTCGCCGAGTTCGCGGCCGATGAAGCGGTTTGCGTCCTGTCCATCAACGTCGATCTGGTAGGTGTGGCCGTCCTCCGGATCGGAGACGGCGACTGTGAATTCTGCCATACCTGTTCTCAATCAACCGCGCTTCAAAAGCGCGTCGAACCATCCCGCTCGCCGGAGCCGTGCCGACAGTCACACGTTCGGAGGCAGGTCCGTAACGTCCTCGGAGACAATCATGCCGCGCCGTGTATCGCCATTGGTCGTGACTGGCAGCGCGTACACCCGATACTGCCGACCCTCGTACTCCTGCGTCCAGACCTGTTCGTCCCCGTCCAGCGCGGCGCGGTATTTGGGTCGCTGCACCTCGGCGACCCCCGGCGGGAACACCTCCTCCAAGGTCTTTCCCTCAATGTCGTCCGGTGTGAGGCCGAGCACGTTCAGTCCCTCGCCGCGAGCGACGAGGTATCGAAGGTCGTCGTCGAACAGGAACACGCCGCCGTCGGGGAAGTTCTCCAGCAGCGTCTGATACCGCTGCTCCGCCTGTCGGAGGTTGCGTTCGAGGTGTGCCCGCTCGATGGCGTCCGTGAGGATGTTCGCGACGCCTCTGACGAACGTGATGTCGTCCTCGGTGAACTCCCGCTGCTCGTTCGTGTGCGTACCGAGCACGCCCCACGGTTCCGCGGGGGTCCCGATAATGACGCTGATGCCGCTCACGACGCCGTGGTCGAGCAGAAACTGCGGCCCGCTGAACCGATCTTCGGCCGCGAGGTTCGTCACCACGACCGGTTCTTCGGTCTGGAGCGTGTAGCCTGCCAGTGACTCCGTCCCGACCCCGACCGTGATCTCGCCGACCACGCCATCGTGCCACCCGTTGCCAGCCCGCATGCGGAAGTCGTTCCGAGACGAGCGGTATTCGAGTAACTTCGTGTACTCCGTTCCCAGCGCGTCTGAGACTGTTCGAACCGCTCGCTCGAACAGCGCGTCGAGGTCACACCCTGTCAGCGCGTACTGGCCGAGGTCCGCCACGGCCGCTTGCTGTCGCACCCGTGTCTGGAGTCCGTCTTCCGCGCGGTGCTGGGCGACGAGGTTCCTGATCCGGTTCGCAAGCAGTGTGTACCGCTCGGTTCCGCCCCGTTTCTGGAGGTAATCGCTCACGCCGGCTGAAATGGCCTCGCTGGCGATTTCCTCGCTCCCTTTCCCGGTGAACAGAACGAACGGGAGTTCCGGATACTCCGCACGGACGGTCCTGAGGAACTCGATGCCGTTCATTTCGGGCATGTCGTAGTCCGAGACGATACAGTCGAACACGGTGTCGGTGAGACGCTCCAACCCCTCACTGGCGCTGGTCACCGTCTCGACGCTGAAACCATCGCTCTCGTGCCGGAGAAATTCGGCCGCTGTCTCCGCGAATCCCGGTTCATCGTCGACGTGCAGCACCGAGATTCGGGGGCTGGCGGTCCCTTCCATGTCACTAAATAACACGGCGAGGGTATGTCGCTCTTGCGGTACACCGACTCTTCGACCACGCTAATTCAGGGACAGACTGGCGCTACTGGTCGGCCATCGCATCGCTCGCGATTGAGCGGCCGCGGGCCTCCAGCTGTACCTCCCGGCGCGTCCGGACCGGTTCGAGGATGTCGGCTTCCATCAGCCGGTCGTATACGTCTTCGACTTCCTCGATCTCCATGTCGACGAAGTCCGGAATCTTGAACGGCGAGATACCGGAGTACAGCGCCATCAGCACCTGTGTCTCCTTATCCGAGAGGTCAACGTCGTCGGCGATGTTGCGCTGCTCACCTTGCCGGACCAGCCCCTCGATAAGCGAGACGTGTCGGGGCGTCCCTGAGATGTGGGTCTCGACGCTGGTACCCTCGATTGTGTGTTCGACCTCTAGAAGCGGTCGCCCGTCGCCGCGGATCGTCTTCTCCTTTGCCTCGACGGTCCCCACGTCGTCGATGTCCAGCTCGACGAACGTGCCGCTGGCGATGGCCAGATTGATGCAGTCGCCGTCGAGTTTGAGCCGCCCTTTCTCCCAGCCGCCGTCCTGAACGACGCCACCCTTGACTGCGGGGTGGTTGACGAGGACGACGGTCTGATCAAGCAGCGTGCTGTAGAGCTTTTCCTGAAACTCCTCGGCCTGCTTCGCCGAGATGAGCGTCACGTTCCGGCCGGCCTGCACCTTGACGTAACTGTCCACCTGCGCGAGGGGCTGGTTCATCTGGCTGGCCGTGACGCTGCTGACCTTCGACAGCGGGATGGTCCGCTTGCCGTCGTTGGTCGCGAGGACGAGGCGCTTGTTCGAGAGAAGAATCCGACCCGGTAGCCACTCGATGTCGTTTCGTTTCCGCCCGTCCGAGACGACTTGGACGAACTTCCCCTTCGTATCGACCAGTGCGTGTTCTCCGTCGCTCATCGGTTAGCCAGCTATCGTTCTCGTGTATGCCCCGCCGCGTCTTAATCCACTCGGCTGCTTCATCCACGGCCACCGAGCTTCGAGATGGCCGAGAAAGCCTTCTTCCGGACCACGTCGTGTTCGGTCTCGTCGATGAGTTTATCCAGCGTCTTCCGGGAGCGCTCGCCTCCGACTTTCCCGAGCGTGAAGATGGCCTGACCCCGGACCTCGGGATCGATGCCGTCATCCTGCACAATTTTGAGGAGCCGCCGCTCTACCATGTTGTCGTCGTCGCCGAGTTCAGCGAGGCTGGTGGCGGCAAACTGGCGGAGCATCTGGTCGTCCTCCTCCAGCGCCTCGACCAGCGATTCGATGACCCGGTCCCGCTCTTCCTGACTGGTGACCCGACCGAGCATCCATGCGGTGTTGCGCCGCTGGGCGGCCTGCGTGCTCTCTTCGAGAATCTCGACCAGCGGCACGACGACGCTCCGGTCGTCCGTGTTCGAGAGTTTTTCGACGACGGTGTCCCGGATTTCGTGGCTCTGGTTGGTCGGAACGTTCGACAGGAGTTCGATGAGCGAGTAAACGGCTGTCCGCCGGACGGCGGCCGACTCGTCGGAAAGCGCTTCGATGAGATAGTCGACCGGCCGGTCGTTGCCGAAGTTCCCGAACGCGCCGACGGCGATGCGCCGGACCCGCTCGTCGTCGTCCTCGTACAGCGGCAACAGTGCCTGAAGCGCCTGTCTGTTCCCGATGTTCCCCAGCGCGTCTGCCGCCTCACGCCTAACGCCGGCTTTCTGGTCCGTCAGCAACGATTCGAGCGGCGTCGTCGCCCGCGAGTCGCCGATCTTTCCGGCCGACCGGGCCGCCCGCGCCCGCACTCGCGGGTCAGCGTCCTCGAAACGCTCTGCGAGCTTCGGAACCGCATCGGCCTGATCGAGGGTTCCGAGGCCGTTTGCCGCTGCCATCCGGAGTTCCGGCACGTCAGCGTCGAGCACCTGCATGTACGCTTTCGCCTTCACCCAGTCGGCGGCGTCGTCTTCGAGGTCGACGCCGGCCATGCTGCCGATGAGTTGCGTGATCGCGTCGTCGCCGAGTTCGTCCAGCGAGTCGATAGCTGCGCCGGTGATCTCGTCGCTGTCGCTCTGGGCCGCGTCCACGAGCGCGTTGACCACGTCGCGCCGGTCGTCGTGGTCGTCGAAGTTCCCCAGTAGCTCCGCGGCACGGGTCTTGACCCGCTCGTTGTCGCTTTCTCTGAGGAGGCGGATGAGTTCCTGTGCCTTGCCGTCCCGTTCCAGTTCGTAGAGGCTCATTGGTCGCTACACACGCCGGTAGATGCGGTGTCGTTTGTCGACCGCTTCGAAGGACTCCCGACACTCTGCGGGCAGCGTCTCGGTCATGCCGATCATGAGATAGCCGCCCTCGCGGAGCGATCCGCGGATCGTCTCGAAGATGGGGACCTTGAACTCCGAATCGATGTAGATGAGGAGATTCCGGCAGAACACGAGGTCGAAATCGCGCTTGGGGTCGCCTCGGATGAGGTCGTGTTGCTCGAACGTGACCATCTCCTTGACGCGGTCCCGAACCTGAAACGTGTTGCCGTCCTGCTCGATGTACTCCGTGTAATCGTCCAGTGGCTCCAGTTCATCAGCGATGTCGGTCGTCTGGGAGGTCGCGTAGGTCCCGTCGCGGGCCTCTTCGAGGATGTCGGCGTTGATGTCCGTTGCTGTGATCTCGATTTTCCGGGCATCGATGTCGGGGTCATCAAGCGCCAGCATCGCCGCCGAATACGGCTCGCGGCCGTCGGCACTCGGGGCCGACCAGAGCCTGACGCGACGGTTGTTCTCAGTGAGTTCTCGGAGGACCGGGCGTAGTCGCTCCCACGCGTCCGGGTTCCTGAAGAAGCCGGTGACGTTGATCGACAGCGAATCGAGCAGTTCCTCGCGCTCGCCGTCGTCGCGTTCCAGCAGCCGCTGGTAGGACTGGTAGTCCTCGATGTCGGTCCGGCGCATCCGCGCGGTGATACGGCGGTCGAGATACGAGTCGTTGTAAAAGCCCGACTCGAAGTCCATCTCCGCGCCGATGAACTCCACGAGGTCCTCGAAGGTGCGTTCGCTGCCTTTGTTCATAGGGTCACCACGTCGAGGATGTGGACGATGTTCCCGTCGCCCAGTACGGCCGTGCCCGAGAGGCCGGGCGTGCCCGAGAGGATGCCCTCAAGCGGCTTGACGACGACCTCTTCCTGACTGTTGACAGAGTCACAGTGGAGCGCGACCTGCCGCTCGGATTCGCGTATTCGGACGAGCATCCCGTCGCCGTTGGCCGTCTCACCCTCGATGTCGAAGGTGTCGTCGAGGTGGATGACCGGGTAAATCTCGTCGTTGTGCTTGATGACCTCCTGACCGTTGACCTGTTTCGCCTCCTCCGTCCCGGTAATCTCGTCGACGTTCTTGATGGGGACGCCGTACTCTTCGCCGCCGACCTTGACGAACAGCACCTTGACGATAGCCATCGTCACCGGCAGTCGCAGCGAAACAGTCGTCCCCTCGCCCGGTTCGGAGTCGACGCTGACCGACCCGTCGAGCTGGGAGACCGTGTCGTGGACGACGTCCATGCCGACGCCACGCCCACTGGTGTCGGTCACTTCGTCGGCCGTCGAGAAGCCGGGATGGAACACGAGGTCATACACCGCGGAGTCGTCCATCGCGTCCAGTTCTTCGGGCGAGCGGACACCCTTCTCGACTGCTTTCTCTCTGATCCCTTCCACATCGAGTCCAGCCCCGTCGTCTTCGACCTCGATGATGACGTGGTCCCGCTCGCGGGAGGCCCGGAGCGTGATGTTGCCGGTGCGTGGTTTGCCCGCCTGTTCGCGCTCCTCGGGCGACTCGATGCCGTGGTCGACAGAGTTCCGCAGGATGTGCATCAGCGGGTCCGAGATCTCGGTGAGGATGGTCCGGTCGAGTTCGATATCCTCGCCCTCGATCTCGAACTCGATGTCCTTGTCGAGTTCGCGCGCGAGGTCGCGGACGAGTCGCGGGAACTTCCCGACGACCTTCTTCAGCGGAATGAGCCGCATGTCCATCACGGTGTTCTGGAGGTTCGCCGTGATCTTGTCCAGTTCGTTCAGCGTCTCGCCAGTGGAGTCGAGGTCGTCTTTCTCGACGCCACGCCGGAGCTTGATTCGGCTCGTGACCAGTTGCTCGACGAGCCCGTGAAGGTCGTCGAGCTGGTCCACGTCGACACGGACGGATTTGATCTCGTCGACGCTGTGTTCCTCTTCGGCATCGGTGTCGGGGTCCGAGCCTGCGTCCGAACCCGTGTCAGTGTCCTCGACAGCATCGGAGCCGGTGTCTGCCTCGCTCACCAGTTCGTCGGTCACGTCAGTCACGTCGAAGCTGTCGACCTTCCCGGTCGTTCCCAGCTCGGCGTCGACAGTCGCCGCGTCGGGCCCGTCGAGATACAGGACGAACGTGTCCTCGAACTCGCCGTCCTCGATGTCGGCGCGGCTCGGGCTCGAATCGAGAATGTCGAACCGCCCCTCGATGGACTCGACGGCTAGCATCGAGTCGACGCCGAGCATGTCCGACTCTCCGACGCTGATTTCGGCCTGCAGGACTCGCTCGTCGACAGCGTCGCCGTCGATGGCGACATCACTGACGTTGGCATCCGTGGAGAGCGATTCGTCGCTCTCCGAGTCGTCGCTGTTACCTGTCGTTTCGGTGTCGCCCGCGGCGGCAGCCCCTTCTTCGAGGACGGCACGGAGCTCTTCGACCATCTCGTCGGTCTCTGTCCCCGATTCGCCGTGCTCTTCGATCTCCCCGACGATGACCTCTATCTGGTCGACGCCGGCGAAGACGAGGTCCATCAGGTCCGGCGTGACCTCCATCTCGCCTTGGCGCATCTCGTCGAGCAAGTCTTCCATCGCGTGCGCGAGGTTCGCCGCGTTGTCAAAGCCCATGGCTCCGAAGTTGCCCTTCAGCGTGTGGGCTGTCCGGAAGATCGAATCCATCGCCTCCGTGTTAGAGGGGTCGGATTCGAGTTCGAGCAGTGAGTTGTTGAGTTCGGTTATCGCTTCTTCACTTTCACGGATGAATGCGTCTAAATACTGGTCGTCCATTGTCAGGTCACCTCAGTGGTAATCGTGTCGATAATGCCGTCCGCAATGTCGTCGATAGGCAAGACAGTGTCCACACAGCCCGTCTCGGCGGCGCGTTTTGGCATGCCGTACACCGCGGACGTGGCCTCGTCCTGTGCGATGGTCTTGCCACCGGCCTGCTTGATCCGCCGAATCCCGTCCGCGCCGTCCTCGCCCATCCCGGTGAGGATGAGGCCGACGAGCGGGTCGTCGATTGTCTCCGCGGCCGTCCGCATTGTCACGTCGACTGCCGGACGGACACTGTTGACTGGCTCGTCCTCTGTCAGCTTCGTCCGCAGCCGCCCGTTCCGGTAGTTCTTGACCTCCATGTGCCGGTCACCGGCGGCGACGAGCCCCTCGCCACCGCCGATGCGCGCCCCGTCTGTGGCTTCCCGGACCTCGTAGTCGCTTCGTGTGTTGATCCGCTCGGCGAACCGGCCGGTGAACCCCTCCGGCATGTGCTGGATGATAAGCACCCGGAGGTCGGCCTCGATGGGAAGGTTCTCCATTACCTGTTCCACCATCTTCGGGCCGCCGGTCGAAGAACCGATGACGAGCGTCGGGTTTGAGACGTATGTTGTCTGGGTCGACGCCGTCCCGGACGGGCTTCGGTCCGTCGCCGATCCGCCGGTTGTTGTCGGAGCCGTGCCACCGCTGCTTGTCCCGCCGTCTTTGCCTGTCGCGCCGACGTCGACCGCTGCGACGGTGCTGACCATCTCGACCAACTGGTCTTTCAGGCGGGACATCTCCATCGACACCTCGCCACCGGGCTTGGTGAAAAAGTCGACCGCGCCCTTATCAAGTGCCTCGAACGTCACATCGGCGTTTTCGTCGGTGTGAGCTGACAGCATCAACACCGGTGTCGGAGACTCCGCCATGATCCGCTCCGTTGCCTCGATGCCGTTCATTACCGGCATCTCGACGTCCATCGTTACGACGTCGGGTTGGTGTTCGATAACGGCCGACACTGCCTCCTCGCCGTCACGCGCCTGCGCGACGACATCGATGCCGCCATCACTGAGGATATCAGAGATGACACTCCGCATGAAGTGAGAGTCGTCTGCGACCACGGCGCGGACACCGTCTGCCATATCACCAACGCTCCCGTCGGCTAGGAGACATCGGCGAACGAGACATCCTCATACCTACTTCCAACTCCCGTCCGGCCCCGAAATAAATACTCCGCCCACGTAATCAAAGTTGATAGCCCAGCAGGCACCTTTATGCGCCCCTATCCGCGAGAGTTTGGATAAGAACCGCAATGGCAGCACAGTCAGCCACCACCGGCCAAGTGCTCGAGTTCCAGCTCGGCTCGGAAACGTACTGCGTGAGTATCGACTACGTGACTGAGATCGTCGACATCGGCGAACTCACGTCCGTCCCGAACGCCCCGTCGCATGTCCGTGGCGTCATGGACCTTCGTGGGCGCACGACATCAATCGTCGACCCAAAGGTCGTCTTCGGCATCGGAGACGAGGGCGAGGAGAAGCGCATTATCGTCTTCGACCCGGAGATCGTCGAGGAACAGGGTGCGGCCGGCTGGCTTGTTGACGAGGTGTATCAGGTCGTTCAGGTCACGCCGGAGCAGGTCGACCAGTCCCCCGCGAACGACGCCGGCTCGATCCGGGGCGTCATCAAGCGAGATGACAGTTTTGTTATCTGGGTGGATCCCGCCGTCGTCCACGCTGGTGACTGATTCCGGTTTGTTTAGCGACACACCAGCAAGACTTTTTAACATTCCCGACAGAGAAGTATCTAATCAACTTCCAGTTCCTTCCGAAACTATGATTGAGCAAACCAAAACGGGGATTGAAGGCCTCGACGACATTCTGAACGGTGGTATTGTGAAGAACTCGACGACACTGGTGAGTGGCAACCCCGGAGCCGGAAAATCGATCCTCTGTCTCCAGTACATCTACAACGGCGTCGAAAAGTACGACGAGAAAGGTATCTATCTCTCCTTCGAGGAAGACGAGTCGGACCTCCGGGAGGCCGCCGAATCCATCGGCTTCGAAAACTGGCAGGACCACGTCGACAATGGCGACATCAAGGTGTACGACAAGCAGGTGCTCCTGCGCGAGAACGACTTTACGTCCTCGCTGGATATTTTGCTGGAAGAACTCGAAGACGGCGACTACGACCGGCTGGTGCTTGACTCGCTTGCCATGTTCGAACTGTTCTTCGAGAACGAGAAGGAGAAACGGACGTATCTCCTGAAGTTCACTGACATCCTCAGCGACAGCGGCCTCACGACGCTGATGACCAACGAACAGGGGGCCGTCTTCCCGGACACCGATATCGGGCTGGAGAACTACCTGACCGACGGTAACATCTACCTCATCCAGACGCCAACTGATACCGGGGTGAACAGGTACGTCTGGGTCGCCAAGATGCGAAAGCAGAACATCGAGACCGACATCTATCCGATGGAGATAGACTGGGGCGGCATCGACGTCCACCAGAACGCCAGCGCCTTCTCGATGATGAGCGAGGAAGAATCACCAATTTAGGAACAGGAATAGGTCATTATTACTCCATAGAACGACGGATACAGACACACAGAACGCTATTTTCGCACGAACGTCCCGCAGTGCGTGTTTGCCCCTCCTTCACTCGATATCACAGGCGATAGCTTTATTATCGACTGAATTTATGATTTGATAACGATGGATTCAGGGGAGATTCTTCAGACGCTTGGCAATAAATACAGTGCCGAAATCCTCGACGCGACGGACGAACCGGTCTCCGCACAGGAGCTCAGCGACGAACTCGGAATCCCCATCGCGACGTGTTACCGACGGATCGATGAACTGACCGAGCATGACCTACTGGAGCTACACGACAATATCCTCTCTGACGACCGCCGTCGTATCAAGGTGTACCGGCGCAATGTCGACGAGGTCCGGGTCGACTTCGACGACGAACTGACTGTGCACATCGAAGAGCGGTCGGAAGTGACCAACAAACTCGACGAGGCGTGGCGGACCCTATCTGAGCGATAGAGCCTCTCAAACTGCCGTTATCACGAAAGATATTTTCGAGGGTGGATTTAATAACGGGTTCGCTGTAGCACTGTACAGTGCTAATGATAGAACTTCTCTATGCCATATCGACGTTGGTGTTCGTCGTTGCCGGACTGACAATGGTCGGGATGGCCATACGGGCGTACATCCAGACCTCCCGACAGGCAATGCTCCACCTTTCAGTAGGGTTCTCGTTGGTGATCGCGGGGGCTGCCGCCACGATGATCAGTGCATTCGTGAATAACTTTCAGGGTGTGCGGTCGCTTTTGCTCGTCAACAGCGGCCTGACGACGTTCGGGTTTCTGTTTGTGATGTACAGTCTCATCGCGTACGAGTGAGGGACAACTGGATCGCCCCGCCAATTCGATTTTCAATACTGATTTCGCTTGTAGTGCCGCTCTCATCATCGGCCGAAATACGCCGTCAAATCGGACAACGCTGCTATCGATAACTGGCACCTCACCCGCCTCAAACCCTCATTATCAAGAGTAAAAATTTGAGGGATGATGTTATTAGGTGGTACGTATTTGTTCCGATAGGGTCAGAGCGACCCGGACTACACATGTTCGAACGTATTACAAATCCAGAAGACCGAGGCCAAGTGGGTATCGGGACCCTCATCGTGTTCATCGCGATGGTGCTCGTCGCCGCAATCGCGGCAGGCGTCCTGATTAACACTGCTGGCTTCCTGCAGAGTTCAGCTGAACAGACCGGCCAAGAAAGTAGCGACCAAGTGACCAACCAGATTCAGGTAGCGTCGAAGATTGGGTCTGTTTCTGGAAGCGGTCCAACAGACACCATCGTATTCGATAGCTCAGGGGCAAGCTCAGACTCCCACGGTGAGTTCGCAATCGACGACGGGTCTCAAATGGATGTCCTCGTCTCTGAAGACGGTGATGGCAGCATTGTTCTTACTGCAGCCAGCAGTAACGAGATTGCTGTCGAAGATGGTGACACCCTTACTTTCACGAAGGCAAGCGCCTCCTCAGTGGAAGTGCAGAACGATGCAACCGGTGCATCGATCACTGTTGACACCAGCGAAGACCTCTCGATAGATGCTTCGAACGCAGCTACCAGCGCTGATAGCATCCGTCTCCAGCGTACCTATGAGGACCCGATTAATGGAGAGGTCACTCTACAAACGTTGAAGCTAACGGACAGCGACGCAACTCCCGCTGACCAGACTCTCCCGATAGAGGTTAGCGAAAATACCGAGCAGTACATCCCACTTTCCAGTAGTTCATCGACCGATCAACTGCTGGTCAGTGATGGTGAGGTGCTGACTGCTACGTCGAACACTGTTGACGCTGCGGAACTTGCGCCCAGCGGATCCGGTGGCGCTCTCGATGTCGACGCTGGCGACGAAATCCGCTTCGATGTCGTCTCCAACAATGAAGTCGAGGTAATTAACGTCGAATCGGGGGCATCATTCACCTTCAACCCGTTCGAAAACGAGCTCTCTGTCAGCAGCGATACCATCGAGTTCGAGAACGGAGATGGTGACACTATCACCGTCTCAGGCGGAGGGGCATTCTATGGTCTCGAACCTGACGACGTTGACAGTGGTATCACCATCACTCAAGGAACCGCTGCGGACTCCGCACTCCTCGTGAACGCGGAGTACAACAGCGGCGGCGGCGGCGTCTCTGAAATCAGCATCATCGCGATCAAAGGCTCCGGTGCGGACCAGATCAACCTCGAACAGACGACCATCACCACGATCGGCCCCAGCGGCACGAACACGCTGACCTACGGCGGCACCAGCGCCTCCCAAGGTGAGACGTTCGGCGTCCAGGCCGTTCAGGACGAGGATGAGTCCCTGCCGGTGATGACCGACGCTGACCGCTTCCGCATCATCGTGGATCCCGGCACGCTCGAAACCGGCGCGACGATGACGCTTGAAGTGACGACAGAGTCCGGCGCGACCACGGAAATCCGCGTTAGCGTGCCCAACACGCTATCGGGCGAAACCGCAGTGCAGGTCTAAGGCTTCTTTCGACTGCAGCAGTTTTTCTCTCTGTTTTCCACCCGCGTAGCGACAGCCATCGCGTGTGGTCGTCTAGACGACTCCTGCGTTGCTTCGACATTGCGGTGGGCATACGCGATGTGCTGCGTTCCACCACGACGTCTCTGTTTTCACGCTACTACCTGCCCGGTTCGCGGCGACGAGTGAACCCACGCCGGGATTAGTAGAACGTGGCATGGTCGGACAGGGTGGCCTCGGACACGTCAGCAACGCTCGCGTACTGCTCGCCGTCTTATTCTCGTCTCCGTACTGTGACGTGGGACGACGCCACCGACAGCGCAGCGAACCGCGTCGGCCTGTGGCAGCGCTGCGAAAGCAGCATGATGTCGTTCCTCGCCCACGTCGTCAGGGGCGAGTGCACCAGTCCACGTGTGACTGAACGACGACGTGTCTCGATGTGGGTGTCTGCCACCGGTGAACTGGTGGGCGTCGAAAGCCTCCCTGTCGGTCCACCTCTCGCCGGAGCGAGTGAGCCATCATACAGTTCGATAGCGTTCCGACCGATGCCGCGGCTGTCCGTCAGACGGCGACCGTCGTCTCCCCGTCGAGCGTTGACGGGACCGATACCCGAACCGTCGTCGTCGCGCCGTCGGGCGACAGCAACCGTATCGTGCCGCTCTCGCTGGGCTGGAGTTCTACCCCCGTCAGCGCTGCGAGGTCGATACGCAGCGCCGCCCGGTCGCTTTCGTCGTTCAGAATCCCCCGTGAGAGCGAGTCGTCGTCGTCCGAGAGCGTAGTAAGTGAGATCTCGGTCGAGGAGCCCACCGCCGCGTCGGCCCCGCTTCCGATTGTCGTTCCGACGACGACATCGTTGAGGTCCATGTTTCCGCCCCCTTCCGCTCGCTTCACGACGAGTGTCACCGCCTCGACGGTGTTGCCGGTAGTGTTGACGTGACCCGTCGTACCGATGACTTCGGCCCGTGCGACGACTCGGTCAGCGCTCTTGTCGCTGGCCGTGGCCGCGTCGGACTGGAACCCGCCGACCACCTCGAACAACACGCCAGCTGTCGCCGCGGCGATCAAAAGCGCCGCGATCAGGAGGATTATCGACCCGACAGAGCTCTGCGCCCGCCGTTCGCTGGCCGTTCGCTCCCCTCGCTGATTCGGTGCGCTCACAGTGTATCGATATCCACGACCAGCCAAAACCGTGTCGGCTACGCTGAGCAGCGACGGAATTATATCACTCCCTCTCTCATATATCGCCATGGCCTCGGGGTCAGACGAACCGAATCCGGAAGACGGCAAGATACTCTCCCCGGAGGAGCTTGACATTGCGGACGACGAACACGTCACAGAAATAGACGAAGGCCGCTATGTCGTCTCCTCAGACGTACGAACCGACGATTCCTACGGCAATCAGGTTTCGTCCGACCCTGCACCGGAACCGGAACCCGAACCGGCTCCGGAACCCGACACACCCGAGTTTACTGACGCGAACGTTCACGAGTGGCTCGCCGAGCAGATGTCGGAATCAAACAGCCGCTACGGGTTCGACGTGACCGCAAAGTTCGACGGCAATGTCGATCAACAACAGGTCGTGTCCAACGATATCATCACTGCGTTTGAGAGTTTCATGCTCTGGTACGGGCGGCAGATGGATGGGTCAACGTCAGTGGAAAACGTGCTCGGTATCTTGCTCTCTGAGTCGAATGTCCCGGTAAAACATCCGCCCGAAAGCTTCAAGCGGATGGTACAGTCGACCGGCCTCTCGCCTGACGACAGTATTGCTGATCTTGTTGCGGCTATCGAAGCGCGAGACGGCGCAACCTTCTAGCGCAATCGTCTGTAATTGCTGTGCGGTTGCGCCAGTCGTTGCGGACAGAATCGGCGCGCAGTTGCTTGGTTTTGGAACCTGCCGATATCACACGCGATAATTTACGGGACACCTTTATCTAACTCATCACGATATGTAGGCTTGATAGGCATGCCAGACGTACTGATCGCCGACGATTCAGAGTTTATGCGTAACCTCCTCCGCGAGATTCTCGAAGAAGACCACGAGATTGTTGGGGAGGTCGAGAACGGAGTCGAAGCTGTGGAAGTGTTCAAAGAAGAAGGCCCGGATCTGGTCATGATGGACATCGTGATGCCCATCCGTGACGGTATTGAGGCCACGGACGAGATCAAATCTTCTAATCCTGACGCGAACGTTATCATGTGTACAAGTGTCGGTCAGGAAGAGAAGATGAAGGAGGCCGTGAAAGCGGGGGCTGACGGGTACATCACCAAACCGTTCCAGAAGCCCAGTGTGATGGAGGCTATCGAGGACGTCGTCCCCTCATAGATGAACGTCGATATTCAGTCGCTCGGCACGTTCAATCAACTCGCTCACGAGGGAGCGGAACAGGCCACCCAGTCGATGTCCCAGATGACGGGCATCGACGCCGTCGTCGACGTGACCAAGATCACGCTACTCGACAGAGCGGATGTCGGCGAGGAACTGGCCGGCCGTGACTTCGTCGGGGTCCAGTTCTCTTTCGATGGCGTTCTCGAGGGCGATACTGTTCTTGCCTTCGATGTGGACAGCGCCGGCACGATCACCGAAGAGATGATGCCCGGCAGCAGCGAGGACGAGGCGATGGCTAGGAGTGGCATCGAGGAGATCGGTAACATCATGATGAGCGGGTTCATCGACGGGTGGGCCGACTACGTCGGTGCGACTATCGACCACTCGCCGCCGGAGTACATCGAGGAGTCCGGTGGTGACGTGCTCCCCGATGCACCCGAGAACGGCGACCATCAGCAGGTGTTCGTGTTCAAATCGGAGATCGAGTGGATCGACGAGTCGGTGAACTTCTACATCTACATGCTCCCTGAGTACGAATCGCTCACGGAGATGATGGTGGAGCACGTCGATACGGACGGCGACGCCATCCCCATCGACAAGCTCCAGACGTTCAACGAGATGACGACCAGCGGCACCCAGAAAGCTGCTGACAACGTCGAAATGATGACCGGTATCCCGACGACGGCGGAGGTGACACAGATCAGTTTCGCCCCCATCGAGGACGTGCCAAAGCAGATCGGCACGGACACGTTCGTCGGGACAGTCGTCGAGTTCACCGGGACGCCCAGTGGCTACCTCATGGTGCTGTTCGACGAAGTCTCGGCGATCAACGTCGCGGAGGCGATGATGCCCATTGAGATGGACAGCGACGAGCTAACCGACCAGCACAAGGCCGCCATCGAGGAACTGGGGAACATCATGACGAGCGGGTTCGTCGACGGCTGGGCGAACGTCCTGCAGACCTCAGTCGAACACACGCCGCCGCGGGTCGTCCACGATATGGGGCGGGCAATCATGGACCCGCTTGCGGCACAGGTCGGACAGTATCAGGAGCACGCGTTCATCATCGACTCCCAGATGCAGACTGATGACATCGAGTTTCAGGCTGAGATTCACGCCCTGCCCAACGAAAAAGAGTTGCGCGCCGCCCTCAACGACCTCGATGTCGAGCGAGCGACTGAGACGGGCGCGGACGTCGAACAGATATTCAAATAATGAAAGTATACGATGGTAGTCAAACAGAGAGTCCCGAACAGAGTACTCCGGAGCGTATCAAAGTCGGCATCGCGGAGTACAAGGTGACTACAGAGCCGGCTGTGCTGACCACGAGCGGGCTGGGCTCCTGTATCGGGATTGCGCTATACGACACCCGGAACACGGTGGCCGGGCTCGTTCACGTCATGCTCCCGTCGGCGGCAGATATTGACGGCGGCAACCATGCGAAGTTCGCGGATACGGGCATCGAAGTGCTCATCGAGGCCATGGCGGATGCCGGGGCGTCGACGGAGGCGATGGAGGCCAAAATCGCCGGTGGGAGCGACATGCTCGACTTCTCCGAGAACGGCTCCTCCATTGGTTCGCGTAACGCCAAGAAGGTGCGCGAGACGCTGGATGAACACGGCGTTCCCGTTGTCGGCGAAGACCTCGGCGGTGACCACGGCCGGTCCGTCAAGCTCGAAGCGGACACCGGCAATCTCATCATCAAAAGCGCGAACACGGACTCAATTACGCTGTGACGTGTGCGCGTCGGATCGTGTGTGGCTTCGGGCGTCAGACGAGTGACTGCCGCTCGTCTGCCGGGGGCGCACTGACACGCTCTGTTCACCGACCTGCAGTTCGAAAGTAACCTGAAATGTAAGAGGCTAGTACTTGGACTGTTAATTTACTGTATCTGAGTCGGGAAAATGGGATATTATTATCAAATATGATACGCTAAGGGGAATATTGAAGAGTAGAAACAGCATGAGATACAAGAGATGAGTAGTCTCGCTCTCGTGCCACTGGCCCCAGCCGTCTCACCGGAACTGGTTGGACTGGTGCCCGCCCTCTTTGTCCTCCTGACCGGCGGGCTGGTTGGTATGAGCATCAAGAATATGTTCGACTCGATCCTGTCGGACGACGAGAGCGGGGACGCGAATGAGGGCGGCGGTAGCGGCGAGATGGCCGACGGCGGCGGCCTGATGGCTGATGACGGCGGTGGCGACGATCTTGGCGGTGGCGGCGGTGACGACCTCGGCGGTCTCGGTGGCCTTGACGACGGCGGCGACGACATGGGTGGATTCGGTGACGACGAGTTCGGCGACATGGAAGACGCCAGCGGGCCCGATACCGACGAACTGGAACACCGTCTCGACGAACTGGAAAACGAAGTCGGCAGCCTCTCCTCGACGGTCAACACGGTTCGGACGGAAAACGAGAGTATCTCCGAGTCCGTCGAAGAAACTGAGGAGAACGTCCGGAAACTCCTCGACATCTACGAGATGGTCACCCGTGGCGTCAACCCCTTCGCCGACGATGTCGACGGCGGCATGGGCGGCATGGGCGAGGGCGGCGGCTCCTTTGGCCTGTTCGACGATGATGGGAGCGACGACACCGAGAAGGATATCGACGACGATGTCGCCAACGCCGATGCAGAAGGGTTCTTCGACGAAGATCTGACGGAGGACACTGGCGGTGACATGTCGATGGACGACGGCGGCGTCGACGATATGTTTCCCGACGACGGTGGCGACGACACGGGCGGCTTTGAGGACGACGGCGGGTCGTTCGACGAGGAGTTCGACGACTTCGACGACACGGAGGACGACATGAGCATGGACGATGGGATGAGCATGGACGACGGGGAGAGTATGGACGAGGACAGCGACGACGGCGACGGCGGCAAATCGTTCGCAGAGCTCAAAGACGAGTACGAGTCCGGCGACGCCGAGTGGGCCGAGGGCGAGGAACCCGAGGATGACGCGAGCGACGACGATGACCTGCTTGGCGACGACGATGACGACTTGCTGGCTGACGAGGACGACGACCTGTTAAGCGAGGATGATTCGGACGGCGATGCAGGCGGACTGGAAGACGACGACCTCTTCGACGAAGTCATTGAGGACGACGGGCTCGATGACGCCGAGGCGGCTACGGAGGCTGAGCCAGAGCCCGAACCAGAACCGGAGCCGGAACCGGACCCAGTCGCGGAGCCAGAGCCCGAACCGGAACCCGAACCAGACCCCGAACCGACTGCCACACAGACTGACACGGCGGCTACCGGGAGCACCGACGAGGCAGCGGTAAACGACGGCTCGGATGCGGACGACGACGGGAAGCCGTACCTGTCGACGATGCCGGAGGGGTTCGCTGCGGACCTCATCATCGTTGAGTGGCTGGAGTTTCTGGTCCAACACTCGGGCTATCGCGAGACGGCCCGCGCTATCGACTACTACGAGACTATCGACTGGATCGATGAGTCGGTCGCGGACCAGCTCAAGGAGTACCTCCGCGGCTTCAACGACGTGAACGACACCGGGGATGGGCTGTCTATCGACCACCACACAGAGAGCTTGCACTACATCTCGCAACTCGACAGTGACAGCGGCGCTGACGCCGTTGCGCTCTCGAAACTGGTGGGGGGTGGTTCCGATGGGATTCAGCGTTAGCGGCTCGGCGGCCATCATTTTCGTGGCCGCGTTCATCGGCTTCGGGATGTTCTACTCCGCGACCGCAAACAGCTTTGAGCGCGTCACTGACGCCCGCGAGGACCAGCGCGACCAACTCCTCGACCAGCAGAATACCGAGATCTCGCTCGTGTCGGCGACGTGGAACAGCAGCGGGAACGAAAACCTCGTTGTGACCGTCGACAACACCGGCTCGGAGACGCTGTCGGTCGAAGAGACCGACCTGCTGGTCGACAACGACTACCGTACGGGCTACGAGACGTCCGTCGGTACTGACGACGCGACGGATATCTGGGCGTCACAGGAGCAATTAGAGATTACCGTCTCTTCGCTCAGCAGCCAGCCCAACCGGGTGAAAGTCGTCACCGAGAACGGCGTTGCTGACACGATGGTGGTGAGCTAACATGGCGAGCGTCTCCGTCTCACACCTGATCCTATTCATCGCGTCGATGGCTATCGCCGCGAGCGTGGCCGGCGTTTTTACGACCAGTATCGGCGAGCTGAGCAACGCTGTCTCGGAACAAGGGCTGGATGTAAGCAGTGACGTTCGGACCGACGTGGAGATAATCTCCGACAGCGGCAGCAACAATATCTATGACGACAGCAGTGAGACAACCACTATTCACGTCAAAAACACTGGTTCAGAGACGTTGGCCCCGGTTCCCGGACAAATAGATGTG
Source organism: Haloarcula sp. CBA1129 (assembly GCF_008729015.1). NCBI lineage: Archaea > Methanobacteriati > Methanobacteriota > Halobacteria > Halobacteriales > Haloarculaceae > Haloarcula > Haloarcula sp. CBA1129. Next base: position 3,340,139 of record NZ_RKSM01000001.1, read on the forward strand.
TTCGTCGATGGGGCCTTCGCCAGTGATTACGCGGTGGCACTGGAGCCCAACGGCGGTAACAGCTGGCGGCCCGGCGAGGTCGTTCGCATCGACATCAACGGGAACCTCAACGGCGGTGACCACCGCATCAAACTCATCGTCAACGGCGACGAGGAGGTGTTTGAGTTCAACACATGAGTATCGCAAGTACTGACCTATTCTCGCTCGGACTGGACGACCACGACCGGCTGAACAAAGAACTGGGCGGCGGCATCCCGCCCGGTAGCATCATCCTCGTCGAGGGTGACTACGGGGCCGGGAAATCCGCCATGAGCCAGCGGTTCACCTACGGCCTCTGTGAAGAGGGTCACGAGGTGACCTACCTCTCGACGGAGCTGACTGTCGGCAGCTTCCTCGACCAGATGCACTCGCTGTCGTATGACATGGTCGATCACATCCTCGACGAGGAGGTGCTGTTCCTCCACGCCGACATTGGCGAATCGAACGCCCTCACCGGTGGTGATGAGCAGACCGACCGGAAAGAACTCCTCAAGCGGTTGATGGAGGCCGAAGTGATGTGGGATGCCGATGTCGTCGTCATCGATACCTTCGACGCCATCCTCCGAAACGATCCCAAGTTCGAAGCCCTCGTCCGACAGAACGAGGAGCGACAGGCCGCACTGGAGGTCATCTCCTACTTCCGGGACGTCATCTCACAGGGCAAGTGCATCATGCTCACCGTCGACCCGTCGACGCTGGACGAGGAAGCCATCGGCCCGTTTCGGGCCATCGCTGACGTGTTCATCGAACTGGAGATGATCGAGGTCGGCAACGACGTCCGCCGACAGATCAACGTCCTCCGATTCGCCGGCATGGGCGAGCAGGTGGGTGACACCATCGGGTTCTCAGTCCGTTCGGGGACCGGCATCGTCATCGAATCACGGAGCGTCGCCTAGAGGTGACATAAGATATGACAGACCATGGACGTGCGAAACCGTCGGATGAACTTCGACAGATGGCAGCGCGACGGCCCCACCTTCGGGACCACCTGAAGAAGTTCAAGCAGATTACCGGTGAGTTCCCGATGCTCATCGACGAGGCCGACGACGAGTACGAGACGAACCGGCCGAATGTGCTCTACCCGGTCGGCGGCCCCATCTTCTGTCATATCTACGGTGACGTGGGTCAGGATATGAAGTACTACGCCATCGAGCCGGAACTCGACGAGGACGAGCGGACTGTCTTCGGGAAGGTCCGCAACCGCCTGCTCCAGCGCAGCGTCAACAAGCCCGCGCCGGAGAACGAGGCCCAGTTCGACGACCGTATCGAAGAACTCCTGCAGGAGACCACCAAGGTCAGAGACGAGGACAGCGACAGCGGCGTCCTCACGCGGCTGTCGAACCTGACCGATGTGAGCAGCGTCGAGGTCACACAGGAGACCTACGAGAACATCCTCTATCGGCTGAACCGTGACATCGTCGGCCTCGGCCCGCTCGAGCCGGTCATGCGCGACCCGGCCAACGAGGACATTCACGTTATCGGCCGTAGCGAGTGCCACGTCGACCACGGCGTCTACGGCATGCTCGAAACCACTGTCGAGTGGCAAAGCGAGGAGGCCTTCGACCAGTGGCTCCGCAACATGGGCGAACGGATGGGCGACCCGGTCTCCGACTCGGACCCTATCGTCGACTCGACGCTCCCGGATGGGTCGCGTCTGAACCTCATCTACTCCGACGACGTGAGCCTCAAAGGCCCTTCGCTCACCATCCGTCAGGGCGATGACGTTCCGCTGTCTATCTTCCAGATTACCAAGTGGATGACGCTGTCGCCGCAACTGGCCGCGTACCTCTGGCTCTGTCTGGAAAACGAACAGACCGTGTTCGTGGTCGGGGAGACGGCGTCCGGGAAGACGACGACACTGAACGCGATCACCTCGTTCATTCCCGACGACGCGAAGATCTACACCGCGGAGGACACCGCCGAGGTGCTGCCGCCGCACAACACTTGGCAGCAACTACTGACCCGGGAGGGTGAAGACGAGGGGACCAGCATCGACATGTTCGACTTGGTCGCCGCCGCGCTGCGTTCTCGCCCCGACTACATCATTGTCGGGGAGGTTCGTGGTGAGGAGGGGCGGATGGCATTTCAGGCTGCCCAGACTGGCCACCCGGTGATGCTGACGTTCCACGCCAGCGACATCGTTTCGATGATCCAGCGCTTCACCGGCGAACCCATCAACGTCCCCGAGACGTTCATGGATGTCGCCGACGTGGCGCTGTTCCAGAACCGCGTCAAGCAGGGCGATCAGGTCCTGCGCCGCGTGACGAGTGTTCAGGAGATCGAGGGGTACTCGAAGGAGATGGACGGTGTCGTCACCCGGCAGGTGTTCAACTGGGACCCCGTCGAGGACGAGATCGTCTTCCAAGGGATGAACAACTCCTTCGTCCTCGAAGAGCAGATCGCGACGCTGCTGGGGTACGAGGACACGCGTGACATCTACGACGATCTTGAGTTCCGCGCGAACCTCATCGAACGCGCCATGCAGGAGGGGATTCTGGGGTATCACGAAGTCAACGACTTCATCTCTGACTTCCAGCGTGACGGTGTCGAAGGGATTCCGTTCAACATGGCCAGACCGGACTAACGATGGCACAGGGCGAAGCCGAGAGCGACCTTGACCTGACGATATCCGAGACGATCCAGTCGCTTCTGGAGTCCTACCGCCAGATGACGATTCCGCTAGAGCGGTATCTCCTTTTCATCCTGCTGCCGGCCGTCGCCTTCTTCATTATCTCCACAGTTGCCGCCTTTCTCATTGATGTCCCGATTGCGATCCGCGCGCCCATCCCGTTGCTTGGACTGCTGGTGATGGCATCAGCGGTTTTCTACCCAAAGATCCTGCTGAGCCAGCGCAAACGCGAACTCAACAACCGGTTTCATCTACTCATTACGCACATGACTGTGTTGGCGACGACGAAGATCGACCGGATGGAGGTGTTCCGAACGCTTGCCGAGGAAGACGAGTACGGCGAACTCGCGATGGAGATGCACCGTATCGTCCAGCTAGTCGACACTTGGAACCTGAGCCTCGACGACGCCTGCCGTCGCCGCGCCAAACAGGTCCCGAGCCGCGCCGTTTCGGACTTCTTCGACCGTCTCGCGTACACGCTCGGAGCCGGGCAGGGACTCGACGACTATCTCCTGACCGAACAGGAGCAGATCATCCAGCACTACTCGACGGTGTACAAGAGCTCACTCGACAGTCTCGAAGTGATGAAAGACCTTTATCTATCGATGGTCCTCTCGATGACGTTCGCGCTAGTGTTCGCCGTTGTTCTGCCGGTGCTGACCGGAACGAACCCGACGATGACCGTCAGCGCCGTCATCGTGATGTTCGTGTTCGTCCAGACTGGCTTCTATCTCGCTGTCCGCTCAATGGCCCCCTACGACCCGGTATGGTTCCACCCGGTCGACTACCCGTCGCCGATTGAGTCCAAGCTCAACAAATCGATGGCCGCCGGCGTTGGGCTGTCGATGCTGCTCGTGTTCATCACGCTTGGTGGGATGCTCGGCGTCTCGCCGGTCACGCTGAATGACATCTTTTTCATGTTCGACGAGGTGCCGTTGCCGATGTACGCTGCTGCGCCGATCACCCCGATGCTCATTCCCGGGCTCGTCTTCCGGCAGGAAGAACAGCGCATCAAGGACAGGGACTCGGAGTTCCCGAACTTCATCCGCGCGCTCGGTGCGACCGAAGGCGCGAAACAGTCTACCACCGGTGCGGTGCTTCGTACCCTCCGGAAGAAGGACTTCGGCGCGCTCTCGCCCAATATCGACAACCTCTACAAGCGGCTGAATATGCGAATCGAGCCGACGTCAGCTTGGCGGTTCTTCACCGCTGACTGTCGCTCCTACCTCATCCAGACCTTCTCCGAGATGTACCTCATCGGCCGCGAGATGGGTGGGTCGCCCAAGCAGCTGGGTGAGCTCATCTCCGAGAACATGAATCAGGTGCTGCAGTTGCGCCAGAAGCGCAAGCAGGCGGCGACAACGCTCGTCGGCCTCCTGTACGGGATGACCGCGGCGTCGACGTTCGCCTTCTTCATCGGCCTGCAGGTCGTCAACATCCTCGCGGATATGTCGCTCAATCTGAGCACCGGCAGTCGCCTCGATGCCGCCTCGCTCATCAACACGAGCGTCTACAACATCCCGCTCATCGAATTCCTGCTCATAATTATCATCATGTTCGGCGCGATGCTGTCGTCGCTGATGATTCGAACCGTCGACGGTGGCCACAACGCGAACACCTACATGCACTTCGTCGTCCTGTCGTGGATTGGCGCGATTACCGGGACGTTTACGAAGTGGCTGGTGTCGCAGTTCCTCGCCATCTAAATTTTTACTTCGGGGGGTGTCCTCGGCCGCAGTTCGGCCTGCGGGCACCCCCACTCGCAAAAATTTAGTACAAAAACGACCTCCGAGTCGCGGCCGCTGGCCGCGCTCGGAGTGAAACCGCTCGCTGCGCTCGCGGTACATCACAACAGCATCAGCACAGCCCTCGGCAAACCTGCCCTTCCCCGGGTCGCGCCACGCAGGGCGCTCCCGGCCCACGGCATCATGTCATCTATTCCCGGCCCACAGAACCGCAGTACAGCGACAGCTATCCCTCGAAGCCGTCTTCCCACCGGAACACGCCGTCTTTCTGGACGATTTCGCCGTCGACCTCTAGTCTGGAACCCTCACCCATCGTCGTGATGAGGTCCTCGTGGACGGCGCTGTCGTTGCCGGATTCTCCCTCGGGGAGACAGGCGTCGTACGCGCGCCCGAGTGCGAGGTGGACTGTCCCACCCATCTTCTCGTCGAAGAGGATGTTGTCGGTGACGCGGTCGACGCCGCGATTCATCCCGATGCCGAGTTCGCCCAATTGGCGCGAGCCGCCGTCGGTCCCGATGATTTCGTCGATGACTGCCTCCCCCTGCTCGGCCGACCAGTCGACGACAACGCCGTCTTTGAAGGTTAACTCGACGTTCTTGACGCGGCGGCCCTGAATCGTCATCGGCACGTCGAAGGTGACGACGCCGGCAGTGTCGTAGGGCGCGGTGAACACCTCGCCGGAGGGGAGGTTGTGTGAGTCGTAGGCCACGCTGGCGGCGGAGTTGACGGCGATGCGGCCGTCGATGAACAGCGTGATGTCCGTCCCGTCGGCGACGATACGGACCTTTTCGCCGTCGTCCAGAATTTCTTTCAGCTGGGCCTGTTCTGCCGCCAGCGCTTCCCAGTCGCGCAGCGTCGCGTCGTAGACGAAGTCCGCGTAGTCGGCGTAGGCCATGCCGGCCTGCTGGGCCATCGCCCGCGTCGGGTGCTGGGTCGACACCCAGTCAGTGTCCAACCGGGCCTCCCTGATTGCTTGTCTGGCTGTCGAGTACGCCTGCCGGCGGTCGCTGTCCACGTCAGCTGTCTCAGTGGTGTTTCTCGACCCTTTCAGGAACAGCACGCTGTCGGCCCGTTCGTACAGCGCCAGTTCGTACTCGGGGTTCTCGGTGAATGACTCGTCGTGGGCCTGCAGATAGGCCCGCGTGAGTTCGTCGGACTGGTACGTCGACAGGAGGTTCGCGCCACAGTCACCCAACTGTTCTGCCACGGCAACTGCGAGGTCGTGGGCTCCGTCCTCAACAGCCACGACCACATCGTCGCCCGCGTCGATGCGAGCGCTCCAGTCGACGAGAATACGAGCGTGTTCGCGTACGCGTTCGTCCATATTCCCTGCAGGAGTGGCCGGAACAAAACGGCGGTGGTCCCCGAACTGTCACGGACGATGTAATTGTATTCCGTAGATTTTTTGCGTTCCAGAACCGGATTACGCAGTGCAGTACGGGACGGCATTTGGCGATTGCTCCGCCACGACCGCTTCCGGGACGCCGGTTGGTGGCGGTACTATGACTGACGACGGCACGGGTGGTGTTCGTGCCACACTTTTCTGTCGAACCGCAATCCCTACCTGTTCGGTCGGCGACTCCTCGGTATGGAACTTGGCGTCATCGGACTCGGACGCATGGGCCGCATCGTCGTCGACCGCGTACTCGAAGCCGGCCACGAGGTCGTCGTCTTCGATATCGACGAGGAGAGCGTCGCCGACGCGGCCGAAGCCGGCGCACAGCCGGCGTCGTCTATCGAGGACCTCGCGGAGAAACTCGGCCCGGAGAAACGCATCTGGCTGATGGTCCCAGCGGGGGACCCGGTCGACGCTGCGCTGGACGAGCTGGCCCCGACACTCGGCGATGATGATGTCGTGGTCGACGGCGGGAACTCCTACTTCGAGGACTCGCTTCGTCGCGCCGAGTCGACCGACGCGGCCTACCTCGACTGTGGCACTTCCGGTGGTCCCGCCGGCGCGGAGCTGGGCTTCTCGCTGATGGTGGGCGGCCCGCAGTGGGCCTACGACGAACTGGTCCCCGTCTTTGACGCCGTCGCGACCGGCCCCGACGGCCACGACCGAATGGGGCCGGCGGGCTCCGGCCACTACGTCAAGATGGTCCACAACGGCGTCGAGTACGCGCTGATGCAGACCTACGGTGAGGGCTTCGAACTGCTGGCTAACGGCCGGTACGACCTCGATCTGGAATCGGTCGCCAACACGTGGAACAACGGGGCCGTCATCCGCTCGTGGCTGCTGGAACTCTGTGAGGAGGCGTTCCACGAGGAGGGCAACGACCTCGGCGACGTGGCCGACCGCGTCGAGGGCGGGTCGACCGGCACTTGGACCGTGCAGGAAGCGCTCGAACAGGAGGTTCCAGTGCCGCTCATCTACCAAGCGCTATCCGAGCGGTTCGGTTCGCGGGCTGACGACGGTCGCTTCTCGCGCCGCCTCGCCAGCAGACTCCGGTACGGCTTCGGTCGCCACGACGTCCCACGCCGGAAGTAAGCGTGCGACCGTGCCGCTTCAAGACTCGCTTACTGGAGCGGTGCTTTTTGCGAGTACTGTTGTCTGGTCGTCTCCGTGCCAGACGAGTCTGACTTCGGCTCCGCCCTCGACGCTAACGCTCGACTGATCGCCGATAGTTACCTCGCCGTCGTCATCGTCCCATCCCACTGTTGGTCCATCTGCCACTTCGATAGTAAGCTGCTCCGCGCTGATCGTCTCACCACCGTCGTGCGTCACGACAGCAACGACGCCGTCTGTCGTCTCCTCGTACTCGAACGTGAACGAGACCTGCGGGGCCACAGCTACGTCGCCCCCACTGCTACCCATGCCCAACACGAAGGACGCAATTACCGCCGCGACGATGATGATAATCGGAATCAGGATGAACAGGACGGCCATACCGACGCCCAGTCCGACGAGTACCTTTCCAGCGGTACCGAGATTGCTCCACGAATCTTTTAGTCCCATATGGTGTGCCATTAATTGAGGGAACTAAGTGCTATGGAAATTAATTGCACCCCAGCAGGCACACAGTCGTCTGATGCCCGGGCCGCTCGCGGGTGGCTGCGGGTGAAACAACAGCTAATTAAACCAGTATTCCATAGCCGTGCACATGGTAGAACTCGTTGGACTCGCCGCCGGGGCCACGCTTACCCTGATAGTGGTCGCGCTCCACTACGCCAAAGGGACCGGTTGGGAGGCACCGGAAGACATCTCCCAGGAGGTTCTGGAGCAGCGAGCCGCGACAGTCCCCGAGACGGACTTTCCGGAGCCGTACAACCGCTCTATCGGCGGTGGCGGTGCCACAGCGATTCCGGCTGGTGAGGCCGAAGGTGAACTCGGCGAGGGAGAGGAGGCCGAGGAAGAGGACGAGGGCTTCGACCCCGACGACATCGCCGACGACGAGGTCGAGTACTACGAAATCGAATTCGCCAAGGAAGGCGAGACGATCGAGGTCGCTAACAACGAGACGATTCTGGAAGCCGGTGAGGAGGAGGGCTGGGACCTGCCGTACGCCTGCCGTGAGGGTCAGTGTATCTCCTGTTCCGGTCATATCGAGGACGGCCCGGCGACGGACCACATCCGTCACAGCAACAACGACTCGCTGATGGACGACGACATGGAAGAGGGGTACTGCCTGACCTGTGTCGCGTACCCGACCAGCGAGTTCACGATCGAAACCGGCGAGTCTCCCTGACGCCCCGGTTCACAACCGTTAAAACAGACAGCCTGATACTACCTTTTGTGGGCGGCTAGTTCAGCGGACAGAACGCCTGGTTCCGGACCAGATGGTCGGGGGTTCAAATCCCTCGCCGCCCGTGCAGCGAACCCGAGTTTTACGAGCGGTGAGCGAACCGGCAGCGAGGATTTGAATCAGGGAGTGTAGCGGCGCGGAACGACCGTGGTTCAAATCCCTCGCCGCCCGCTTTCTCCGACGAACAGACATGAGATGCGAAAGCGGAACCGAGGATTTGAATCCTGCCAGTCGCGCGCAGCGGAGCGAGCACGTCTGGCTTCGGTTCAAATCCCTCGCCGCCCGTTTTTCGGCGAACTAATGTGAGCCGTGAAAACGGCCCGAGTATTTGCGAGGCGTTCGCGTGGTTCAAATCCCCCGCCACCCGCTATTTTACGACGAACAGACGTGAGGAGCGAAAGCGGAACCGAGGATTTGAACCCTGCCAGTCGCGCGCAGCGGAGCGAGCACGTCTGGCTTCGGTTCGAACCTTCCGAACCCGACGCCCGGCACTTTCGACCCGGGAATCGCCGCAACGTCCTTGGGGTTTCGACACAAGGTACGAACATATGCGTGTGCTCGTTGTGGGTGCGACCGGATTCATCGGACAGCGACTGGTTCGTTCCCTGAACGACGCAGGCCACGATGTGGTGGCGTTTTCCCGGAGCGCGAGCGAAGACTCTTTTCCTGACGGAGTCGAGCCGTTTGAGGGCGACCTTGGCGAACCCGACTCTCTTGACGGCCTCTGTGACAATGTCGATGTCGCGTACTACCTCATTCACTCGCTCACGTCCGAGAACTTCGCCGAGCTGGACCGGCGCTACGCTCGCCGGTTTGCCGACTCGGCGTCGGCTGCGGGTGTCGACAGGGTCGTCTATCTCAGCGGTATCAGCGGTGACGAGGAGAATCTCTCACCCCATCTGGCGTCGCGGCGCGAAGTCGAATCGGTGCTGGCGGAGGGGTCGTTCGACCTGACGGTACTCCGGGCGGCGGTCATCATCGGCCCGGAGAGCGCGAGTTTCCGGATCGTCGACGACCTGACCGACCGCCTACCGCTGATGCTCGTCCCCAAGTGGGTCCGAACACCGTGTCAGCCCATCGGCGTCGACGACGCGATCAGCTACCTCGTGGCGTTACTCGATGCCGATGCAACCCGCGGCGAGACCTACGATATCGGCGGGCCGTCGGTGTGGTCCTACGAGTCACTGTTGAAACTTACCGCGGCGGAAAAGGGCAAGCGGGTGTTTATTATCCCCGTGCCAGTGATGACGCCCGGCCTCTCCTCGCACTGGCTTCGCTTCACGACGGACGTGCAGTACGCTATCGCCCGGCCGCTGGCCGAGAGCATGCGGAACCCAGTCACGGTCGACCCGGCGATGAACCTGCAGGATGTCGTGCCGATCGACCAGACGCCGATTAAAGACGCCGTTCGACGGTCGTTGATGGCGTCGTAGGCAGCGACGGACTCTGCGGGACTGTTTTGGGGCTGTACCTAGCAGCCCTACGTATGCCCAAATCGGTCGCCGTCACTGGTGGAAACGGCCGCGTCGGCCAGCACGTTCTCGAATACCTGACCGCAGAGGGGTATCGCACGGTTAATCTTTCCCGTGGGAAACGCGAGGAGGACCGCTCAGACGTATACGTCAAAACTGACCTGCTCGACGCAGGAGAGGTCTACGGCGCACTCGCCAAATCTGACCCTGACGCAGTTGTCCACCTCGGGATGGTTCCCACGCCCGACCACTCGCCGGGGTATCGGACCTACGAGAGCAACGTCATGTCCAGCTATCACGTGCTGGAGGCTGCCGGCGAACTGGGCGTCGATACGGTTGCGCTGGCGTCGAGTTTCAGCGCCATCGGCGGCGGGTTCGAACCAGAGCCGATCACAATCGATTATCTTCCGGTTGATGAGGACCACCGCCTTACACCGTCAAACCCGTACGCAATGGGGAAACAGGCACTGGAGATCGCTGCCGACGGGTTCGACCGCCGGACCACAGACGCCCCGGACACTATCACGTCGTTGCGGTTCCCGTGGGTCGTTGACGACGAGCTGGTCCGGGAGACGTTCGTCGATGCCGACCGCACGCTCGCGGGCCTCCGTGCTTCCGAACACTTTCACACCCAGCGGAATACTCTGTGTGGCTACGTCCATGCTACCGACGCGGTCTCGCTGGTCGAGGCGGCGGTCGAGGCGACGTTTGATGGCCACGAGCGGCTCTGGGTGTCGGCCCCGGACACCAGCGCCGAGACACCGAGCGCCGAACTCGCGGCGGAACTGTACGCCGATGCTGACTACCGGGGGCCGACAGCCGACGACGAAAACCCGTATGCGGCGCTCATCGATACGACGAAAGCCGAGCGGCTGCTCGACTGGAAACCGACGTGGAGCTGGCGACAACTGGCGTGAAGCCGGCGGTGGCTCGTGCATCTATTCTGACGCCGCCATTACCGCGCCGCATGTAGCGGCCGTTTCGTCCGGAACACATTGCTAAAATGTAATGTGTGTGTAACTAACAGGCATGAGTGATACAGAGCACCCAGCCGAGAGCGGGACACACGATCACCACGAGAATCACGACCACGAGGGACCGGGGTACGCCACTCCGCAGGCCGCCATCGAGGAAGCCGAACCTGAACGGACTGCGTACGTGATGGGCCTCCACGTCGGGCAGGACGTCGACGCGCCGGACTTCTTGGCTGTCGTCGACGTGGACCCCGACTCTGACACGTACAGCGAGATAATCAACCGAGTCAAAATGCCGAACAGGGGCGACGAGCTCCACCACTTCGGGTGGAACGCCTGCTCCTCCTCGTGTCACATGGAGGGGCTGGAGCGCCGGCATCTCGTCATCCCCGGCCAGCGCTCCTCGCGTATCCATATCGTCGACACGAAAGAACGGCGGGACCCGGAGCTGACGAAAGTAATTGAACCCGAAGAGGTGTACGACCACGACCTCTCCGCGCCGCATACAGTCCACTGCATCCCCGACGGTGAGATCCTCATCTCCATGCTGGGCGACGCTGACGGCGACCTCCCCGGCGGCTTTCTGGAACTGAACGACGACTTCGAGGTGCAGGGTCGGTGGGACCCGCCCGGCGAGATCGAGATGAACTACGACTACTGGTACCAGCCCCGCCAGAACGTGATGCTGTCGACGGAGTGGGCGGCCCCGAAAACCTACTACCCCGGTTTCGACTTAGAGGATGTCGAGGACGGCAAATACGGGCAGCGGCTCAACTTCTGGGACTGGGAGGCCGGTGTCGTCGAGCAGACCATCGACCTCGGCGAGGACGGCCTGATTCCGCTGGAGGCCCGGTTCCTGCACACGCCCGAGAGCACACATGGCTACGTGGGGGCAGCGCTGTCCTCGAATATCATTCACTTCCATGAATCGGATGGTGAATATCACGCTGAACCGGTCATCGAGTTCGACGACCGCGAGCACGAGGGCTGGGATATGCCAGTCCCCGCTCTGGTGACGGACATCCTCATCTCCATGGACGACCGCTATCTGTTCGGCTCGAACTGGCTCCACGGCGAGGTGTGGATGTACGACATCTCGGACCCGTCGAACCCCCGAAAGGCCGATTCCATCTCTATTGGCGGTTACTTCGGCGACATCGAGCAGGTGCAGGGCCGTGATATCGTCGCCGGTCCACAGATGCTCCAGCTTTCACTCGACGGCGAGCGGCTGTACTGGACGACCTCGCTGTTTTCCTCGTGGGACAACCAGTTCTTCCCCGAGGAGGCCGAGATGGGGTCGGTGATGCTCAAAGCCGACGTGGACCCGCGGCGGGGGACGATGTCGCTGGACCGGGACTTCCTCGTGGACTTCGGCGACCTACCGGAGGGGCCGGCCCGTGCCCACGAGATTCGGTGGCCCGACGGCGACTGCACGAGCGACGTCTGGCAATGAGGACAAGGGGACCGGACGGCCGATGACCGAAGTCCTGTTGGACTGGCGGGACAGCGACCGGACGGAGACGGTTTCGGTGCCGGACGGGGAGACGATACTCGACGCCGCCGAAGCCGCGGATATCGGGTTGCCGTTCGGCTGTCGAACCGGCGCGTGTGGGACCTGTACCGCTCGCTTGCTGTCCGGCGACGTGACCCATCGCCGTCCGCCGCGGGCACTCAAGGGCCGGCATCTGGAGGCGGGGTACGTACTGCTCTGTATCGCCGAACCGACGACCGACGCGCACCTCGCCGTCGGCGCGACGGTGCAGGCAGAACTGGTTCCGAACCCTTGGAAGTGACCAGCGCTCGACTCCGCTTAGCTCGACAGCGCCTGCTGGAGGATGTGCCCCAGAAACCCGATAGCCGGAACGACGAACACCGTCGCGTGGACCCACGCGTCGTATGTGATATCGCCGGGCTTGGTCAGGAGAAACAGGCCGTAGAGGACGAGCATCACGACGACCCACAGGGTAGTGATGACCAGAAACGGGACGGCGTCCCGGACCGGTTCAGCGACCGCTTTGCGCAGTGTGCCGGACATACTTTGACAGTCAGGCGGAAACGGCAAAAGCGTGTCCGCTATGGCCCGAACTCCGTCACCCATTCGGTGCCGTCGGTTTCGGCCTCAATAGCCGTTGGCACGTCTGCGACGGCGCTGGCGTCGACATCGCACGCAGAGACAACGGCGCAACGGACTGCTGGCCGGCCAGCTATCGGGAGCCGAGTTTATATGGCCATGCGGCCAACTGTCGGACTATGACCCTCCTCCCGGTCGTTGTCGCCCTGTTCGTGTCTCCGGCCGCCGCTGCGCTGGCGTACGCCGACGCCAGACGGCGCGATCTGTCTCAGCGGTACTGCACTGCCGCAGCCTCCGCCGTTGGCCTCGCCAGTTTCGGGGGGTTTCTCGCCGCGTCCCTCTTCGGTAGCGGACTCTTTTCGGCGTACTATCGCCTCTTGGACCGACCGGTCATAGCCGTCACGCCGCTTGACTTCCTCCTTTCCTTGCTCTACCTCGGCCTCAGTATCACTGTACTGGCTGTTCTGGGGTATGGAGTCGCTAGTCGGTACGGCCCGCTCACGTCGTCGTAACTGCTGCCGATTGCCGGCGGGCACCCCTAATTTCAAACCCGGCACGGCCTCACTGAGACGTATGGACGACACCGACTGGATCGGCGAAACGTTCACCAGCGCGGCCGGGTGGGACCACTTGGAGACACTGGTAGACATCGGGAATCGGATGGCGGGCAGCGACGGCGAACGGGCGGCCGCAGAAGCGACCCGAGACGCACTGGCGGCGTCCGCCCGCGACGCTCGGCTCTCCGAATTCGATATTCAGGGCTGGGAACGGGGGGCTAGCGCCGTCCACACTGACGGGGTCCCGGTCGCGACGCAGGCCCACGAGTGTATCGCCCTGCCGCGGTCGCCGGCCGGTTCGGTGACCGGCGAACTGGTCGATGTCGGTCACGGCCTCCCGGAAGACTTCGAGGACGGTGACTGTGAGGGGCAGATCGTGCTGGCTCGCTCGGATGTCCCAGACTGGTACGACCGATACATCCACCGACGGGAGAAGTATTACCACGCCGTCGAGGCCGGCGCAGTCGGATTCATCTACCGCAACCACGTCGAGGGCGTGCTGCCACCGACTGGCAGCGTTGGGACGGCGGACACTCCCATTGGCGAGATTCCCGCTCTCGGCGTCGCCAGCGAGACGGGTTCGCGACTGGCCCGTCGGTACGCGGGCGACGATATCACCGTCACCGTCGACTGCGAGACGCCAGAGGCGACGAGCCAGAACGTCCACGCCGAACTCGGACCCGACACTGACGAGCGGCTGCTGGTCACCAGTCACGTCGACGCACACGATATCGCGGAGGGAGCGATGGACAACGGGGCCGGCACTGCGATGGTCGTCGAGGTGGCCCGCGCGTTAGCCGGCCGCGAGGACGAACTGGAGACGCGCGTGGAGTTCGTCGCCTTCGGTGCCGAGGAAGTCGGCCTGATCGGCTCGAATCATGTGGCCGAGGAAACTGCCCTCGACGACGTAACGGCCGTGCTCAACTTCGACGGCGTCGTTCAGGGCCGCACGCTGAAGTGTTACACCCACGGTTTCGACGCGCTGGCGGCCGCTGCCGAGGACGTGGCTGATCGGCTTGACCACCCTATCTCGCTCACCCCGGAGCAAGGCCCCCACAGCGACCACTGGCCGTTCGTGCAGCGGGGCGTCCCCGGCTATCACGTGACCAGCGAGACCGGCGGCGAGGGACGTGGCTGGGGCCACACCCACGCCGATACGTTGGATAAACTGCAAGCCCGAACCTTCCGCGAGCAGGCCGTCATCCTGACCGAACTCGCCGTGACGCTGGCTGACGGCTCGGTAGCACCGACTCACAGAGACCCCGGGGAGATAGCCGATGCGCTCGAAGCACAGAATCTCGCCGAAGGGATGCGGATTACAGGTGACTGGCCCTTCGACGATTGACGCGAAACTGGGACTGCTATCGCCACATTTGTCTCGCGACACCGATAATAAAGAATTACCAGAACTCTAGTACTTTCGGCCCCCGCTGAGTTCCGGTGGCATAGTCGCTGAGCGCGGACTATAATGATTTACTCAGTATAGAAGTAACATATTCCGTAGGTTATTTACCATATGGGTACATGGAAATCGATGGCAGGTTGATTGGTCTACGTCCTGTAGCCCGTACGTGAACGCCATCACCGGCGTTCGCTGCCAAGCTCCCATGCTGTACCGGTCTCGCGGAGTCCGAGACCGAGTCGACGTGAGTAAACCATCCCTGCCGTCGTCAGTCAACACCAACACCAATACCTGACACAACGGCCGTCCACGTGCCAAGACGGCCGTCGTGTCCACTTTCGGACTATTCCTCTGAGGAACACCAACCGGTAGCGGGTACTGTAGAAAACGACTCCCAGCGGCGGGCCCGCTCTATCACTCGTATGCCTGCTTCACGTCAGCCTTCGCTGAGGGAATGACCTGCTTTTCAGCGTATCGCATCGACCGCAACGCCTCATCGGTGAACTCGACGTCGAGTGTCGGCAGTGCTCGTGCGAGACCGCCCAGTACCTCACCGGGGTCAATGGTGAGTTTGAAGGCGAAGGCGTTCTGGTCCTCTCGCAGTGGGACGGAGAACTCGAAATGTGTCTGGACGATCTCTGTCGCTCTTTCTTGATTGTATGCGTCGGTGACAGCCGTCCAGAAGTCGTCGCTGTCGGCGGCGACTAGCGGTGCGAGGTCGTCGCCGAACGACTGCTGGCGGGCCAACAGCCGGTCCCGAATCCGGTCCCGGCGGTCGCCACGGACGGTGTCGCGGAGTGCGTTCCAATAGAGATCACGGGCCAGTACTTCCGCAGCATAAGTGTCGAACGCCGCGTCAGTGGCGGCGTAATCCAGCACCGGCTCCAGCTGGGCGAGTATCTGCTGCCGGTAGGACTGGAGTTTCGGCCGAACCACGTGGCGTTCCAGCGGGCGGCTGTTGTTCAGGAGTTTGCCGGCAACACGGCTGCCGCTCCCGTTTGACCCGCGTAGCACGGCCGCTACATCGAACGCGGCGTACGTCTCGTCGACGAACTCGGAGAGGTAGCGCTCGAACTCCTGTTCGACGGCACGTCGTGTCACACCAGTCTCTGTGGACTGCAGTGACCTATCCCTTACGCCGATGACAGCCGGCGACAGAACACGAGTATTATGCTTGTACATATCTAACATTGTGTGTGCCCAGCGACCTGCCCAGTGATGTACACGCGGTTCTGACGCAACTCGTTGACGCGGGCGAAACAGCGGTCACTTCTGCGGAATTCGAAACGGCTCGACAGACAGTTTCGACGGCTGAGACGGTCAGTCGGAACAAACTCCCAGAGTGTGATCTGCGGGCACAGTTGCTACACGGCTGCGAGCAAGTCCACACCGCACTGAGCGACCACAACCCCGACGCGGCTGCCGAATACTTGCGCGCGATGAGCCGACGACTTGCGGCAGCTGACGACGAACCGCTATCCACGTGATTCTGTGCCCGCTGCTCGGTGCGCGCTGTTTTTCGGTCTGTTCACTCGACAGCCGTGGGACGGAGACACTGACCGGCAGGCTCCCGTGAGAGTTAAGACAGCCACCGATAATACCGAGATATGCCTCAACGACTATCAAAGGCCGAAGACGCGCTCGCCGACGCGGGTGAACGCGAACTCGTCGTCGGCGGCGACCGGCCGCTCCGCATCTCTGCGGGCCATCGATTGCTCCATCACGACGGGAAATGCTCGCGCCCGCACGGACACAACTACGAAATCACCGTCCGCGTCACCGGCGAACTCACAGATGAGGGGTGGGTCGTGGATAAGGGCGCGGTCACGGACGTAGTCGACGAGTGGGACCACCGCTTCCTGCTGGAGGCCGGCGACCCGCTTGTCGAGGCCTTCGACGCCAGCGGCGACGGCGACGCTGTGGTCGTCCTCGACCACCCACCGACAGCCGAAGTCATGGCCACGATACTGGAACAGCGCCTCGCCGACCGACTTCCGGAGACGGTGTCGGATGTGGCCGTCTCCGTCCGAGAGACCAGCGAACTCTGTATCCGCTGATGCCGGTCGCAAACGACGCACCCGGGGTCGATATCGAGGGGACTGACGCCGACGCAGAGACGGGTGACCTCCCGATTAACGAACTGTTCCAGTCGCTGCAAGGCGAGGGCCGACTGGCCGGTGTCCCGAGCGTGTTCGTCCGAACCAGCGGCTGTAATTTGCGGTGCTGGTTCTGTGATTCCTATCACACCTCGTGGGAACCGACTCACGACTGGTTCGATGTTGAGGACGTGCTGGCAGCTATCGAGGAGTACGATGCCGACCACGTCGTCCTTACCGGCGGCGAACCGCTCATTCACGACGCGAGCGCGGACCTGCTGGAGCGGCTGGCCGACCGGGACTATCACACGACGGTCGAGACCAACGGGACCGTCGTCCCCGACGCACCCATCGACCTCGCCAGCGTCAGCCCGAAACTGGCCTCCAGCACACCGACGGCCGACCGCGATCCCGACGGCGACGGTGAGTGGGCTGACCGCCACGAAGAGCGTCGACTCGACGTGCCGACACTCGCCGAACTCATCGAGCGCTACGACACGCAACTGAAGTTCGTTGTCACCGGACGCGAGGACATGGCCGAAATCGAGGGCCTCATCGAACAGCTCCGCGACGCCGCGTCCGTTCGCGTGCGTGACGACGACGTGTTACTGATGCCGGAAGGACAGACGCGCGACCAGCTCGAAGCGACCCGGGAGACCGTCGCGGATCTCGCACTGGAGTACGGCTACCGGTACACGCCGCGGCTCCACGTCGACCTCTGGAACGACGCACCGGGTACCTGACTGAGAAACGATAACAGATGACTGATGACACCCGCGCTGTCGTGCTCGCCTCCGGCGGCATGGACAGCGCCACGGCGGCCTACGAAGCACAGACCCGCGGGTACGACGACCTGTATCTCCTCCATACGAGCTACGGGCAAAACACCGAAGACCGGGAGTACGACTGCGCCAGCGCGCTGGCCGACCACGTCGACGCGGCGGACTTCCTCCACGTCGAGACCGGCCATCTCACCCAGATCGGCGCGTCGTCACTGACCGACGACGCGATGGACGTGGCAGACGCCGACACTGACAGCGACGAGATTCCGACCTCGTATGTCCCGTTCCGCAACGCGAATCTGCTGTCGATGGCGGTCTCCTACGCCGAGGCCAACGACTGCGGGGCCGTCTTCATCGGCGCACACAGCGAGGACTTCTCTGGGTATCCGGACTGCCGGCCCGCCTTCTTCGACGCCTTTCAGGGCGTCATCGACGCCGGCACGAAGCCCGAGACGGACATCGACCTCGTCGCGCCCTTCGTCGAGTGGTCAAAGACCGACATCGCCGAGCGCGGCGTCGAACTCGGCGTCCCCTACGAGGATACGTGGAGCTGTTACCGGGACGACGAGCCGGCCTGTGGGACGTGTGACGCCTGCGCCTTCCGGCTCGAAGCCTTCCAGCGCATCGGCGAGCGGGACCTCATCGAGTACGCGGAGCGACCGACGTACGCGGAGTAGGCTGCCCGCGAGCGGTTGCCTTCTGACGGGCTAGTCGTCGGCTGTGTCTTGAGCCAGCCCTTCGAGAACGTATTCCGCCGAGGTCCGGGTCGTTGCCAGCGGTACGTCGTGCACATCACAGATGCGCAGGAGCGCAGAGATGTCCGGCTCGTGGGGCTGTGCCGTCAGCGGGTCCCGAAGGAAGACGATACCGTCCATCCGGCCCTCGGCGACTTCCGCGCCGATCTGTGTGTCGCCGCCCATCGGCCCGCTCTCCTTGCGCTCGACCGTGAGCTCGGTCTCGGCCATGATGCGCTTGCTCGTCGTACCAGTTCCGACGAGATCGAACTCCGAGAGTGTTGCTTCGTAACTCTGTGCCAGATCTATCATCTCGGGTTTCTCGTCGTCGTGTGCGATGAGCGCGACGCGGGTCATACCGATGGCTCTCAGGCCACTGTCTTATGTCATTTGGACGGGGGCGTGTCAGCGCCGGTTACCCACCGACAGAAATCTCCCCATCAGCGGTTACTGTCACGTCGTGTCCTTCGACAGCGAACGTCAGCGACTCCGTCGTCCCCTCTCCGACGACCGCACGGAGTGACTCGCTGTCGACGTACGTATCCAGCCCGTCAATATCATCCGCATCCAGATCCGTCGCTTCAAGCACCGCATCGGCAATAACATCTTCCGCGGGTTCAGGGCTCACCCAGTCGTCGGACTCCTCCGTGGCCCGACTCCGCAGCATATACACAGTCCCCTCGTTCGAGCTCATACCCCAACGTACGCGCTCCGCTCTTATAACAGCGGACGAGCTGTTTCACTGTCTGAAGTAACCGGCGTGTCGACGACGACCCAGACGCGACGCCCACCCACGCTGTCGGCTTACATGACGAAAAACGCAGCTATTCGGCGACACCTAGCCCCTAGACCCACTACAGAGGGCCAGCGTCCCACCATCTTCGCTTTCCACGAACGGGGATCCGTTCTCAGTCCGATTACTCCGGCGGTGAGCCGACAAGCGGCCGTTCAGGGGCTGCCAGTGTGTTCTGGACCAGCGTTCGCGTCCCCCGGCGGAGCCGCTCCGAAGCGGCCTGACTGGAGATACCGAGCTCCGCAGCGAGGTCCGAGAGGGACGACTCCCGCGGAACGGTGAAGTACCCACGGTTGAGCGCGAGCAACAGCACTTCTTGCTGTGGATCTGTCACGCCGAACTGTGGAGAGGCCTCCGTGTCGTCAGTGATGGTCTGAATGTCGATGTTGATGTCACTGGACACGAGCACATCACGGAACGATAGCACCGAACTCTTCTCCGGGAACCGGGCTCGAAACACCCAGTCCTTGCCGGTCTGTGCGGCACCGAGCAGGAATCCGTCCGCGTTCAACAACGCTTCTCCGATCGTATCGATTGTCGTGTCAGTCGTATGCAGGGTGTACCAGTGACCATCTCCTTCTGCCGCTACGTGGGCATAATCGGTGATACTCTCGTCCTGGGCCAGATTCGCTTCGATGGCGGGCCGCTCGACAGGGCCAATCCAGGCGACGGCACGGCAGTCGCCACTCTCACAGTGAAGTCGCTGTATCCGTATCGCTGCTTTACTCAGCGTTTCAGCTGTTCGCTGCAAGAGGGGGGCATCGATGTGAAATTCTACTATCATGTCTCACTGTCACGCAGCAACGGTGATAAACCCCGGTCAGACAGTTGTCGTACCTGAAAACGGTGCTTGTGTAATTTCCGGGTACTGAAGGCTGACGGCAGTATGGACCGAGGTATAGTTGCTTCAAGCACCACTCGATAGCACTCAGGAAATCCACTTAAATTCCCAGCATGGCCTACCATGTCTCAAACACCAGCACCCTTTTGACTGGCAACAAGTATAATCACAGCATCCACTGTGCTACGCCTGCTGACACCCACACTCGACGGCCCCGTGCAGTACGCTCCCGTCTGAATCAACATGACTGACCTTTGCCGCGGTCAATCGGAGACAGTTGGTGTTGTGTTACTGACGGCTGTTATCGTCATCTCGGTCTCGGTACTGGGTGCTGGTATTCTTTCGTCCGGGGCACAATCCGTTGACAAGCCGCTGGTGGATCTCGACATAGACATTACAACGACTACGATCTCGGTTACACACGATGGCGGTGACACTGTCGACGGTACGTCACTCGACATTATCATCCGGAACGAAACTGCGAGCCAGCGCTATGAGTCCGCCGTCACCGGGCAGTTCAAACCGACTGATACCGTGACCCAGTCACATACTTACACCGGCACCGTGACGGTTCTTGTCGTGTACACCGACAGCAACACCGTCCTCGGCCGAGAGAGCCGAACGCTGTATACTGACACGGGGACGGATGCCGAGACGACGCCGGCCACAGAGACGGATACCGGCGAGACGCCGACCGCGGAGCCGCCGGCTATTGATTCGGCGACACTTCCCGGAACGCCGATAGACGACACCGAAGCCAACAGCAACGTCGAACGACCACTCACGCTGACCTTCGATGACGAGATGGACCAGACTGTTGCACCGACTATCGAGCTTGACGGCGTCACTGATAGCTCGGCGACTGTGGTGACTGCGGACGGGGGCTGGACAACGTCGACAACGTACGAAGTCCCGATTCGGTTCGCTGACAACGACGTGGACGAAACAGTCGACGTGGAGGTATCGGGAGCGACGGACACCGACGGAACCGAGATGTCGCCACAAACTGCGCTGTCGTTCCTCCTCGACAGTCGCTCGCCGGGCGACGTGAACGGTGTTGTCGTCGAGCCCGATGCCATCACTCGAGCGAATCAAGACGCTGTCGACGTGACTGTTACCGACCCGGATTCGCTGGACGGCGACGAGACGGCAATTGTTACGCTGGAAGACCAGACCGGGACGACAATAACACGGACAGCGGCCATCGACCCGTCGACCAGCGAAACGACGCTGACGTTCGATACGACCGCGCTCGCTGACGGAGCGGTCACACCAACGGCAGTCGTCGAGGACGACGTGGGCAACCGCGGCGACTCGGTCACGAACGACCAGACGCCGAAGGACACGACCGAACCGACCGTCGATTCGTTCACAGCGACAGAGGACGGGAGCCGGACGTTCACTGTTACGCTCGAAGCGACTGAACGAACCGCCATTCAAGCAAGTGACGTGACGCTTGATGTGTCCGGTCCGGGAACTGTCGAAAACACGGAGCAGCTGAACCTCGACAACAGCGGCTCGTCGTTCACCTATGAAATCAAGTACACGGTGAGTCAGCCCGGCGAGTACACTGTCACGCTATCAAAACTAGAAGACGCCTACGGCAACGACGGCGCGACCGGCCAAACCGAATCGGTCGCGCTTGGCGATGCTGCCGACTCTGTCAGTTATCGGGACGATGCTAGCACGTTCGGCAGCGACGGCTCCGGTGTCACGCTATCGGTCGAGAATACGGCCTCGACATCGGTCAGCGTCAGGAACGTCACTGTCAGTACGAACGCTGCGAGTGTGCTGTATGAGGGACAGTCTGGCAGTACCCGGACTGAGCATGAAATTCGTGTCGTCGGCTCGTCGACGGGGTTCTGGGACACGGACAAGGAACGCAATGCCGGGAAAGACGGCTATACCATCGGAGAGACAGCGACATTATCCGGCGCCGCAACCATCGCTGGCGATTCGACCGCTGAAGTCACGATGTACGAATTTATCGACTCTGGATCTGGTAACTCCGGCAAACCCGTCGATATGGCGGATAAAAACATCACCGTAACGCTGGGCTTCGCTGACGGAAGCGAACTGACGTTCACCGTGAGGCCGTAACCGTGGCGGTGTTACTGTAGATTCTCGCCCTGATACGAGCCTTCGTACGTCCCTTCGTGAGCGGCGTCGGCGAGCACGAGCTGTGCGATCCGCGCCCCCTGTTCGAGTTCTATCGGATGGTGGACCTCCAGTAGCCCCTCACCCCGCCCCTCGTAGCCGGCGTCCCAGACGGCTGTATCGAGCATACAGGAGTTACGGAGCAACGACGACCGCGGGAGGAGAAAGCCGATGTGTCCATCTGGAATGACGACTCGGTCGGCGTACTCGACGATGTAGCCGCCGCGGTCGAGGTGGTACATCCCGTCGCTGGGTTCGATCTCCTGTCGGTCGCCGACAGTCTTGCCGCCGCGTTCGATGCGCCCCGGTTCGACCTGCTCGTAGATCGCACCGAGCGTGAGGTCGACGCCGTTCGGTTGCACTTGTGACTCTCTCAGGTCGCCGAGTGCATCGGCGACGAACCGCCCACTTTTGAACATACGCGGTTCTGTGCGAGTGTCGTGGAAAGACCTGCCGGTCTGGCCGACCGCCGTTCCGGTCAGTTGACTCGCTTCTGAGTGACGGACGGAACGGATTTTTATATGAAAAATACGACGGAATACGCGGGATTTATACCGCCGCGCCATCCATTGACGCACGTTATGGGACAGACGCTTACGGAAAAAATTCTCGACGACCATCTCGTCGAAGGGGAGCTAACACCCGGAGAAGAGATCGGGATCGAGATCGATCAGGTGCTGACACAGGACACGACCGGGACGCTCGTCTGGCTGCAGTTCGAAGCGCTGGGCCTCGAAGAGGTCCAGACGGAACTGGCCGCCCAGTACTGTGACCACCAGACCTACCAGTTCGACTTCAAGAACACCGACGACCACCGCTTCCTCCGCTCGGCCGCAGGCACGTTCGGGGCCCACTTCTCGCGCCCCGGCAACGGTATCTGTCACAACGTCCACAAGGAGAACTTCGCCGCACCCGGCAAGACGATGCTCGGGTCCGACTCCCACACGCCGACCCCCGGCGGCCTCGGCGAACTCGCTATCGGGTCCGGTGGGCTCGACGTCGCCGTCGCGATGGGTGGCGGTGCCTACTACATCGAGATGCCGGAAGTCGTCAACGTCCGCCTCGAAGGCGAGCTGCCCGACTGGGCGACCGCCAAGGACGTCATCTTGGAGCTGCTCCGCCGGCTGTCGGTCAAGGGCGGCGTCGGCAAGGTGCTGGAATACACCGGTCCCGGCGTCGAGACGCTGACCGTCCCCGAGCGGACCACCATCACCAACATGGGGACCGAGCTCGGTGCGACGTCCTCTATCTTCCCGACGGACGAGCAGACCGAGGACTACCTCGAACGCCTCGGCCGCGAGGACGTATTCGAGGACATCGGCCCCGACGAGGACGCCGAGTACGCCGACGAGATCGTCGTCGACCTCTCGGACCTCGAACCGCTCATCGCCGAGCCGTCGATGCCTGACAACGTCGTGCCCGTCTCCGAGGTCGAGGGCGTCGACGTCGAGCAGGTCATGATCGGCTCCTGTACGAACGGTGCCTACGAGGACATCCTCCCGTCCGCGAAGATGCTGGAGGGTCGCAACATCGACAAGAAGACCGAGATGATCGTCGCGCCCGGCTCCAAGCAGGCCTCCGAGATGCTGGCCCGCGAGGGCTGGACCGCGGAGATGATGGCCGCTGGCGTCAACTTCTCCGAGGCGACGTGTGGTGCCTGTATCGGCATCGGCCACGTGCCCGCTTCCGACTCCGTCTCGCTGCGGACGTTCAACCGCAACTTCGAGGGTCGCTCCGGCATCGAGGACGACAACGTCTATCTGTGCTCGCCGGAAGTCGCCACCGCGGCGGCCATCAAGGGCGAGATCGTCGACCCACGGGACCTCGCCGACGAACTCGGCGACCTCGAGGCCCCCGGTCTGGAGATGCCCGACCAGTACATCGGCAACTCCGAATCGGACCTCATCGCGCCGGACAACGCCGTTGACGACGAACTCATCAAGGGCCCGAACATCGGCGACGTGCCGCTGAAGGACCCGCTGGAGACGGAAGTCGGTGGTGAAGCCCTCCTGAAGATGGAGGACAACATCACGACGGACCACATCATCCCGGCCACACAGGACATCCTGATGTACCGGTCGAACGTCCCGAAGCTCTCCGAGTTCACGCTCTCGCGCGTCGACGACACGTTCGCGGAGCGCGCACTCGAAGCCGACGGCGGCGTCCTCGTCGCTGGCGAGAACTACGGCCAGGGCTCCTCGCGTGAACACGCGGCCCTGTGCCCGATGTACCTGGGAATCGAGACCGTCCTTGCACAGAGCTTCGCCCGCATCCACAAGGCGAACCTGTTCAACTTCGGTATCGTCCCACTCACCATCGACGAAGAGACTTACGAGAAGATCGAGGAAGGCGACGACATCGAGATCGTCGACGACGCAGCCGAAGCCGTCCGCTCCGGTCAGGAGGAGTTCACCATCCGCGTGAACGACGACTGGGAAGCGACCGGCAAGCTCGACGCCTCCGAGCGTGAACGCGAGATCCTCGCCGCCGGTGGCAAGCTCTCGCACACGAAACAGCAGCACGACGACAGCGGCGCTGCACCTGCAGACGACTAACGCGAGTCTGCGCGGAGCGAAGACTCCCGATTCGTGCGAACGGCGCGAAGCGCGGTGAGACACGCGCGGTCACGCACAACCGCAATTTTTCGGAACGTGAAATCACGTCCGGACCGTGTCTGTCTCAGTGTACGCGGCGTCGATGCCGTACAACGGTCAAACAAACCAGATGGCAGCAGCCAAAGCCCGTCCTGCAACGGTCAGGCCCTTCTGTGATTGATCTCGCTTCCCCGGCGTGTGCAGTCGGCTCTGACAGCACTGACTTCTAGGCCAGTCGGTAGCGACGGAAAGACTTGGAAAGAGGGGTGGGGGTGGGGGTGGTGGCACCCAAAACGGGTGCACCTGCAACTAGACTCGTCAGGCTAAAGAACTTTCCGGCGTTCCGGCTCTGCCTCAGTCGTATCGATGCATGAATTATCAGAACCTATCGACAAACAGCCAGAACGCGGGGCGTCTTCGGTCGGCGGTAACACATATGTAGGTCCGCATCGAAATACACACGTGACAACGGTCGCTCCTGACGGACCGGAGACGCCGGATACGCCAGCGGTCCGGCGCGCCGTCCGCGCGGACCTCATCGAGGTCCACCGCATCGAGCAGGCGTCGTTTCCACAGCCGTGGCCGTTTTCGGCGCTGGAGAGCTATCTCGACGAAGCGGGGTTTCTCGTCGCCGAGACTGGCAATGACGACGACGACCCGCCCGCCGTCGCGGGCTATGTCATCGCGGATACAGTCCCGAACCACGGCACGCCGCTCGGTCACATCAAGGACCTCGCGGTCCGGCCGGCGTACCGACGACAGGGCGTCGCAAGCGCGCTGTTACAGCGGGCGATGGAAGTCATCGGCCAGACTGGGGCAGGGTCAATAAAGCTGGAGGTCCGGGCCGACAACGACGGGGCACGACAGCTCTATCGGCGCTTCGGGTTCGAGCACCGCAAGACCATCCCGAACTACTACAGCAACGGCGAGGACGCGCTCGTGATGGTTCGCTTGCTGTAAGTGAGCGCCGCTGGTCGCTAGCAGTACGCTTTCTGGGCCCGAGACCCCGACTACATATACGGCTCCGCATCCACGGTTCGCACACCGATGGGATACGCCTGTCCAGTGTGTGACGACCCGCAAGCCGACGACGTGCATCTGGCGAACCACCTCGCGTTCACGGCGATGACCGGCGGCGACGACCACGAGGAGTGGCTCGACGAGCGCGTCCCCGACTGGGGTCAACTCGGAGAAGACGAACTGTCCACCGAGGTCGTCGAGTACGCCGCGGAGACGGAGTTCCCGCAGGTGTTCGAGGACACCGTCGACCGAAGCGGCGACGGGCACAGCCACGACCACGGCCACGATCTCCCGCAGGGTGCGGACCGCCACCGTGGATCGAACGCGCTCAGCGACCACGACAGCGAGGTACTGGCCGAGGCTCGGGATCTGACGCGAGAGATGTTGCGCGATAGCGACGCCGACGCTGCTGACGCTGACACGTCAGAGTCCGACGCTGGCGAGAGCGGAGACGAAACCGAATAGTCCCGCCGGCGGTAAGGTGACGTATGGACACTGAGGGGCAGTTCGCGCCGGCATCGGCAGCCGAGGCCCGCGAGCGCTACGGCGCGCTCGGGTCGACAGCGCAGGTTGTCGTCAAGGAAGTCGCGAAAGCGATGGGTCTCGACGCGGAGGCCTACGAGGAGCGAGTCACCAGCGAGGTGGTCGAGACCGCCCGCGACGTGCTGTTCGCGGAATCACTCGCGGTGCAGGTCGGCTCGATGGCGGAGTTCGAAGCGTGGCGCGAGGACACCGACTGTGAGGTGACGCTGGTCGGCGCGAAGAACGTGGATAACGTCGTCTGGCACGCTGCACCCTTTGCAGAGCAGGCCGTCGCAGCGACGTTTCAGGACAAACGCCGAGCGGCAGTCGGCACGCTCCGCCGGCAGGCCTTCGGCAGTATCTACCGCGAGGTCGTCTGATGCGCCCGGTCACACGGAACACTCTGCTCGGTATCATCGCCGTCGTTGTGCTGTTGCTAGCGCTGGGGGCGCTGCCGGGCCTCCTCAAGAGCGGCGACCCTTACTACACTGTCGCCACACCAGCCGATGGCGAGTACAGCGTCGACAACGGCACGGCGATCAACTGGAGTACGCAGTCGGAGCGACGCTTCCCGTACACGAGCGCGGCGCTGGCTGACGCATCCCCGTCGGCGGTCGGGCAGTCAGAGCCGTACTGGCGCGGCCCGCTCGGATTCAAAGGTGCGTTCACCCACTCGCCGTTCGACGAGCGAGACGCGCTCAGCCAGCAGTACGACGGGGCTGTGACCGATGACGGCGTCGTCGTCAGGCACAACGGCACGTTTTACCACGTCGCGGTCCGACAGGACGTATGACCCGCGAACCGGCCCACGAGTGGCCCATCGTCGAGAGCGAACGCGAGTACGAAACCGGCTGGTACACCGGCGGCTACGACCGGGTCCGCCAGCCTGACGGCTCGGAGAAGGACTACTACTGGGCTGAACTGCCCGATGCGGCCGTCGTGGTTGCGACGACCGGTGACGAACTCGTCATGGTCGACCAGTACCGCCCGACCATCCGCGAGCAATGTCTCGAACTCCCCGCCGGCATCGTCGAGGACAACGAGTCCTACACGACCGCCGGGGCGCGTGAACTCCGTGAGGAGACCGGGTTCGAGGCCGCCGGCGTCTCGCTCATCGAGGAGTTCTCCTGTTCGACCGGCGTGCTTCGGCACCGCCGCGGCATCGTCTTCGCCGAGGGACTGGAACCGGTCGACCGGGAACTTGACGACAATGAGTTCCTCTCCGTGACGACGGTGCCCATCGACGAGGCGCTACAGGTCGCCCGCCGCGAGCCGGCCAACGACGCGACCATCGAGGGCATCCTGCTGGCACAGGCCGACGGCTTGCTGTAGCCGGTGAAGGTTTAGGTATCGGCCGCTAGCGGCTGGACATGGACGACGAAATCGACGCCGACGAGCTACGGTCGAAACTCGACGAGGAGACGGTCCGGATAGTCGACATCCGCTCGCCGGGCGCGTACGAGCGAGGACATATCCCCGGAAGCGAGAACGTCCCGTTCCCGTCGCTCGTCGACGAAGTCGAACGGTTCGAAGGCGACGATGAAGTTGTGACAGTGTGTCCGAAAGGAAAGTCCAGCGTGCAGGCCGCCCGGCTCATCGCGTCGTATGAAGGCTTTGATGGCGACGTGGTAAGCTTCGAACCCGGGCTAAACGGCTGGGACGGGCCGCTG
This sequence comes from Haloarcula sp. CBA1129, assembly GCF_008729015.1. Classification (NCBI taxonomy): domain Archaea; kingdom Methanobacteriati; phylum Methanobacteriota; class Halobacteria; order Halobacteriales; family Haloarculaceae; genus Haloarcula; species Haloarcula sp. CBA1129. The sequence continues at coordinate 3,367,980 of NZ_RKSM01000001.1, forward strand.
GAGCGTGCAAACGCTGACGGGGAGACGCCGGCAGACACTGCGGCCGCTGACGGAGACACTGACGAAGGCCCTGCTGCACCGTTTTAGCTGCTGTTTGGAGTGAAATGGTGGCTCAGGAAAAGTCCATCGTCACAAGGGGCTCAGCGGGGGTAACATCTCGTCATCGCCACCATCGGGTCGTACTTCCCCCCTCGGGAAAAGTGCATCCGTTGGCGACGAGGTGAGGGGAGCGGTCTGACAGCACCTGTAGTTGTACACTGTTGCTACTCGTCTCGTACTGGAGTGCCCACTGACGGTAGCAGTATAACCGTCTATATATCGAACATATAAAATACCTATATGGCGACAGCTGACGGTTCGGCCGAGTGTGTCCGACACTGAGACGAGCCAGCCGCGAATCGAGCAGGCACTCGCTGTCGTTCAGCGAGAGATCGACTGTGTCGAGGCCGAACTGACGGCCTTCAGGCGCTTTCGAACCAATCTCGCGTCTATTGAGCCGACAGGACAACCCGCAGGTACCGTCGACACCGCAGCGGGTGGGATGTCGGCGCTCAGTACCCGGCAGCCGAAACCCGATACCAGCCTGCGTGCTGTTCGGGAAGCCTACCGGGAGACGGTCATGGCTGTGCCACACTACGAAGCCGAGTACGACGACACGCTGGAAGCGAACATGTCGATGGAGTTCGGCCCGGAACTCGGCACGCAGATCGCCACGGGAACGCGTCTGACTCCGCGGTTGTACGACGCACTGCTGACCACAAGCGAGGGGGCACACGACGAACGTGAGACGTTGCTCCCGGCGCTTGAACGCGAACGGGAGTCGTTACAGTCGGTGCGAGCAACGCTTGACGACTGTGAACGTCGCGGGGCCGCACTCGGTGCGAACGCACGCCGTACGACTGATCCAGTCCGTCTCGACACCATCGACGACCAGCTCGCTGAAATCGAAGCTGACTGCGAGACGACGGCAGCGACCCGCCAGCAACAGCTTCACAGTCGGTCGGCTGCCGCCCTATCGGGTCTCGACGGAACGAGCCTCGTCCAGTACCTCTACGACGGCTGTTCGGTGACGTGTCCGGCGCTTGCCGATATCGTAGCCTGCCTCGACACGATCAGGCGACACCGCTGTCACTGTCTGGTGTCGACGAGCTGAGGTCGGCGGGACGACTGTCTATCGTTCTGTTCCTGTTGTCAGGACTGCGGTCGCGGTGCGGCTTTCTGGAGCGCGCTTTCGGCGATGTTGCCGCCGTAGTCGGCTGTCCGGGACAGGGAGTCGACGATGAGCCCCAGTACCTGTGCGCTCTGTGGGTCGAACTCGCGGATCTGGCCGTCGACTTCGCGGGCGGTCCCATCGACATCGGGGATCTGGCTCCGGGCCTCGTTTGCCAGTTCGACGGCCTCGTCGGAGTCCTCGGTCAACAGGGCGTCCATCGCGGTTTCGGGGACGGCGATCGCTTCGGCTTCCAGTTGATCAAGAAGATTGGCAGTTTCGCCGGTGATCTCCCCGATTTCCTGAGAGAGGCTGGCGATCTTGGTCGCGTGATCGGCGATACGCTCTAGCTGGCGGGCGCTGGACTGGAAATCGAACACGGTCTCGCGTGGGAAACCGATCTCGTCGGCTGTCGTCGGATTGCGGAGGACGGTGCGGAACACACGCGAAACCATGTACCAGAGGCGGTCCACGTCGTCGTCACGTTGCATCACGTCCGCCGCGAGGTCGTCGTCGTCCTCGATGAGCGCCTCGACAGCATCAGAGAGCATCGTCAACGAGACCAGCCGCATACGCGTGATGGCGTTGTGGACCGACAGCTCCGACGAGTCGAGCAGGTCCTGTAGGACGACCCGGTCGGTCGTTTCCTCGATCATCTCTAGACCGACCAGTCCCTGTGTCGCATCGCGGATGATACGGCGCTGCTCGGCCGTAATGCGAGAGGCTTCGAGCTGGATGATGTCGAAACCACTGACGTACATCGTCATGACCGCCCGCGTGAGTTCGTGCCTGTTTTCGAGCCCTTCAACGTCGAGACTCCCTTCCACGCGGCCGTTCTCTCGTTGCGGAGCGAGCAACAGCAGGTCCCGTTCAGCGTGGAACTCGACGACGCTGCCCGCGCTCACGTCGTTTTCTGTCGCCCACTCTTTGGGTAGGGAGACGGTGTATGTCGACCCGCCTGTCACCTGGACCTTGCGTGTCTCCATGTGGCTGGCACTCGTTCACGGGATGATATAAATCCACTCATATCTATATACTATACATGAGCTCTACTATTTGGGGACATATTTTGCGGATAAACGTCGCCCCTGCGACGATATTCGCCGGTATAAGTGATTGAAACGGCTGAAAAAGATATACCCGACCAGTCAGTGATATCCAGCGTGTTCGAGCCTTTAACGGCCCAATACGACGAATAAGACGATATATTCCTACCTATTTGTTGGTGTTTCACACACTATGTCTATATAGCAATAGTCTAATATCTATAGGTATCTTAGCAGGTTACTTATTAGCTGTCTCGCTGGACTCTGGTGATGGCGCACGATTCCAACGGGCTGTCAGACCGCGTATCGCGGCGGACATTCATCGCAACGACGGGCGCAACCGGTCTCGCTGCAATCGCCGGGTGTTCCAGCGGCAGCGGCGACTCCGAGGCGGACGGGACCTCCGGCAAGAGTGCGGACACCGAGGCGGCGTCGGCGGAGATGGAAGCGACCGAGCAGACGGACGAGGGCAGTAGCTCCGGCGGCACCGGCGCGCTCGAATCCGGCGGTTCCTCGACAGTGTACCCCATCGCCAACACCGCGGCCTCGTACTGGAACGCTAACCGCCCGGCCAGCGACACCGAGTACTGGCCACACGGCGAGTACGACATCGATACGGACCAGAACCTCGCGGACTACTGGGGCGGTCTGTACGGGTTCGAGGCCGGTGGCGAGGACGGCCCGCCGTTCCAGTTCACCGTTGGCCTCTCCCACTCCGGGACCGGCGTCGAGAAGGTGATGAACGGCCAGAACGATATCGGCAACTCCTCCGGGAACGTCGAGGACGAACTTCCGGACCGCGACTCCTACGAGCAGTTCGTCGACCACGTCGTCGGCGTCGACGGCCAGCCGCTCGTCGTCTCCCAAGAGATCGCCGACGCCGATGTCGAACAGGTTACCGGTGACCAACTCAAGGGTCTCTACAAGGGCGAAATCACCAACTGGAGCGAACTCGGCGGCCCGGACCGCGAGATTCAGGTCCTCGGCCGCGTCAAGGGCTCCGGGACGCGAACCTCCTTCGTCTCCAACGTCTTTGGCAACCCCGAAGAAGATACCTCCGTCGCGAACCGCTACGGCCAGAACCAGCGCCTCGCACAGGCCATCGCACAGGCCGACAACGCCATCAGCTACCTCGCGCTGGCGTTTATCGACACCGACGGGCTGGCCCCTGTCGGCCTGGAGTGGGAAGGAACGACCTACAGCTACCAGGACGACCAGAACGGCCTGGACTCGAAGGCGTACCCGCTGTCGCGCGACCTCCACATGTATACGTGGGAAGGCACCTCGATGAAGGAAGCCGCAGTCATCAACATGATCCTGTCCGACTTCGGCCAGGACACCTTCGTCGCGCCGAACAACTACTTCAAGCTCGGCGCTCGCCGCCGCGAGGAAGAGCGCGCCAAGCTCCCCGAGCAGGTGTAATCGACCGCAGCTGCGAATCGCTGAACGACTGTCGACCGTGTCGGTCGATTTTCCATACTATGACAGAGGACATACCTACGACGGAGGGCGAGGCAGTGTCGAGCGGGGACAGAGTCGACGGGTCGACGCTCGCCGTCGGCGCGATAGCGACAACGCTGGTGGCGACGATTCTCGTCTTCCTGTTCCGGCCGGCTCTGGCGTTGCCGATGTTGCTCGCGTTCGTGTTCGTCACGGCGGTCGGCTTGGTTACATATCAGGCCGAAGTCGCGCGTTTGCTCACGCTGGTCGCGACGGTGCTGACAGTGCTGACGGTCGCGTTCATCACGTTCTTCCTGTTCGTGAGCGCACTGCCGGCGTTTCTCGAACACGGGACCGGACTGCTGTTGATACCGGCGCAAAACGGGGGCCCTCGCTGGTTCTTCTGGCTTGAATCCGTCCTGCCGTCGGATTCGACGTACTGGAATCCGCTCAGTGGGGCCTACTCGCTGATACCGATGATCTGGGCGACGGTCGTCGTTACCGTCATCGCGGGCGCAGTGGCTGGTCCGCTGGGTCTGTTCGGTGCGCTGTTCATCGCCGAAGTCGCCAGCGACCGCCTGCGGGAACTCATCAAGCCCGGTGTCGAGATTCTGGCCGGTATCCCCTCTATTGTCTACGGCTTCATCGGCTTTCAGGTGTTGAACGGCTTCATCCAGACGAACTTCCTCGACGACGGGGCGAGCTTCCTCATCGCCGGAATCGTCGTGGGCGTGATGGCGCTGCCGACGGTCGTCTCCGTCGGCGAAGACGCACTCTCCAGCGTGCCCCGGTCGATGGGTGACGGCTCCGTCGCCATGGGTGCGACCGAGTGGCAGACGATGAAAAGCATCTCCATTCCGGCGGCGTTCTCGGGCATCTCCGCGGCCGTCATCCTCGGCTTGGGCCGGGCCATCGGCGAGACGATGGCCGTCGCCGCCATCATGGCCTCGGGGACGCAGTTCGCCGACCCGCTGTTCGACGTCTTCGACGCCAACGCGACGCTGACCAGCCTGATTGCGACCCAGTACGGAAGCGCTTCGGAGAGCACCGTCGACGTGCTGTTCGTCGCCGGCGTCATGCTGTTCGTCATCGTCGCCGGGATGAGCATCGTTTCGCAGTACATCGAGCGACGAATGCAGCGGAAACTGAAGGGGCAACAATGAGTGACGCGTACACGACGGCGGATCGGCTCGTCAGTGCAGACTCGAACGTCTACGACCGGGGCCTCGATGCGGCAATCGCGCTCAGCGTCATCGGGTTCACGCTCGGTCTGGTCACGCTCGTCAATCTGGTCCCGCCCAGTGCCAGCGGTGACCCCCTCACCACGGCTCTGGGAACGCTGCTGGCTGTCGTCGTCGGGGCGGTCGGAGTCACCGGTCTCGCCTCCTACACCAACGTCGTTCCGGTCACCTCACAGCGGGTGCGCGGCATCGGCCTCGGCCTCGTCGTTTCGACGGTCGCGCTGACTGTTCTCGCGGTTGCCCTTCCGGTGACGATGGCGACGCTGCTGGGAACCGTGTTGCTGGTCGAGGCGCTGGCGCTCACCGGTGCCGGTGTCACCTCCCGGCTCGAACTCGTGGACACGGAACCGAACATGAGCGCCGGGCTGCTCTCCGGCGGCGCGCTCGGCGTACTCGGCCTCGCTATCGGTGCCGCTGTCGGGGGTGCCCTCGCCGGCTTTGGCTCGCTCCTGTGGCTCGTCGGTGCTGTCGTCGCCGGTGTCGGGCTGTTCCTGCTTGCGATTCTCCCCCGTGAAGACCTCGGCTCGACGCTCCCGACGGCAATCGTCGTCGGCGCGCTCGGACTCGTAATCGTGACCGGGACCATCGGCGTCGGCTGGCAGTGGAGCCCGAAGGCCCTCTCCGGTGGGTTCACCGGCGGTGCAGTCATCCCCGTGTTCCTCCTCGTTGGGACGCTCCTGTCAGCGTGGTCGGCCGCGAAGTGCCGGGCCGGGTTCGGTGCCCGGGGCCGCGAGTACGGGGCCTTCCTCGTCATCAACCTCAACGCCTTCCTGATGGTGGCCGTGATGGCGACCATCGTCGTGTTCGTGACGATGAAAGGCGTCAGCTACGCCCTCCACGGCCTCTCGGTCGGCGCACTGACCGCACTGGTCCTCCTGACGCCGGTGCTCGCTGCGGCTGTCCAGTTCGCTCGCACCCCCGCGGGCACGAGCGACTGGAACACCGGCGCTCGACAGCTGTTCCGGGTCCTTCCGCTGGCGGCGGTCGGCGCTCTCGCCGCGATGTTTACGAGCGTGCTCGTCACCGGGTCCCCGCTGCGCTACGCCTACGAATACACTGTCCAAGTCAACCGACAGGGACAGGCGCTTGCCACGGCAATCGCGGTCACGCCCGACACGACAGTCGGGACACTGTTGCTCATCGCGCCGGCGCTGGCCCTCGCGGTCACGTTCTTCCGCTCGTTCGGCTCGCTGCGAAATGTCGGGTCACAGTCCGAGCGCACCGGCTCGATCCGACAGGCCGTTCCGACGGGGGTCCTCACGCTCGTCGTCCTCATCGGCTTCTTCCTCGTTCTCGGCCCCGCCCCGTTCGGCTTGCCCCTCGGCGGGACGCTCGGCCTCACTGCGGTCGTCCTCGGTTCGGTCGCTGCTGGCGCACTTGCTGCCCTCCCGCTCGTCGGCGTACTCACAGGTGACGGGCCGACGCTGGCGGACAGCGCACAACGCGAGGCCCCGCTGGTCACGCTGGGGATGTTCGGCGGACTCGGGCTGTTGCTGACCGCGCTGTTGCTTCAGCCCGTCGCCGGCGTCAATCCACAGGTCGGCCCGGTGAATCTCGTGCCGGCGGTCGCGTTTGCGGCCGCCATCGCATCACTCGCACTGGCGACACTCACGACCGTCGCAAAGCGGTCCAGCGAGGCGACGATTACCCGCCGGCTGCTGACCGAGGAGACGCGCCTCGGCCTCGTTGGTGCGGCCGGCTTCACCGCGCTGGTCGGCCTGCACGTCGCCGCGACCGGCGTCTCGTTCAGGGTTCTGGGCGTCACCGTCGCGAACGAGGGAAGCCTCTCGTGGCCGATGGTGATGCAGGCCTACATCCCGCTCGGGGCCGAACCCGGCGGGATCATGCCCGCAATCGTCGGCACGGTGTGGCTGGTCGTCGGCGCGACGCTGTTCGCCGTCCCGCTGGGGGTCGGTGCGGCGGTGTTCCTCACCGAGTACGCCGAGCAGGGCCGGTTCACCGCGCTCGTCGAGATCGCGACGAACGCGCTCTGGAGCACACCGAGCATCGTCTTCGGCCTGTTCGGGGCGGCGTTCCTGATTCCCCGACTGGGCGGCGACGAGTCACTGTTGGCCGGAATGTTGGTGCTTGGCTTCATGCTCCTGCCACTGGTGCTCATCACATCGCGGGAGTCTATCAAGGCTGTTCCCGACGAATACCGGGACGCCAGTGCGGCCTTGGGCGTGACCCAGTGGGAGACGATCAAGAGCGTCGTTCTGCCGGCGGCGATGCCGGGCGTCATCACTGGCGTCATCCTCGGTGTGGGCCGCATCGCCGGCGAGACCGCCCCGCTCATTCTCGTGCTCGGGTCGACGCTGAACGCGACGACGGCCGTCGATGTCATCGATGGCTTCCGCTTCGTCTCGGGCCCGCCGTTCGTCGTCAACGACGCCCTGCTGACGGCCTCGGCGTCGCTGCCGACGCAGGTGTGGGCCGTCATCGCGGCCGGGGTGTCGGGGTCCCCTGAGATGGGGTGGGCAACGGCGTTCATCCTGCTGATGGTCGTGCTGACGTTCTATGCGGTCGGTATCACGGCGCGGACGTACTTCCGGAGGAAACTCAACTATGAGTGATAGCATCAACACAGAGACGAGCACGGACACGCAAACGAACAGCAATCGGACAGTCGAAACCGCCTCGCCGAGTACCGAGACGACGGCCGGCGAGAGCGACGAGCAGGTCCGCGAGGCGTGGCGACAGTACGACTTCGAGGGCGAAGCGAAGCTCTCCGTCGAGAACCTCGACGTCTGGTACGGCGACGACCACGCGCTGCAAGACGTCTCGATGGCGATTCCCGAAAACAGCGTCACGGCGCTCATCGGCCCGTCGGGGTGTGGCAAGTCGACGTATCTGCGGTGTCTGAACCGCATGAACGACCGCATCAAGGCCGCTCGCATCGACGGCTCGGTCGAACTGGAAGGCACCGAAATCTACGACCCCAACGCCAACCTCGTCGAACTGCGCAAGCGCATCGGGATGGTGTTCCAGTCGCCGAACCCGTTCCCGAAATCTATCCGGGAGAATATCTCGTATGGCCCCCGCAAGCATGGCGACATCAACAAGGGCCTGCTCGCACGCCTGTTCGGCCGCGACGATACGGAGAAGGAGGGCGACCTCGTGGAGCGGTCGCTGAAACAGGCGGCGCTGTGGGACGAGGTGAGCGACCGCCTCGACGACAACGCGCTCGGCCTCTCGGGCGGGCAACAACAGCGGCTCTGTATCGCGCGCTGTCTCGCAGTCGACCCCGAGGTCATCCTGATGGACGAACCGGCGTCGGCGCTCGACCCAATCGCGACCTCGAAAATCGAAGATCTCGTCGAGGAACTGTCGAAGGACTACACCGTCGTCATCGTCACTCACAACATGCAACAGGCCGCCCGCATCTCCGACCAGACCGCCGTCTTCCTCACCGGCGGCGAACTCGTCGAGTACGACGACACGGACAAGATCTTCGAGAACCCCGAGAGCCAGCGTGTCGAGGACTACATCACCGGTAAGTTCGGGTGACCCATGTCGCGCGAGTCGTACCAGCGACAACTGGACGAACTCCGGGAAAATGTGGTCGAGATGGGCGACCTCGTCGTCGAGCGACTCGAAGCAGCACTCGCCGCGCTCCGGACGGTTGACCCGGAGATGGCGCAGTCGGTCATCGACGGCGACGACGAGATTAACGCGCTGTATCTGTCCCTCGAAGCCGACTGTATCGACCTCTTTGCCCTCCAGCAGCCGGTCGCGACCGACCTCCGCTTCGTCGCCGCCTCGTTCAAGATACTCACCGACCTCGAACGCGTCGCGGACCTCGCGACGAACCTCGCGGCGTACGCGCAGTCGGCCGACCGCCGACTCGCCCCCGAAGTCGACGTCGATACGATTGGCCGGGAAGCCTCCGAGATGGTCGAGCGAAGCATCGACGCCTACCGGCGGGAGGACACCGAGGAATGTCGCGCCATCGCGGCTGCCGACGATGCACTCGATGCGCTCTGCCAGCGGGCCAGCGAGACCGTCGCTCGGGACCTCATCGAGCGGGAGGCCGACAGCGCCGACGGCTGGGCGGTCGAGCAACTCCTCGATGACGTGTCCCGGCTCTTGCTGACGGTTCGGGACCTCGAACGCGTCGGCGACCACGCCGTCAACATCGCGGCACGCACCCTGTACATGGTCGAAACTGATTCCGAACTTATCTACTAAGCATGGACACCCGAAAGATACAGACCGTCGGCGGCGGCACGTACACCGTTTCACTGCCGAAAGAGTGGGCCGAGTCCGAGAACTGTACGGCCGGGACGACGGTGAACCTCCACACGCATATCGATGGCCTGCTTGTGATTCAGACCCCCGAGTCCCAGACGACGGCGCGGAACCACGTCGCGCTCGATGCCGGGACCGACGACCCGGCCGAGATAGAGCAGTTGCTTCGGGCAGCCTACGCCGCCGGCGTTGAATCGGTCGCCCTCGGAGTCCCCAACGGCTACACCGACGAGCAACAGCGGGCCATCGAACGCGTCACCCGGAACCTGACCGGCGTCACCGTCGCCGAGGAAACCGAATCGCAGGTAACAGTCCAGACACTGCTTGACGCCAGTGAGGTGTCCGTCAGGCAGTCGGTCCGCCAGCTTCAGTTCGTCGCGCTGTCGATGCACCGGGACGCGATGGCCGCCCTCACAACCGGAACGACCAGCGACCGGTGGGCTGACCGCGATGAGCAGGCCGACCGGCTGTACGCCATGATCGACCGCTACTTCGAGCGCGGGCTGGCGCGACTCGATGAGATAGACGCGCTCGGGCTGACCCGCCCCGAACTGTTCACGCTCTGGGGGACAGCGAACGAACTCGAACGCGTGGCCGACCACGCCGAACGGATCGGCACCGTTGCTGAACAGCTCGATGGGCAGCCAGAACCACCTATCGTCACAGCCCTCGAAGATATCGCTCAGGACGTTCGCACCGTCGTCGAGGACGCTGTCCGCGTCATCATCGGTGATGCCTGCGTCGCTACCGCCCGGCAGACGCTGGCCACGCGCCGAGCGGTACGCCAGCGAATAACCAGCCTCGACCGCCACCTGTTCGAAGCCGGCGACGCCGACTACCGACTCACGCGCGCCCTCGACAGCCTCGCCAGAACGGCGGAACACGGCGGTAACATTGCCGAGTTCGGCCTTCGGATGGCCGTGCGCGACGGTGCGGTCATGGGTTCCAAGACTGGCACCGACGATGCGGACACGGCGAGTTCGACAGCCGAAACGGAGTCCTGACCTAACGCACAGCACCCAAGACCCGTCGGTTCCGAGACCAGATATGGTCGACTGGGACGTGTACCTCGTCACGCAGGCGTCGCTTTCGGCGGGCCGGACAACCGACGCAATCGTCGCGGACGCAATCGACGGCGGCGTTGGCGTCGTCCAGCTCCGCGAGAAGGACCGAACCGCGCGCGAGCGCTACGAACTCGGTCGCGAACTGCGAGAGCTGACCCGCGAGGCCGGCGTCGCGTTTGTGGTGAACGACCGTGTTGACATCGCACAGGCACTTGACGCCGACGGGGTCCACCTCGGCGACGACGACCTTCCCGTCTCTGTTGCGCGGGACCTTCTCGGTGCTGACGCGCTCATCGGGCGCTCCGTCTCGACTGTCGAAGCTGCCAAAACCGCAGCGGCGGCCGGTGCGGACTACCTCGGTGTCGGCGCGGTGTTTGCCACCGGCTCGAAAGACGACATTGACGACGACGAGTACGCTATCGGCACTGATCGCGTCGCCGCTATCGCCGAGGCCGTAGACATTCCGTTTGTCGGCATCGGCGGCATCACGGCCGAGAACGCCACTGAAGTCGCCGAAGCCGGGGCTGACGGTGTGGCTGTTATCACCGAGGTCACACAGGCCGACGATCCGACAGCAGCAACCGAAGCATTGCAACACGCAGTCGAACGCAGTCGGTAGCACCGGTTCCGTCGGCGACCGTGTCTGCTCTTGCGGTCGCTAGTGAGCAGGAAACTACCCGGCTCCCGACGTAGTGTCGCGGTCAGCCAACAATAAACTCGGGTGCAGCGATGGAAGCAACGACGAGAGAGAGGAGTACGAGAATCGCGACGGACCGGAGGACACCAGCCGTTTGCCGCCGACTCGCTGGCAGCGCCTCGGCAATACCGGCCAATCCAGTCCCGAGTACCATGATGAGCAACCAACTACCCGGGGCTCCATCGACAACCCAGCCGTAGCTGTACAGGCCGGCGAAGATGAGTGCTCCGGCGGCATGAACGAGTGTAATAGGGCGTCCGGACGGCTCACTAAAGATGGTCTCGCTGATACTGGAGGGCATCGCCGATGTATTCTCAGCGAGAACCAATAAACGACACTGGTGCTTGCCACATAGCGTCGACCAAGCAGCGAACGACGCTGCTGTCCGGGTCTGGAACCGAAACCACCGCATGACACCCGCAGCGATAGGCTACCGACTGCTCAGTTGCGGGTCACACCCGCTCTCCGACTCGCTGCGGCTACGCCGACTGCTGCAGTTTCTCACGCAACTGTCGCTCGGTGACGTGGTACTTGAACGTCGGCGACCCGTCGACGAAGACGTAGGGCACGCGCTCACCGTACTCCTCGCGGAGTTCGGGGTCCTCATCAACGTCAATGAGGGCCAGTTCGATGGCGACCCCTTCGTCGTCAGCGACCCGCTCTATTGTCTCGATGGCCTCCTCACAGAGATGGCAGTCCTCCCGCGTGTAGACGGTGACCGGCACGTCGCTCATCACCGGAAACACGGGGGCGACGGCATAAGACTCTCACTCTCTCGCCGCCGATGGGTTTCAGTGTCTCGCGCCCGTAACTGCGCCAATGACAGGCTGGACTCGCAAAGATATGCCCCCGCTGACGGATCGAACTGTGGTTGTGACTGGCGCGAACAGCGGACTGGGACTCGAAGGCTCGAAAGCGTTCGCTCGCAGGGCTGCAACGGTGGTGATGGCCTGTCGGAGCGTCGAGCGCGGGGAATCGGCCGCCGAAGAGATCCGCGAAGCCGTTCCGAATGCGACGCTCGATGTCAGAGAGTGTGATCTGGCCGACCTATCGAACGTCGCGTCGTTCGCCGACGGCCTCCGGGACGACTACGACGCCATCGACATCCTCTGTAACAACGCCGGCGTCATGGCGATCCCACGGAGCGAGACGGCCGACGGCTTCGAGACGCAGTTCGGCGTCAACCATCTGGGCCATTTTGCCCTGACCGGGCACCTGCTTGACTTGCTCCGGGCTGCCGACGGCGAGTCCCGAATTGTCACGCAGTCCAGCGGCGCTCACGAGATGGGCGAAATCGACTTCGATGACCTCCAGCACGACCGCTCCTACGGGAAGTGGTCGGCCTACGGCCAGAGCAAGCTCGCCAACCTCCTCTTTGCCTACGAACTTCAGCGCCGGCTGGGCAACCACGGCTGGGGCGATGTGATAAGCGTCGCCTGCCACCCCGGCTACGCCGACACCGACCTCCAGTTCCGCGGGCCGCGAGAGATGGGGTCGGCGCTGCGAACCGCGGCTATGGGCGTTGCGAACGCCGTGCTCGCACAGTCCGCCGAACAGGGCGCGCTGCCGATGCTGTACGCCGCCACCGCCGACGACGTCATCGGCGGCGAGTACGTCGGTCCCGGCGGGCTGTTCGATATGCGCGGCTCGCCCGAGTTCCAGCAGTCCAACGAGGCCTCTCGCGAGGAGGCGACCGCCGAGCGGCTCTGGGACGTTTCGACCGACCTCACCGGCGTCGAGTACGACTTCGAGAGCGCCTGATGACGGTCCAGTGCCGTCGCTACCGGTAAGCCTCACTTTTTTACGTCAGGACGTGAACCCCGCCGGTACATGCAATCAGTCGAGATCGCGGTCAGGCTGCTTGCAGGGGTCGCCCTGATCCTCGCAAACGGCTTCTTCGTCGCCATCGAGTTCGCGCTGACGAGGGCCAGACAGTACGACGAGTCCGAGTTCGACGAACCCAGCCTCCGGCGGGCTTGGGAGATGACTGACGACCTCGAAATCTACCTGACGAGCTGTCAGGTCGGCATTACCGCCTCCAGTATCGCGGTCGGTATCGTCGCCGAGCCGGCGCTGGCGGCCATCTTCGAGCCGTATTTCCAGTCTTCGGCGCTGGCCGGGGTCGGGGCTGGCGCGGCCATCGCGTTCCTCATCATCAATCTCGTCCATCTGACTCACGGCGAGCAGACGCCGACGTACCTCGGCGTCGAGCGCGCGAAGTTCGTCTGCCGGTACGGTGCGACGCCGCTGTACTACTTCGCGTGGGTCATCTCGCCGATTATCAAGGTCGGCGACGGCGTCGCGAAGTGGACGCTGGGGTTGTTCGGCGTCGAGATGTCCGGCGCGTGGCTCGAAACCGAAGTCGATAGCATCGAGTCTCGGGCCGAACTGCGCAACGAACTCGGCTCCGTCCTCGACCGCGGCGACGTACCGGCGGAGCGCCGTGAGGAGGTACTGGCGGCGTTCCGGGTCGGCGACCGCGAAGTCGGCGAGGTGATGGTCTCGCGAGAAGACATCGTTGCGCTGTCGCCCACCGACGACGACGCGACCAACGCCGAGCGGATCGCCGAGACGCCCCACACCCGCTATCCGCTCGTCGGCGAGACGCTCGAAGAGTTCCTCGGCATCGTCTACATCCCCGCCCTCGTCGACGAGCGCGAGGAGCAGGACGGGTCGGGCGGCCTGCTGGACGGCATTGACCTCGAAGAGGTCGCCTCGCCGCCGATGACAATGTCGCCAGACTCGACCGTCAGTGACGCCATCGACCAGTTTCAGGCCGAGCGTCAGGAACTCGCGTTTGTTCTTGAAGACGGTGAAGTCGTCGGGCTGGTGACCGTCACCGACCTCCTCGAAGAGGTCGTCGGCGACATTCAGGACCCGATGGACGCCGAAGCTGGCGTCGCCTGACGCTGACAGCATTCTCAGTGAGTCGTGTCTCGGCGGTTTCCATGACCATCTCGAAGTGCCGGTCAAAATCGAGGCGTGTCCGCCCTCCGTCCCAGTCTATCCGTACCGCGGAGCACTTTCGGGACTCTCAGTCACCGCTCGCGAGCCGCCCCACCCGCCCGGTGAGTCGGGCTGCGATACCCTCGAAGTGGACGGTACTCCAGCCCGCGACGATGAGTGCGCCGACCGTATTGAACACGAGGTCGTTCACGATGTCGCCCGTTCCGTACTGGGCGAGGACCGCCTCACCGCCGACGACCGACGCGATGCCGCCGCTGGCAAATTCTAGGATCTCCCAGCCGACACCCACCGCGAGGACGAACAGGACGACGAAGGTCGCACGGAACTCCCTGTTGAAATCAACCGCCCCGGAGTGGCGTTCGACTGCTCGGGCAATCGCGTATCCCACCCCAGCTATGAGCGATGCCGAAACGGCGTGGGCCAGACTGTCGTACCAGCCAAACGCTTCGTACAGCTCGAACGCGCCGGCCCCGTGCAGCGTCGACGCCACTGTGATCCACAGCACGAGACCGGTATCCATCGCGTAGCCGTACTCCCGGCGGAACAGTGCTGGGAGGAACGTTATCGCCAGCGGGCCGCCGCTGTTGACGAACAGCGTCACGTTGCCCTGCACGAGTGCGAACAGGGATATCCCACTGAGAACAGCCTGTAGCGCCCGGACCGCGAGGCGGTGGTGCTCCCCGTCTCCGGGGAGGGACGCCCCGGATTGGTCAACTGCTGGGGAATCCGGGTCCGAGACCCGCAGTCGAGCAATGCGTGCTGACCGCTCGAAGTACAGTTCGAACACGACGCCAGCGACGATACCGGCGACCGTCGCAGTGACGAGGTCCCACATCAGCTCGGTCTGGCCGTCGAGAAACGCGGTTCCCAGCAGTGTGTCTGTCGCATAGATACTGACCGCCCAGACGCCGGCGACGGCCATCGTCACGATGACGACGAACACCGTTGCGAACCGCGGCGTCATCGTCAGCGAGGTATGCGCATCGAGAACGACGGCCAGCAACAGCGCGACCCCAGCGACCACGAGGAACGGCGTGACCTGCGGGAAGCCGCCGAACGCCCGGACGAGTACCGGCACCGCGACCAGTCCGAGCAACTCCGCGGGCACCGTCGTTTCGAGGTCCCGTGTGACGAACGGAGCCGTGACCGCGACAGCGACGAGAAGTGCCGTGAGTACTGCCCAATCAAATTCGCCACTGGCCGCGAAGCGTCCGGCGCCACCCATGAGAATTCCCGTTACCGCCCACGCGCCGAGCGCGTCGAGTCGGTGGGGGCGAATAAGAGACTGTAGCGTGCCCATCACTGACTGTGGATATGACGGGCGTCGTAATCAAAGCACGGCGGCTTCCTGACACCGTCCTGAAACTCCTCGCTTGCGCGGCCGCTGTCACGCGACTGACTGACGACTGTCTGACGAGGATATATTTCTCTGGCCGTCGAACTCCCCGTAATCAATGGACGAAGCGTTTCTGGACCTCGAATCGATTGAGGTCGAACTGGACGAGGAGTTGCTCGACGCGATTGACGACAAGGCGTTCGCCGACCACCGCGACAACCGGGACGCCGCAATCCGCGACCTGCTCGACGAGTGGCTGAAACAGCGTGCCACCGGAGCCGCGGACGAGGGCGAGTGACCGCATCGCTCGTCTCGTCGTCGCCGTCCTACACGGCGATAGTCGCACCTAACTCGGGCGCTGTCGCGTCGTAGCCGTTCTCGCAGAGCGTGGTTGCAAAGGCCACACAGCGGTCGCCGTGGTTCACGAGCACCGGCGTGTCACGGTAGCTCTCGAGGTATTCTAGCAGTCCACCGCGATCAGCGTGTGCGGAAAAGTCGTACTGCTCGACCCGCGCGCTGACCGGCATAACCCGACCGTCTATCTCGGCGCGCCCCGTCTCTATGAGGTCCCGTCCCGGCGTCCCCTCGACCTGATATCCGGTCATCGTGATCTTGTTCATCGGGTTTCCCCGAATCGAAGGAATATACGTCATCGCTGGGCCGCCCGAGAGCATCCCGCTGGTGGTGACGATAGCCGCCTTTTGATCGGAGATACGCTTGCGCTGGCCGTCCTTGCCCGTAACAAACCGAGCGTGGGATTTCGCCCGCTGAAGCGCGGTCGCGTCGCGGACGAACTCGGGGTACTGTCCGAGCATCTCGGTCACCTGCTTCCCCATTCCGTCGACGTAACACGGGATGTCGTGCGCCTCACAGATGAGGAGCATCTCCTGCGTTCGACCGATGGCGAAGGCGGGCACGACGACGGTGCCGCCTTCCCAGAGCGTCGTTTCGACGCTTTCGACGAACCGTCCCTCGACCGTGTCTCTGGGGTCGTGATCGACATCGGAGTAGGTGCTCTCGCAGATGATCGCGTCCGCGTCGGGGCGGGCCGTCGTCCCCGACACGAGGCGCTGGTCGACAGTGTGGAAATCACCCGTGTAGAGGAGGCGGGTGTCGCCATCGTCGACGAGGACGTGCGCACTTCCCGGGATGTGGCCGGCGTTGTAGAACGTGACCTCGTAGCCGGCGGCCTCGAACGACTCGCGGTAGCCGTGGGTCTCCGACACTTGCGTGACTCGCCTGACGTTGGTCTCAGTGAACGGACAGTTGACCGTCCCGCCGTGGAGTTTGAGCGTGTCCCGCGCGAGCGTCATCGCCAGTTCGTACGTCGGCGGCGTCCAGTGAATCGGTGGCCGTGCGTCGCCCGATACCAAGGCCGGGATGTTCCCGACGTGATCGAGGTGACCGTGGGAAACGACGACGGCGTCCGGTGAGGGCGTACGCACCGGAAACTGTGGTGGCGAGTCGGTCAGCATCCCGAAATCCAGCAGGAGCGACTCGTCGATGAGGACGGCGCTCCGTCCGATCTCACGAGCGCCGCCGAGAAACTGAACGTTCATTGTCGGGGGTAGCATCCGCATACGCTTTCCGTCGTCGGTTCGCGGACACCGGAATCCGATGGAGTACCCTGCTGCCGATGCTGTCCCCGTTCCGGGTGGACCCCGACGGGCAGACTGGTGGACCACCACGAGCGATCTGTTCCCCGTCGTGTTCACGTTCGGTCTCGGAACGATACAACGACTGTATCGACACGCTCCGGGAGATCGACGAACCGTTTTACGACTGGAGCGAGCAACAGATAGAAGAACTGGGACGACTGTAGTGCAGCCACGCTCACCATATCCTCTCACCGATGCAAACTGACACCCTCGTCGAGACGCTCGATACCCACACCGCCGGCGAACCGACCAGAATCGTTACCAGCGGGTTCGACCGTTCGACGATCCGGGGCGGCAGCGTCGCCGCCCAGCGCGACCGGTTCGCCGACGCGCTGGACTGGTTGCGCGAACTGCTCCTCTGTGAACCGCGCGGCCACGACGATATGTTCGGCGCTGTACCGGTCGAACCGGCCGCTGACCACGCCGACCTCGGGCTGTTCTTCATGGACAGCCGGGGGTACCTCGATATGTGCGGCCACGGGACCATCGGTGCCGTGACCGCCCTGATCGAGACGGGCCAGCTCTCGCCCGCTGAGACTATCGTCGTCGAGACGCCGGCCGGGCTTGTCGAAACCCGGCCGACCGTTTCTGACGGTCGCGTTGAAGATGTCACGGTTCGAAACGTCGAATCGTTCGTCTGCGACGGAGTGTCTGTCTCCCTCGACCACCTCGGCGCTGTCGCCTCACTTGACGCTGCCGACCCGACCGACGATTCGCTCTCGGTGCCGGTGGATATCGTTTCGGCCGGCAACGTCTTCGCGATGG
This sequence comes from Haloarcula sp. CBA1129, assembly GCF_008729015.1. Lineage (NCBI taxonomy): Archaea > Methanobacteriati > Methanobacteriota > Halobacteria > Halobacteriales > Haloarculaceae > Haloarcula > Haloarcula sp. CBA1129. Next base: position 3,385,652 of record NZ_RKSM01000001.1, read on the forward strand.
TCGAGGCCGATGCGGTCGGCCTGTCAGTCGAGACGGCATCGGTCGACGCGTTTGTCGAGTACGGCAGAGCTATCCGGCGCGCGGTCAACGAGCGAGGCGATGTCGTCGACCCCGTCACCGGCGAGGCGAGACAGGTTTCCATTGTCGAGTTCTACGAGCACGGTGCCGAAGCCGACCGCAACGTCGTCGTTTTCGGTGACGGACAGGTCGACCGTTCACCCTGTGGCACCGGCACCTGTGCGAAGATGATGCTGCTGCACCACGAGGGCGACCTCGATGTCGACGAGCCGTACCGCTACGAGAGCGTCATCGGCACGCGCTTCACCGGTCGACTGGTCGATATCGAGCGGCGCAACGGTATCGACGTCGGGACACCGGAGGTGACCGGGTCGGCGTACATCACCGGTCGCCACACGTTCATGCGCGACGAACGCGACGACCTCGGCGGGTTCTCGCTCCGGTCCTGACCGAACCGCGCCGTCGCGACTGGGTCGAGAGGAAATCTACGGACTAGAACACGATGCTATCCGAACTGTTAGCTCTTGTGGGGCGCTAACTCGTCGGTCACAGATTCTGTATTGTGTGAAGATAACACGTCGACTGGGCAGTGTTATCACGCTAGCATAAACAATTATTATACTCGGGGCTCATTGTTCAGTTGTCATGGCGACACGCCAGCAACCCCCGACGACGTACCACACGTGCAGTTGCGGTGAGGAGTTCGACACGACGGAGGAACTCCTCGAACACGCACGAGAGGCACACGGGCTTAGCGTACACTGACTGGCATCACGTCGTTTTTTCCGAAAAAGAGCTACCTGCCAGCAACTGGTCAGGATGTCTTGTCGATGTCCTGTCGCACGCTGAATCGGGCGTAGCCGCCGTGTGAGAGGTCAAGCGCACCCAGCCACCAGTTCCATCGCTCGGCGAGTCCGTAGTCGTCGGGCGCGTCCGCGAGGTTATCAACGATATCCCCCACCGTTAGCTCCGCCCCGAAATCGGTCACGAACTGGTCCGATTCTGAGAGGTCCCGCGCCTGTCTGGCCACGACGGTAACGATGTCAGGGTCGGCGTCGAAGGTGTCGCGGAGTTCCCGTTCGAGTTCCTTTCGGTCCACGTCCGGGTTAGGATGCGCATCTGACTTGAATGTACGGTTGGGGACAACGTTGCGTTTCGGGGTCGGAAGAGAGCCGTTCGGAACGACGGTCACTGCCTCGGTTACGCCATCGGTCCCGACCAGCGCGACAAAAACCGAAGGTAAATCGATATTTCTACGTTATCGTTTACTCGGCCTCGCCCTTCTCCGCGGGTCGGCTATGCCTCCCCGCTCCGATTCGAAGCTTCGTGCGCTACGCTTACTCAGCTTCGCCCTGCTTCACGGCTCCCGGTGGTCGCCGTTCCGCTACGAGACCGATTCTTCGCTACGCTCAGTCGTCGGCCTCGCCCTTCTCCGCGGGTCGGCTATGCCTCCCCGCTCCGATTCGAAGCTTCGTGCGCTACGCTTACTCAGCTTCGCCCTTCTCGATAGGCGCACCAACCAGATTGCCCCATTCGGTCCAGGAGCCGTCGTAGTTGATGGTGTCCTCGTAGCCCAGCAGTTCGTGCAGGGCGAACCAGGCGACCGAGGAGCGCTCGCCGATGCGGCAGTAGGCGACCGTCGTGGAGTCGCCGTCGATGCCGTACTCAGCGTAGAGCTCTTCGAGTTCGTCGTAGTCCTTGAAGGTGCCGTCGTCGTTGGTGACGGCCGCCCAAGAGATGTTCTGTGCGCCGGGCACGTGGCCGCCACGCTGGGCCGTCTCTTGGAGTCCAGGGGGTGCGAGGATTTCGCCGGAGAACTCCTCGGGCGAGCGAACGTCCACAAGCGGCAGTTCCCGCTCGATGGCGTTCTCGACGTCCTCTCGGTAGGCGCGGATGGACTCGCGCGGACCGGCGGCTTCGTAGTCGACTTCCGAGAACTCGGGCACTTCGTCGGTGAGTTCGTAGTCGTTTTCGACCCAGTACTCGCGGCCGCCGTCGAGGAGCTTCACGTCGTCGTGGCCGTAGTACTTGAACTGCCAATATGTGTAGGCAGCGAACCAGTTGGAGTTGTCACCGTAGAGGACGACCGTCGAGTCCTCGCTGATGCCGTGGGCACCGAGCAGGTCCTCGAAGTCGTCCTTGTCGAGAATGTCTCGTGTCGTCTGGTCTTGGAGATCCGTCTCCCAGTTGAAGCCGACAGCGCCGGGCGCGTGGCTCTCGTCGTACAGTTCCGTGTCGACGTCGACCTCTACCAGTCGATGGGCGGGGTCGTCGCTCTGGAACTCGTCCAGATGCTCGCTGACCCAGTCGGCCGAGACGAGCACGTCGTTAGCGTATTCAGTCATAGTGCATCGAAGCGTAAGTCTACCAGACATATATTACTACGACTTTCGGCATGTTCGGCCACTCATCCACCGTGACGGCATATGTTGCCTCTACTACTGTCTGTAGAAACCGAGTACTTCGGCAGCCCAGCGGACACGCGCCATGGCGTCCCATGTCCGGGAGTGAACCGGGTCACGGTCTCACGAGAGTCGGCAGTATTTGCATCCACCTTCGACCGGCTATGATGGGAGTTTTCAAGCGGACGGAGCGGTAACGCGTGGATGATGACTGATTTCGTCTCTGCGGAGTGGGTGTCAACCCGGGGTGACGGCCTCCGGGTAGTCGATGTCCGGGACGCGTGGGAGTACGACGGCCTCGGACACCTCCCGGGCGCGGTGAACGTGCCCTTCGATTCGTTCCGGGCAGACGAACACGGCGCGGAATCCGATGCCGGCCACGGGATGCTCCCAGACGAGGATGCGTGGGCGAAACTCCTCTCGGCGGCCGGCATCATGCCGGAGAGCGAGATCGTTGCGTACGACGACCATCACGGCGTCTTCGCTGCTCGCTTTCTGGTCACTGCGGAACTGTTCGGCCACGACCCTGACCGGCTCCACCTCCTCGACGGTGACTTCTCCAGTTGGCAACTCAAACGGGAGACGACGAGCGAGTCGCCGGCCGTCGAGCCGACCGACTACGAAGTGACGCGTCCCGACTCGACGCCGCTGGTCGGCCCGGACGCGGTCGCTGACGCCGCAGACGATCCTGACGCGGTGCTGGTCGACACACGCGAGGACGAGGAATACGACGCGGGTCACATCCCCGGTGCGGTCCTGCTGGACTGGCGGGACCTCGTCGACGACGAGACCCGGGGCCTGTTACCTCGTGACGAGGCACTATCGGTTCTCGAAAATGCGGGCATCGTCCCAGAGAAACGTGTTGTCCTCTACTGTAACACCGCCCGGCGTATCAGCCACACGTACGTCGTCCTGCGGCATCTCGGCTTCGAGCAGGTAGATTTCTACGAGGGGAGCCTCACCGAATGGGAGGCACAGGGACGGCCGCTGGAGACGAACTGAGTCTGCGTCGCGACCGCTGGAACAGCCCACATCACGTCAGCCTCTGCTGGTCCCCCTGTTGCTCGTTCGTCAACAGCGACGACAGTTCGACCAGTAGCGCGATAACGACCGGCCCGGCGATGAAGCCGATGACGCCCAGCGTCAACACCCCGCCGGTGAACCCGACGAAGTAGAGGCTGGCTGGAAGGCCGGTCGTGTAGCGGGCGAGCTTCGGCCTGATAACCGCGTCGGGGAGAAAGCCGACGAAGACGAGGCCGAACACGGTCACCAGTATCGCCCCAGTGATATTGCCGTTGATGATGTCCGCGCCAGCGATGGTGAGGACGACGACGCTGGGGCCGATGACGGGGATGAACTGCAGGACGCCGGCGATCACAGCCAGCGCGAACGCTCCCTGATAGCCCAGCAGCCAGAACACGACCCATGCCACGACGAAGGTCCCGAACGCTGTCGCCGCCTGAAGGACGTATATCGCGTACAGCGTTCCCCGAAGCCGCTGGTGCAGGCGGTTGACGACCTCGTGATACGACGCCGGCACCGTCCGATAGACGGCCTTTTTCGGAACCTTTGGCTGCCAGAGCATCGCATAGACGAGAATGGCAAACAGCACAGCCTTCAGCGCCAGCACGGGTGATTCAGCGGCCAGATCCACCGCGATAGCCGTGAGTGTCTCCCGGGCGGCCGTCAGCGTTGGATCGATTTCGACCGGGTAACTGAACCCGCCGAAATCGAGGGTCACCACCGACGGGAGCTGTTGGAAGAAGGTAAACAGGTCCCGGCGGCGCAGATACAGCACGGCCGCGAGTGGGACGAACACGAGCGTTCCGACGACGAAGGCGATGCCCGTCGTCACGGCCGCCGACAGCCGCTTGTTGAGCCCATTGCGTCCGAGCCACTCCGAGACGGGAAACAGCACGTACGCGACTGTGATTGCGAAGAAAATCGTCGATAGCACCCGCGCGAGCAGGACTGTCGTTAGGCAGCCGGTGAGAACAAGCAGGCCCGCGAGGACGTAGGTACGTCGGCGTGTTACCACGCCCGTCCTTTTCCATCGGCCGGTAAAAACGTTATCTGCACACGCCAGAAGAATAACACGTCACGCGGACTCGATGAGGTCATCGCAGTCGGGCGTTCAGGTCCGGGAGAACAGCGCCGCCAACTGCTCCCGGGAGAACAGCGTCGTCGGCCGGTCCATGTGGACGCCGATCTCGCCTTCGAAGGCTTTCATCCCGGCCTTCTGTATCGGCTCCGGCGCGGAGTAGCCGGCCCGAACCGCGTGGCCGAGGCGTATCTCCTGCCGGAGGTCGTCGCGCCACGCTCTCTCGTAGTCGCCCAGCGTCGCCGGGTCTTCCGGGTCGATTTCACGGGCCGCGTGGTCGGCCGCGGTCATACTGTAGCGGATGCCGCCGCCGGTGAAGGGCTTGGTCTGGGCCGCGGCATCCCCGATGAGAAAGGACCGCCGGCCGGTGACCCGTTTCGGTGGGCCAATGGGAATGAGTCCCGAGCAGCGGCGGTCGGTTTCGACCCCGTAGCCGTCGACGAATTCTTCGAAGCGGCCGCGGGCGTCGTCCCCCGGTGGTACCGCCAGTCCGTACTCGACGCCGGCCTCGCCCCGCGGGATGCGCCAAGCGAAAAAGCGCGGGACGGTGAGGTGGACGTCGACGAAATCGCTGTGGTCCACCTCGTCGCTGAACCCGAGTACGCCGTGGAGCAGTTCGTCGGGTTCGGGCAGGTCGAGTTCCCGCCGGACGCGGCTCTTCGGCCCGTCACAGCCGGCGACCATCTTCGCGCGGTGCGTCTCGACGCCGTCGTCGCCCCGGACATCCACGGTGACGCCGTCCCTGTCCTCGGTGACGCCAACGACGGAGTGCTCCTCGCGAACGTCGGCACCGGCGTCGCGGGCCAGCCCGGCGAGGTGCTTGTCCAGCCCGACGCGGTCGATGACGTTCGAGATGACTTCATCCTTGTAGAAGGGATGGTCTGCGCTCCCGGGGCCGCCCGTGTGGAACCGCGCACCGGAAATCTCGTTCTGGAACAGTTCGTCGCGAGCGTCCTCGGTGAACTCCCAGATGTCCGTGCTCACGTGGCCCGAGCAGGCCAGCGGCTTGCCGATCTCCCCCTGTTCGAACACCACCACGTCAAGCCCCCGACTCGCCGCCTGACGCGCGTACCGGGACCCAGCCGGACCCGCGCCGACCACCGCAACATCGTGCATACACGTTCTCTCGGTGTCACGAACCAAATAGCTTCTCGATTTAGCGCACACCGTGCCCGTCGCGTCAGCTACCCGCTGCGGGGATTCGCGGGTGGCCCTGTCGCTCGGCCAGCCAGCCGCCGAAGCGACCGGCCAGAGCACCGACCAGCACCGGAAGTGCCAGCAGCCACACGCCGACGACCAGTGTCATGATGAGGCCGACAGCCCGGAACCACAGCGGGTTGGGAACCGTCGGTACTGCCACCAACAGCTCTTTCAGCGACCAGAGAGCTGGGAGTCCCCCGATGAGGCCGGCCCTGTGCCCAGCGGCGGTCCCCGTTCCACCGTGGCGCTTGATCAGATACCCCGCGACGGCGCTGCCGAGGAATAGCCCGTGAAAGGTGATGTTCGACGACGACTGCAACACCTGCCCAATCGTAAACAGCGCGGGGACGAGGCCGCCGATGAGGGCGCATTGCCATGTCTTCGATACCTCGAACTGGAGGGACATAGCCGGGGCATGGGTCGCCGGAGTCAAAAAATGAAACCCTGATGACACAGACATCGCCAGCAGTCACCGTATCGACGGCCCAATCAGGATTCATTTGTCGGTCGCGCCCCTAGCAACGGCTATGGCAGAGTACCAGCCCGGCGTGTGTAACATCGGAGCGAACCAGCGCCGCGCCCGACGGCTGTCGGCCATCGGGTCGTTCGCCGTCGCTCTCGGTATTGCGGTCGCCGTTGGGGTCGGTGCGGTCCCGGCTCTGTCGCTGTGGGCGACCGTCCCGTTCGTCTTCGGCGGCTACCTCGGCGCGTTGCAGGACTACTTCCGGTTCTGTGTTGCCTTCGGTGCGCTCGCCCGCTACGACCTGTCGGGGTCGGGCGGGGACAGCGGAAACGTTGCTGCAACCGAGGCTGTTCGTGCTGATCGCCGACAGGCCGCGAAAATTCTCCTGCTCGCGGCCGCGGCGACAGTCGTGACGGGCGGCCTCGGAGCTGCTTTCCTCCAACTGGTGTAACTGCGGACGGACTCTGGCGACAGCTATCCGTCTGGCCGCGTGTTAAACGATAGCCAGTCCGCTCGGCACCTGATTGTACTCGGCCGACCAGTCTCCAGCGTCAGGCCACCGCCTGACCCACATCTCCCCTCGTTTCGACTCGAACAGCCCGTGGTTCGTCAGCGCGAGCAAGCTGCCGTCCGGGTCGGTGGCGAGCACCGGTCTGGCCAGTCCGTCCGGCCCGGGCAGGCCGTCCATCGATTGGATCCAGCGGTCGCCGTCCCACCGATACACGTAGCTCTCGCCGCTGGTGCTGTGGGCCGACCGGGGGCCGCTGGCCGCCGAGACGACGATGCGGTCCGGATCCTCCGGGTGGACGGCAAGCCCCCACACGTACCGATGGGCCAGCCCCGCCTGTGGGTGGGTCCACGTCTCGCCGCGGTCGGTCGACAGCGCGAAGCCGTCGCCGGCTGCGGTGTACACCCGGTCCGGGGCGTCGGGGTGGGTCGCCAGCGTGTGGTTGTCCCGCCGCGCGCCGTCGGGGTGGTCGACCCACGTTTCGCCGCCGTCGGAACTGCGGAGGAACGCGCCGGCCTCGATGGCGACGTACACCTGCTCCGGATCGTCCGGCGCGAGGGCGAGCCAGCGCACATGGTGGGTGTGTGGCCGCGGCGGGAACGACCATCGCGACGCCGAATCGAGGTTGGTCAGCCCCGACCGCTCCGTCCACGTCGCCCCGCCGTCGGCCGAGCGGTAGACCGCGCTCGGCTCCGTCCCGGCCCACACCACGTTGGAGTCGTGCGGGCTGACCGTGACGCTCGTCACGCGGTCGCCAGCGGCCAGTACCTGCTCCCACGTCGCGCCGCCGTCGGTCGTCCGCTGGAGGCCGGCGTCTGCGGTGCCCACGAAGGAACGTTCTGGTTTGGCCGCTTCTGCGGCGACGCACTCGATGTCGTGGCCGAGAAGATAGTCGTCCCAGCCGCTGTCGCCGTCCCCAACGAGGACGCGGTCACTGAGCGCGGCGTAGGCGGTGTGCATACTGCATGCGACGAGCTACGTGCAGAGAACGGTGTCGCCCGCTCGCGCCTTTTGCCTCGAAATCGAGGACTACGGCGTCCACCAGCGCAGGCCGACCATCACGAAAACGATGGCCAGTTGCATCAGCCCCTGCAGGCCCCCGAGCTTGGCGTTTCGCATCCCGATCTCCGAGACGAGGTCCACGTCCGGGTTCTCGGAGACGACTTGCCGGTAGATTCGGACTTCGCCGGGGAGAATGACGCCGAAACCCTGCACGGACAGTACCGTCACGATAGCGAGCGTGGCGACGATCCACCACGAGGTCATCGCAAAGGCAGGTAGCGTCGTGGCGAGATACGCGCCGGAGCCCACGACGGCCACGCCGAGGACGCCCAGCGTCTTTGGGTCGGTCAGTGCGTCGAACTGATAGCCGATGAGGAGGACGACCGGAATCAGCGTCGCGGCGGTCAGAATCGCTAACCACGGGTCGGCGTTCGGGAACTTTCCGAGGCGAAGCGCCAGCAGGATGCCGCCGCTGATAGTCACCGTCGCCAGCGTCGGCATCAGGAACGTCATCTTGGGCGTGAACGACGCGAAGAAGTCGGCCCGGGCCTCGGGCTCCTGGCCGCCCAGCACCGGCCCCAGCACTAGGCCCATGAACAGGTCGATGCCGGTCCACAGCACGCCAGCCATGACGTGCACATAGGTCAGCGCCCGGATGTTGCCGCTGGCGAGCGCCCCCGCAAACGCGAGCAGCGGGACGGCGACCGCTCCCACGGCAAAGGCCGGGTTCGCCTGCTTCGCCAGCCCACCGATACCACGTTTCCGCTCGACACGGTCCGCTGTCGACTGCGCCATGTCTGCTATATCAGGTGTCGCTATCGACTAAAACGTTGGTGGCCGCTTCCTAACTCGCTGCTACACTGCTACCTGACTCACGTGACCATACGTTTAATGCATCGCAATGCGTTGCATTACACATGGAAAATGTCACCACTCGCATGAGTGACGAGGAACTCGGTCTGGTGGCCCGACTCGCCGACGTGACCGGGGCGAGCCGCAGTGATGCTATCCGACAGGCCATTCAGCGGGGGGCCAGAGAGGAACTGATTCGGACTGCACTCCAGCGGTATCAGGACGGCGAGGTCGGGATGCGTGGGGCTGCCGACATCGCTGGCCTCACCATCGCGGAGATGATGACTGAAGCGAACGAACGCGGCGTTATGACGAACTACGATGAGGCAGACCTGGCCGGCGACGTAGATTCGCTCCGATGACTGACGGCGACCGAACGGTTCTGGTAGATGCCAGCGTATTCATCACACTAGCTGATACTGGGAGCGCTGACCTGCTTACCGGACTCGATGGTTCAGTCGTCATTCCCGACTGCGTTCGCCAAGAGATTACCAGTGACCCGGCAGCGAAAACGCTGTCCGACGCCGTCGCTGACGGCTTGATCACCTGCCCAGAGCCTGTTCCCGATGCTGCCGTTGAGGAGGCAGCCAGCCACCTCGGCCGTTCCGAGGAGGAAGTTCAAGGAGATGCCGTACTGCTGGCTCACGCACTAGTCGAAGATGACCCCGTCGTCATTACCGACGATAACCCTCTCAGACAGACCTCCAAGGCGCTGTCGATACCGATCTCTGGGTCGATTGGTGTCCTCGTACGGACTGTCGAGCGGGGTGATGTCGATTCGGACGCCGCAAAGGAGACACTCTATGCGATGGATGAAGTCGGAGCCCGCCTCAGTGCGAGTCTCGTAAAGCGAGCGGAGCGATTGATCGACGACGCGGCCGATTAGTCGTCGTCCGCGGCTGGCTGCTCAGCCGCCGACTCGCGGTCGGCGCGTGGCCCCTCTAGCTCGACGGTCGGCAGCAGGTCCCGGAGGTACTTTCCGGTGTAGGACGCTTCGGTCCGGGTCACGTCCTCCGGTGTTCCCTGAGCGACGAGCTCACCGCCGTTCTCGCCGCCTTCGGGGCCGAGGTCGATGATGTGGTCGGCGTTTTTCACGAGGTCGAGTTCGTGCTCGATGACGACCACGGTGTTGCCGTCGTCGGTGAGCCGGTGGAGCACGTCGATGAGCTTGCGCTCGTCCTCCGGGTGGAGCCCGGTCGTCGGTTCATCCAGCAGGTACAGCGTCTCGCCCGAGTCTTTCTTGCCGAGTTCCTCGGCGAGCTTCACGCGCTGGGCCTCGCCGCCGGAGAGCGTGGTCGAGGGCTGTCCGAGGCGCATATAGTCCAGTCCCACGTCCTTCAGGAGTTCCAGCCGGCGGCGGATGCCGCTGTGGCTCTCGAAGAAGTCGTAGGCCTCCTCGACAGTCATGTCGAGCACGTCGGCGATGGTCGCACCCTTGTAGGTCACGTCCAGCGTTTCGTCGTTGTAGCGCGCGCCGCCACACTCCTCGCAGGGGACCGTCACGTCCGAGAGGAAGTTCATGTCGATGGTGACCGTGCCCTGTCCGCCACAGCCCTCACAGCGGCCGCCCTTGACGTTGAACGAGAACCGCCCCTTCTCGTAGCCCCGCTGTTTCGAGAGGCTGGTCTCGGCGAACAGCTCGCGGATGTGGTCGAAGACGTTGGTGTAGGTCGCCGGGTTGGAGCGGGGCGTGCGGCCGATGGGCGACTGGTCGATGAGCCGCACCGTCTCGACGGCGTCGAGGCCGTCGATAGCGTCGTGCTCGCCGGGGTTCACGTCGGTGTCGTTCATCCGGCGGACCAGCCCCTTGTACAGCACGTCGTGCATCAGCGTCGACTTCCCGGAGCCAGAGACGCCCGTGATGGCGGTGAACGTCCCCAGCGGGATGGACACGTCGAGGTCCGCGAGGTTGTGCTGACGAGCGCCCCGAACCGTGAGTTCGCCGTCGGCCTCGCGGCGGCTGTCGGGCACCGGAATCGTCCGCTCGCCCGAGAGGTACTTCCCGGTGACCGACTCGTCGGTGTCGATGACCTCGTCCATCGGCCCGTTGACGACGACTTCGCCGCCGCGCTTGCCCGGCCCGGGGCCCATGTCGATTATCTGGTCGGCCCGGCGCATCGTCTCGGTGTCGTGTTCGACCACGAGCAGCGTGTTCCCGAGGTCCCGGAGCTCTTCAAGGGTGTTCAGCAGGCGGTCGTTGTCCCGCTGGTGGAGGCCGATAGAGGGTTCGTCGAGGACGTAGAGGACGCCGACGAGGCCGCTTCCGATCTGAGTCGCCAGCCGAATACGCTGGCTCTCCCCGCCCGACAGCGTCGAGGCCTCACGGTCCAGTGTCAAGTAGTCCAGCCCGACCTCGGTCATGAAGCCAAGGCGGGCGCGAATCTCCTTGAGAATCTCCTCGGCGATTTTCCGGTCCCGAGCCGAGAGGTTCCCCTCCATCCCTTCGAAGTGCGCCAGCGCGTCGCTGATAGACATCTCGTTGACGTCGGTGATTGAGGTCCCGTCCACGAGCACCGCCCGCGACTCGGCCTTGAGTCGCGTCCCTTCGCAGGCCGGGCACGTCGTCGTCGCCATGAACTCCTCGATGTGCTCGCGGGCGCGGTCCGAGTCCGTCTCGACGTGTCGCCGCTCAAGGTTCGGGATGACGCCCTCGAAGCGCTCGCTTTTCTCGCGGGTCCCGTTCTTGGTCCGCCACTGGAAGTCGACGATGCGGTCGGTCCCATAGAGGAACTGCCGCTGGATGGACTCGTCTAGCTCCTCGAACGGCGTCGAGAGGTCTACGCCGAAGTGCTCGGCGACGTTGTCCAGTTGCCGCGAGTAGTAGGTCCGGTCGTAGCTCCATGGCTCGAAGACGTGCTTGAGCGCCTTCGACGGGTCGGTGATGACGAGGTCTTCGCTGACCTCCTTCGTCTCGCCCAGCCCCTCACACTCCGGGCAGGCCCCGTGCGGTGAGTTGAACGAGAACGAGCGCGTCTCGATTTCGGAGATGTCGATACCGCAGTGAGTACAGGCGAGGTCCTCGGAGAGTTCGACAACGAGGCGGTCCGCGGCGGTGTCGTCGTCCGCTTCGTCCCCGTCGGCAAGGTCACCGGTCGCTCTGGCGTCTGACCCGCCGAGCGTTTCCGACGCGCCCTCGGGCGGGTCCGGCAGGATGACCTTCAGCGTCCCGTCGGCCTCTTCCAGCGCAGTCTCGACGGAGTCCGTGAGACGCGAGCGGGCATCCGGCGAGATCTTCACGCGGTCCACGACCACGTCGATGGTGTGGTCGTAGTTCTCGTCCAGTTCGGGGCGGTCCATCGTGAGGTCGAACGCCTCGCCGTCGACCTCGACGCGGCTGTACCCCTCGCCGACGAGGTCGTCGAACAGGTCCTCGAAGGCCCCCTTCTGGTCGCGAACGACCGGCGCACACAGTTTCGCTCGGGTTCCCTCGGGCAGTTCGAGGAGGCGAGACACCATGTTCTGGGCGGACTGCTCGCCCACTTCGCGGCCACACTCCGGACAGTGAGGCGTGCCGACGCGAGCGTACAGCAGCCGGAGGTAGTCGTGCAGTTCGGTGACGGTGCCGACCGTCGAGCGGGGGTTGTTGGCGGCGTTCTTCTGGTCGATAGAGATCGCCGGCGAGAGCCCTTCGACGTTCTCGACCTGTGGCTTGTCCATCTGCCCCAAGAAGTTCCGTGCGTAGGCGGAGAGCGACTCGATGTAGCGCCGCTGGCCTTCGGCGTACACCGTCTCGAACGCGAGCGAGGATTTGCCCGACCCCGACAGCCCGGTGACGACTGTCAGTTCCTCGCGGGGAATCTCCACGTCGACGTCCTTGAGGTTGTGTTCCTCGGCCCCTCGGACCTCGATTATATCCTTGCTCATCTTTGAATCTTGGTTGGCCGGCAGGAGGGAAACCCTGTCGGTTCGGGTACCGGTAGACGAGTTCTCTCGCGGGACTGTTTTTATTTTGAGTGATGGTGCGAAAGATTTACCATAAATATCGAGTATGAGATTTGTATGGGTACGACGAGCGACTACGACATCAAAGGAATCGACCTCTCCGACGACAGCTACACGGTCGAACAGAGTCTGGTCCGCAACAAGTACAAGGCGATGGACGCCGCCGGAAACGTCGTCCTCCGCGGGAAACAGAAGATGCTGAAGATGAAAGAGCAGTTCCCGTTCGTCGACGCGAACGGCGACGAGGTGTTCGAGGTCAATGCCGGCGGCATAATCGACGTGGCCGGCAACTACGTCCTCACCGACTCCAAGACAGGCGAGGACATCGTCATCCTCGACAATGACTACTCGATCTTCCAAGATACGTGGAAGATTCGGGACGCCAGCACGGAGGCGAAAATCGCCGAGATCAACTCCCAAGGCGCGCTCGTGACTATCGCCCGGAACTTCGTCCCCTTTGGCGGCTGGATTCCTCACAAGTACGAGATAACCGATCAGGACGGCAACCACGTGGGCAACATCGACGGGCAGTTCTCGCTCAAAGACCGCTACGAGATCACCATCGACGACGCCAGCACGGTCCCGAAAGAGCCGATTATCGCAGCGGCGATGGTTATCGACGCGATTCAGGGGAACTAGCTGACCTGCGGACACCGGAATCCTTCTTGCCTTGGCACCCTCAGAGACGGCTATGCGCCGCCGGACGGTCCTCCGACGACTCGCCCTCGCAGGCACAGGTGTCGGTCTGGGAACCGGGACAGCCCACGGCCATCCGATGCCGACCGGAGACGGCACAGCTGAGCCAGCATCTTCCGATACCCCGACCGGCGAAGACCCGCTGGGGGTGCTGGAGATGGAGACGGTGTACGAGGTCGTCACTAGCCCCGACGGACACACGGCCTACGTTGCGACGGGGGACGGCATCGCGCTCGTCGACCTCGTCACGCCGACCAGTCCGCGACTGCTCAGCCGACGGACCGGGTTGCTAGCCGAGAGCGACAGCGGGCCGATACAGCGCGTGCAGGACCTCGCCGTCAGCGACGGCCGACTGCTGGCCGCCGGGCCGGCCCACCCCGCCGATGGCGCTCACGGGTTCGTCGTCTTCGACGTGAGTGACCGGCGGGACCCGTCCCGAATCGCGAGCCTCGAACTGGACACGCGTATCCACAACTGCCACTTCGACGGCCGTTACGCCTATCTGACCGCGAACGACCGCGACGGTAACCCATTGCTGGTGGTGGATGTCGACGCCGAACGGGAAGTCGGCGAGTGGTCGCTGCTCGACGCCAGTGACGTCTGGCAGGACGTTCCAACGTCACTCTGGCCGCTGCATGACGTCTGGGTGCAAGACGACCGGGCGTATCTGGCCTACTGGGACGGCGGAACGTGGATTCTCGACGTGTCGGACCCGGGTGACATCTCGCTGGTAGCGAACGTCCGCGGGCGTTCCCCCGAGGAATTGGCCGCTATCGAGGACCCCGGCACCGAACGGAGCGAGCCGCCGGGCAACGACCACTTCGTGACCGTCGACGAAGACGCGTCGCTGCTGGGTGTCGGCGGCGAATCGTGGGACCTCGGCGGCGACGGCAGCGGCGGCCCGAGCGGCATCGACCTGTACGACATCAGCGATCCGACTGACGCCGAACTGCTGGCAACGCTTGACCCGCCGCCGACCTCGGACCCCTCGCCGGGGGGCATCCTCACGACGGCGCACAACTTCGAACTGACCGACAACCGCTGTTATTCAGCGTGGTACAACGGCGGGGTCCGGGTCCACGACCTGACGGACCCGGCCGCACCCGACCTCGCCTTCGAGTGGCGCAACACCGAAGCGACCTCGTTCTGGACCGCCCAGCGGGCCGCCGGCTGTTTCGTCGCCGGGAGCACCGACGCGAGTCAGGGGACGGATGTCCAGCCCGGGCTGTACACGTTCCCGGACCCCCAGATACGGACGCCGACGACCACGGACGAGGAGGGGGCCGGTGTCGACGGAACCGACGGGGCCTCACTCGGTGTCGGCGGCCCCGGCTTCGGCGTCGGGTCGGCGGTCGCGGCGGTCGGGCTGGCGGCGTGGCGCGCCCGTCGTCGGCAGGATTAATTCTGGCCGCACCACTGCTTCCCGCTACTCCAGCGCGCTCTTGACCGCGGCCGCGACGCTCCGGGCGCGCTCGGCCAGCGGCTCGGGGACGTGGCCGCGCTCGACGGCCGCGTCCAGTTCGTCGTCGTCGACCCGCTCGACGGCCCCGTCGGCGTGTTTCACCACGTCGACGTGGAGGTCGACGTACCGGGCGGTGTCGGGGAACACCTCGACGGGCGTACAGACGTTGACGTAGGTCCCCTTCTTTTCGCCGTCGCTGTCGCGGTACACCGTCGGGTACCACCAGCGTCCCTCCTTGACCTTCGTTTCGGCGATGTCGCCGGCCTCCTTCGGCACGCCGAGGGCGTCATAGGTGCCCCCGGCGGACATCTCCCGTTCGATGGTCACCGTGCCGTCGTCGTCGACTGACTGGACCTCGCCGTCGCCCAGCGTGATGAGACGGCCGTCGGGCTTGCCGTGGCCCAGCGATAGCGACCCGCCGACCTGCGGACCGAACTGCCGGGCCGTCACGGCGAAGGGGAAGTCCGTCTCGCCGGTTTCGAGGTCACCACACAGCGCCTCGACGTAGTCCACGGCGGCGCTGGCCGCCCGGTCGCCGGCCTTTACGCGGTGGTGGCCCGGCATCGTCGCCGTCACCTCGCGGCGGGCCTCGTCCAGTGCGAACCGGCTCTCCCGGCCGAACCACAGCCACGTCGTCGAAAGCCCCTCGTCGTAGCGGGTGGGCGCGCAGTCCTCGGGCGCATCGGCTCCGTCCAGCGCCTTGTCGATGGCCGCTGCGCGGTCGTTGGCGGCGTCGAGCGCTGTCGCCAGTGCGTCGAAGCTCGCGTCCTCGCTCGCCGATTCCCACGAGACGCCCCATCCCGCTCGGGGCTCCGCGGCGATGACGTCCAGCATCGCCGGCCCGCCGGTTCCCGGTGCACTGGCGGTCCCACCGCGTACGAGCGAGAGGAGTGACCCACGGACCGCGACGGTGGTGTCCAGCACGGGCCGGCCGTTCGTCCACGGTGCGCTCGCCTCGACGACCTGCACCCGGAGCGTATCACCGGTCTCGACACGCTCGTCCGAGGACGAGTACGGGAGAAAGCCTTCGCCGTCGCCGAGGTCGACAACGGCTCCGCTGCCCAGCGTCTCGGTCACGGTGCCAGCGTAGACAGCGCCTTCTGGCGTCGGGTCGTTCCAGCGGAGCGTGTCACGCCCGATTTCGGTCAGGCGGTCCGTGACGGCCGCGGCAGAGTCGTGGTCGCCGATGACGCCGACGCCCTGCTGGTCGTCCGTCGTCGCAACGGTGACCGCTGCTCGCTCGTCGTCGAACTCACCGTCGAAGCGGTTTCGGATGGGTTCCGATGCCTGAACGACCTCGTGGCCTGCCTCGCGCAGCAACTGGGTCAGCGCCGTCGCGTAGATGCCCCTGACCCGGACGGTCATAGCGCGTCCTCGTCGGCGGCAAAGCGGACCCGTCCGTGGACCGTCGGCCCCAGCGACAACTCTACCTTGTCGTCGCTCAAGACCCGTCCACCCTCGATGGGGACGCCCCAAGTGTCGAACCGGAGGTAGCCACGGATGTCGTCGGCGTGGGTGAACAGGTCGCAGTACTCGACGGTGTGTTCCTGAATCTCGCTGGAGCTGTGTGCGATATCCATATCAGAGTACACCGTCTCGCGGCCGTCGAAGAAGGCTTCGAGTGTATCGGCCGCGTCGTCGGTGGCCGCGACGACCGCGTCGGAGGCCGCTTCGATGGTGTTCTGGTCGACGCCCGCATCGCGCAGCGCCTGCTGCTCGCGTTGCGTGAAGTGCATACCCGCGAATCAGTAGCGGGGAGAGGAAAACAGTGCGGAATCGCCTACACGATCATCGCGTTCAGCACGAGCATCAACAGCCCGAACATGACGCCGGTCGCGACGATTGTTCGGGGGTCGATACGGATCGTATTCTGGTCTTCAGCGTCGAAATACCGGACCAGTCCCGCACTGGACATCAGTCCGCCGCTGTCGCTCCCACTCATACATCAGGGTGGTGTATCACCAACACTAAGCCTTTCGGGTCACCCGCGATTGCGTGTGCCGAGTACACATGGATAACCCTTATCAGATACCACGGGCTAACACGAACAGAGTACTATGACGGTTACACTGAAGGACTTTTACGCGGACTGGTGCGGCCCTTGCAAAACGCAGGACCCGATCCTCGAAGACCTCGAAGAGGAGTGGACGGACGTCGAGTTCGAGAAGGTCAACGTCGATGAGGAGCAGGACGTCGCCAACGAGTATCAGGTACGCTCGCTGCCGACGCTCATCATCGAGAACGACGACGGCATCGTCGAGCGGTTCGTCGGCGTCACGCAGGCCGACGACATCGACGACGCGCTGCAGCAAGCCTCGGCGTAACACAGCGGCTTTTCGCGGTTCGTCACATCGATCAGTAGCGACCGCTGGCTCACTCTCGTTCGGCCAGCCCCGCATCGTCGATTTCGTCGACGGCGATCAGCATTCGTCCGCCCTCAAGCGCCGTCACCATCTTCGACTCGGTGAACGTGGTTTCGTCGGCCCGCAACCCCTTGCTCTGGCCGGTCCATTTCCCACCGCTTCTGACGACCGGAATGACGTGCGTCCGGATGTGCTTTACCTCGTCGCTCGGGTGGAGTTCTGACCAGTGCGTGCCGATCAACTCCTCCGAATCATAGCCGTAATACGAGGCGTAGGTCTCGTCGACCCGCTCGAAGCGTTCGTCCGTGCCGATGACACCGACGCCGCTGAGCTTGACCTCGCTGCCGGTTTTGAAGCTGCCGTCCGAGTCGACCGCGTGTTCGACCCGTCGGATGAGCGACGTGTACTGGTCCGTCCCGACGGACTTCTTGAGATAATCAGTGACGCCGGCCTGAATGATTTCGGCAGCGACGTCGCCGGTCTCCTCTCCAGAGAACAACAACACCGGTAACTCCTGATGGGTCTCGCGAATCGCTTCGAGGAAGTCGATGCCGTTCATCTCTGGCATATTGTAGTCGCTGACGACACAGTCGAAGTCCGTCTCCGACGACCGGATCATCGTCAGCGCAGTTTCGGGGTTCGTCTCCGTCGTGACAGTACAGTCGAGGCCGCTGTCGTCTCGTTCGAGATACACTTCGACGAGGGCTCCCAACGCTGCGTCGTCGTCGACATGGAGGATTGAGAGCGGGGCTTCTGACTCCATCCTGTATTGGCAAGGCTGCAGTACGCAAGTATTTGCTGCTCACTTGTCTCTATCTGATAACTATGTGCAACTGCGGTCCTCGCTCTAGGCCGCGCCAGCGTCTCGTCGCTGGCGTCGGGGAAAGGCAGGGCTGCCACCGAAGCGGGATCAGTAACAATGTTACTGTCGGCGGCTGGGCGGTCGCAGTATGGCTGTCGGCGGTCGGGCGGTCGCGACAGGCATACCGCTCGCCGTCGGCGAGCGGTTTCACTCCGAGCGCGCTCACAGAGCGCGACTCGGAGGTCATTTTTAGCGTAGATTTTTGCAACAGGGGGTTTCCTCGCGCCTACGGCGCTGCGGGAACCCCCTGCAGTAAAAAGGTACTATTGGAACCGAACGCCCAGATCGTGCAGGCCGTCGTTGTGCCGGGCGACGTTGATGAGCAGCGGCGTCAGTCCCTCGACTTCCGCAGCGTTGGCGAGCGGGCCGCCGTCCAGCGCACGAAGCCCCTCGATGCCTTCGGCGAGTTCACAGACGGTGTCCTTAGCGTCGGTGTCGTCGCCGACGACGATGGTATCCCAGTCGAGGTCGGCATCGAGGTTGGCGAGACGACCGGCCGCGAGGTTGTGGAACGCGCCGACGACGGGCGTGTCGTCGGGGGCGGCGTTTGCGGCCAGTTGTGTGACGCTGCCGGCACCGGGGCGGTTGTAGTGGAAGCCGTCCTCGTCGCGTTGCATCCCGACGGCCGGCGAGACGAGCGTTGTGTCGTCGAGTTCGTCGGCGACGGCGTCGATAGTGTCCGTGAGATGGTAGGCGGGAACGGCGGCGACGACGATGTCAGCGCGGGCGGCGGCGTCCTCGTTACTCAAGCCGGCAATCGAGATGTCGTCGTGGCCGCGGCTGGCCAGTTCTGTCTCGTACTCTTCGGCTTTGTTCGCCGCCTTCTGGGCTTTCCGGGAGCCGACGATAATCGTGTGGTTGGTGTCGTCAGCCCAGCGGAGGGCGAGGCCTTGGCCGATGTCTCCGGTACCGCCAAGCAACGCGATGTCCATATCTACGGCGTAGGCCGACCACTGAATAAACGTTGTGTGACAGGTTCGCTCAGGTGTATTCTTCCCATGCCCGGTCGAACCCGCCGGCAAAGGCGACGTACAGGGCGCTCCCGAGGCCCACCAGATAGCTGAGCCACTGGGTCGCGATGCCGGGGACTGAGGTATCCCCAAGCGCGAGGGCGAATACGGTCGAGAGCG
This sequence comes from Haloarcula sp. CBA1129, assembly GCF_008729015.1. NCBI lineage: Archaea > Methanobacteriati > Methanobacteriota > Halobacteria > Halobacteriales > Haloarculaceae > Haloarcula > Haloarcula sp. CBA1129. Next base: position 3,404,653 of record NZ_RKSM01000001.1, read on the forward strand.
GCACCATTACGAAAAAGAGGACGATAATGAACATCCCGACGCGACCCGGCCGATGCGAGGAGCCGAGAACCTCGTCGTACTCACGCATCGTCCAGTAGGCCGCGACAAGACCGATTATCTGGCAGACGACAGCGTACAGCGGCACTAGGTCGACCGACGGCTCGCGGATGACCGCGCCCCCGACGAGCCCGGCCCAAATGCTCACCAGAAGTGCCCAGCCAAACGTCGGCAGTCGTCGCATACCCGAGGTCTCTGCCCCGCCAGTGAAACCGTTGCCGTTTATTATTGGAGGGCGATGCCCCGCTCCCCGTTATATCGTTTCGAGAAGCTCGGGCAGGTCGGTGACTGATTCGATGACGGCGCTCGCACCGTTGTTAGCGAACGTCCGGCGGCCGGCGTCGCCAGTCAATCCGCCGGTCAAGACGCCGATACCGTAGTACACGCGGTCGTCGTCGGTCTCGTCGGCGTTGACCGCCGTCGCCACGTCGTCGAGAGTGTCCCCGGCGAAGGCGACCCGCTCAGCGTCGAAGCGTTCGGCGAGTGTCCGCAAAGCGGCGGGATGGGGCTTGCCCTCCTCCCAGTCGTCCATGGTGAAGCGGTGTTCCGGCGGCAGGTCGAGGCCGACGCGCTCCAGCGCGATGTCGGCCTCGGCGGCGGGGCGACCGGTGACGACGCCGACGGCGAAACGGTCCTGCAGCGCTGACAGCGTCTCGTCGTCGACCAGCAGCGGCTCGTCGTGGATGTAGCCCGGCGCGTCGAACGGTGGCTCGCCGCCTTCGATGTCGCGGTAGAGATCAGTACCGAGATACAGCGCTTGGAACACGTCCCGGAGCTGGTCGGGGTCCCAAGCGTCGAAGACTCGGCTTTCGGCCGGGTCGTCGAGCAGGTCACGAACCACTGCCTCGGCCGCCGCAAGCCCGCCGCCGCGCTCGGCGATGGCGTCGGTAAAGGCCGCTAGGTCGGCGACGGTGGATTCACGACCGGCGAGAACGAACAGCGCCGCCGCGTCGGTCAGTTCCCAGTCGTTGTTGAACCCGCCGGCGTCCTTGAACTGCTGGATTGCCGACTTCTCAATCGTGTCGCCGTACACCCGGTCGATAGATTCGACGATTGCTCGGCGATAGGAGTCCGCTACGTCTACTAACACGCCGTCGATGTCGAGGACGACCGCGTCGATTTGCATGAGCGAGCGAAAGCGGGCCTCACTCAAGCGCCTTGCTATCTTTCGCGCGGTACAGCGTCTCCCCGCCGGGGAGCTGCTCTCGCTTGACGGCGACTGTGGGCTGGTCGCCACCTAGTGTGGTGAACCAGAACGCCGCCTCAACGGCGTCGGCAACGGTCAGGGTCGGCCGGTGAAGTTCAGGCGGGAGGTTCCGGGCGAATACGATATCACACCCCGAATACACGGACAGGTCGGGGTTGAGTACGTCGTCAATGATGAACCGTACGCCCTCGGGGACCGCCCGTTCGACGATATCTGTGGCTGTCACGTCCACGCCCCGCTCGGCCAGTTGCTCGGCTATGTCGGGGTGGTTCCCGACGCCGACCTCGACGACGGAATCGACGGACGCGAGTCGGTCGACGAGCGGGTCGGTGGTGTCGGTCACGTCGTACAATTTATGAGATGCGGGCGCATATGCGTTCCCATGCACGTCGACATCGTGCCGGTGGGCGAGGTCTCAGCCCAAGTTAAACGCGAGGCCTCGGACGGACTTCGCTCCGTCTACGACTGTGAGGTCTCGATGCACGAGCCCCAGTCCATTCCCGCCGGCGCGTACGATGGGGATCGCGACCAGTACCGCGCCGAGGAGTTCATCGACCTCGCTCGCCGGGTCGGCTCCGGCGGCAAGAACATCGCTATCACCCCGAAAGACCTCTTCTACCGTCGCCGAAACTACGTCTTCGGGCTCGCGTATCTCGGTGGTTCCGGCAGCGTCATCTCTACCTACCGGCTCCAGACCTCCTCCGACGGCGGCTTCTCGAACCGCTCGGCCGGCGAAATCTTCTCCCAGCGAGTCCGCAAGGAGGTCGTCCACGAGGTCGGCCACACCCTCGGGCTGGAGCACTGTGACAACAAGCGCTGCGTGATGAACTTCTCCCCCACGGTCCGACAGGTCGACGTCAAGGAAGTTTCGCTGTGTGGCTCCTGCCAGCGAAACGTCCTGTAGTTTGCGAACGGATACCAATCTGTTTGGGGACGGTGCATATTCTTCTGTGGTACTGGTACACATACGCGATGAGCAAGAGTCAGTCCCCCGAGCGCGTCGCGGAACTGCGAGACATCTTCGTGTCGGTCACCGGCGACGAATCGATCACTGAACCTCAGACCGACGAGCAATCCGACCGCGAACTCGACCCGGACGAGGAGTTCGACCCGGAGGAAGTCGCCGACGGCCTCGATGATGCGGTTGCGGGTTCCGAGACGAGCGGTGGTAGCGACCCTGCGGCCTGACGCCCTGCACTGTTCCTGCGCCCCCTATGAATAGCGGCTGTACTACCATCTGAGATAGTCGTTTCACCAGCTAACTACCGAAATGATATGTGGATTGCAATACCCACGCCGGGCACAGTTCAGCAGGCACGACCGTCGAGTAGTGACCTTCGTCAACAAAACCGATTATCCACAGTTGTTCCCGGAAAAACAGCTCCGGCTTGGCTCCCGCGCTAAACTTACGGCGAGTAGTAGTACTCGCCGGCGTTCTTCTGCTCGCGGTCCAGCTGTGAGTCGGGCTTGTTGATGCGCGGTCGGGAGGTCCGCTCGTCGCGGCGGAAGGTGATATCGAGGTTCTTGAGGAACTCGTTCATGCCCTCGCGCATGCCCTGTGGCGGCGCGGCGTGGCCGTTCCGTGCCGGCTCGCCGTCGAAGACGAGCAGCCGGTCGGCCAGAAGGTCGATCATGTAGATGTCGTGGTCGATGACCATCGCCGTCGCGTCGTGGTTCTCGGCGTAGCGCCGGATCGCGGAGGTCGCCATGACCCGCTGTTCCACGTCCAGATGGGCCGAGGGCTCGTCCAGCAGGTAGAGGTCGGCGTCCTTCGAGAGACAGGCCGCGATGGCGACCCGCTGGCGCTCCCCGCCCGAGAGGTCGGTGAGCTGCTGTTCCATCACCGATTCGAGCTGGAGCGGCTGTGCGATTTCGGTGTTCCAGTAGGAACTGCCGAAGTCGTCAGTGATGGATGCGAGGAAGGCGTCGACCCGCATCGGCTGGTCGATCTCGATGTACTGGGGCTTGTAGGCGATGTCGAGACTGGTGTCGATTTCGCCCGCAGTCGGTTCCAGCCGCCCGGCGAGCATCTTCGCGAACGTCGACTTCCCGATACCGTTCGGGCCGACGACGCCCAGCACTTCGCTCTCGCGGATGGTGCCGGCCTCGACGGAAAGCGAGAACTCGCCGTCGCCGTAGCTCTTCCCGAGTTCGGGGTACTCGATGACCACGTCGCCGTTCGAGGCGCTCCGTGGCGCGTGTTCCTCGAACTCGATGTCCGTCTGGCGGATACGCATGTTCTCGTTTTCGAGGTAGCCCGAGAGGTACTCGTTGATTCCCTTCTTCGTCGATTTTGGCGGCGTGATGACACCGAACGCGCCGGGAGTCCCGTAAGCGACGTTGATGTTGTCCGCGAGCAGGTCCAGAATGGCGAGGTCGTGCTCGACGACGAGCATCGAGCGGTTCTCCTCCTCGGCGAGTTCGCGGATGAGTCGCGCGGCGGTCATCCGCTGGCCGATGTCGAGATACGGCGTGATCTCGTCGAGGAAATAGAAGTCCGCGTCCCGCGCCAGCGTCGCGACGAGGGCGACCCGCTGGAGTTCCCCACCCGAGAGGTCGCCGATGTGATTGTCCACGACCGGCTCGATACCCGTCTGCTCGATGAGGTAGTCGAGGTCGCCCCGTTCGTCGGTCTGGTCCAGCAGCTCGATGGCTTTGCCGTCGAACTGGTCCGGAATCCGGTCGACGTACTGGGGCTTGCGGGCGACATCCACGTCGCCGTCACGCATCTGTTCGAGGTACTCCTGCAGGGCGGTCCCGCGGTACTCGTCGAGAATCTCGCCCCAGTCCGGTTCCTCGCCGTAGCGGCCCAGATTGGGCTGCATCTCGTCGGCGAGGATGCGAACGGCGGTGGTCTTCCCGATGCCGTTCGGGCCGAGAATCCCGGTGACCTGACCCTCGGCGGGGCTCGGGAGCCCGTACAGTGCGAAGGCGTTCTCCCCGTAGCGGTGAACCGGCTCGTCGGTCAGCTCCTGTGGGAGATTGATAATCTCGATAGCGTCGAACGGGCACTTGTTCACGCAGATCCCGCAGGATTCGCCCAGACAGATCTCCTCGGAGATGCGGACCTGATCGGGCTGGCCCTCGAATGGTTCGTCCTCCTCGTACTCGTCTTCCCGTTTGACGATACACTCTTTCCCGCTGCGGTTGGGCGGGCAGTAGTTCATGCACTCGTAGTTACAGCGGTCGGGCTGACACCGCTCTAGGTCGACGACGGCGATACTGTCCTCAGCCATCGTTACGCTCCCGTTGTGAGGAGAATGCCCCACGAGACAAACCACAGCGAGAAGGTCATGAAGCCGACGTAGAGTACGTCCTTCGCCGAGAGGTCGTCCGTGTCGATGCCGATCACCCGCAGGATCGGGAACTGTGCTGCGACAGCAACCGCGAGGACAAGCATGCCTTGCGGGTCGTCCGGCGCGGCCGCTAACGCGTTGGAACCGAACGCGGCGGCGATGCCAGCGACGGCTGTCAGCGTCGTGACAGTGAGCCCTCGCATATGGGAGCTCATTCCGTCCGCCGTTTCCGTAGCCATACCACACGTTCCACTACCCGCAACCAAAAGGTGCGCGGTTCAGTACGCCGAGTGCTTGTGCTGGCGAGACGGACTCCTCAATCTTTATGCGCCCGGCGCTTGTGATTACGGGTAATGACGGACTCTGATGGGGAGGCCATCGCAGACCTTCCGCCGAGCGCAAAGCTCGTGTACAAGGTTCTGGAGTACGACGGCCCGCTGACGCAGAAAGGCATCGTCGAGGAGTCGATGCTCTCGGCGCGGACCGTTCGCTACGCTCTGGAACGACTCGACGAAGTCGGTGTCATCGAAGAAGACGTGTACTTCGCCGACGCACGGCAGAACCTCTACGAGATTATCGACCAACCGGCAGAAGCGGACGCTGCCGTCTCAGACTGATACGCCTTCTCGCTTGGCTGTTTCGCGACAGATCACGCGGTCGCCGGTTACAGCGACGCGACTATGTCGTCCGTCGTCGCGATCCCCGCGAACTCACCGCGCAGCTGTGCCAACGCTGTCCGGTGAACGAGTGCCGGTTCGAAGCGTTCGCCGTCGAGCGTCCGGTCGAACGTCGCTGTCGCGTCGCCCGGAACGATAACGTCGAAGCCGCGGTTGTCGGCCATCCGTGTCGTCGTTGAGACACAGTGGTCGGTCGTCAGGCCACAGACGACGAGCGTCTCGTGCCCATGGTCGCGGAGCCACGCCTCCAGCCCGGTGTCGATGAACGCGCCGTTGACACGCTTCTCGAACGTCGCTTCGCCCGCTTCAGGCTCCAACTCCGGTTTGAACGCGAATCCCGGCTCGCCGCGCTGGAGCGGCGAACCCGACTCCGTCGAGTTGTGCCGGACGTGGACGACCGGGAGTTCGCGCTCTCGCCACGCCGTGAGCAGGCGCGTAGCGTTCGCCTCGGCGTCGGGGTTGTTCCGGGTCCCCCACCGCGACTCGTCGAACCCCTGCTGAAAATCCACCAACACGAGCACCGGGTCGGCAGGGAGCGGGAGCGCTGCCATCAGTCGGCCGGCTCCGGCGCGGGCGTCTCGATGAGCCACTCCGATTTCGGATGCTCGCGCGTCACGGTCATCGGACACTGGTCCGGCGACGCGTCCTCGTCCGACGACAGCATGTACTGGGGCCACTCACGGTCGCCCTCGACGCCCCAGTCACCGATGTCGGCGTGGGGACAGACGCCGTCGTACTCTTCGAGCCGTTCCTGAATGACATCGCGGGCGTGCTGGCCGGCCTCGGTGTCGGCCGTGACGTTCAGGTCCTCGAACAGCGCCCGGGGCTGGAACGTAATCTCTAGGCCGACCGGGCAGTAGCGGCTCTTCCGCGTGTCATAGAACGGCGCGCGACAGGTCGGAAACATCGGCTCGCCGCCGAAGCAGAACTCCCAGTGCGGGTCATCTGGATCGGTCGGAATGTCCTCGGGCCACGGTTCCGGGTCGTGGACGTGGAGGAACTGGAGGACGTGCCAGAGTCGGTCGTGGTATTCGGTCTCGGTCAGCGGCCGTTCGGGTGGCCGGAAGAACGTCACCAGCGAGGCCCGCTCACTGTGGTCCTGATAGGTGTCGCGGTATTCCAGTAGCGTCTGGCCGAGGTCGAACAGCGCATCCGGGTCGCTCATCGACGGAACAGCCGTGTACAGTGGCTCGCCGTCTCGAACTGACTCCGCGCCGAAAAAACAGGGGAACGGGGACCCGTTTCGCTCACCGGTCAACCCCTCGCTGAAGGTCCGCCAGTGGTCGGTGACCCACTCTGGCGCGTCGCCGCGCTCCACCCGAGCGGCGAGTGTCTTCTGGTCTTGTAAGCTGCCGACGACTGCGTCGGTCATGGCTAGACCGTCGGGCTCAATCGGAATTTAGCTGTCGTTTTCGGCGGCTTGGCCCACTGTTCAGCACGGCTGTGAAACCGCTCAACTGCCTTCTTGCCGAACCTACGACGGCACGACAGTAATCGTGCTGCCGCGGTCGATGGCCCGCTCCAGTTCCTCGGCGATGCCCGATCCGCGCGAGACCTGTATTTCGCCGCTGCGGGACACTGTCGCGGTAAAGAGGTACTCGCCGTCGGCCTGCAGTTCGACGGTGTCGCCGGCGTGGCCGTCAAGCGGGACGATGACGTGCCGAGAGGTGACCTCCGGCTGAACGAGTTCGCCCTCCTTGCCGCCAGAGTCCGCCTTTGGACCGCCAGATGGCCCGGACGGCCGTTCTTCGAAGGTCCGCACGTCGATGTCGATTCCGAGGCGGTTCTCCACGTCGGAGATGCGGCCGCCGCCCTTCCCGATGACCTGCGAGATGTCGTCGTCCTCGACCCAGACGACGGCGGTGTTCGGGCCGCGGAGTTCGACTTCGACGTGGCCGCGAGCGATGGACCGGATCTCGCGTTCGACCTCCTGCTTGGCGAGGCGGTCGACGCCGGAGTCCTGCTCGTCCTCGTCGTCGCCCAGCGGGACCGTGACGACTTGGTTGTTGAACGTGTAGATCTCGAACTCCGGCCGGTTGGTCTCGAAGTCTTTGACCATGATGACCGGTCGCGCGAGATCCTCTTCCATGAGGCCCTGCGGGACCTTGACCTCGGTCGTCACGTCGTAGACCGTGTTGACCTCTCCGGCTTCGATGTAGACGACGGTGTCGACGATCTGGGGGATGAGACCGAGTTCGACGCGGCCGATGAGCCGCTGGAGCGCGTCGATGGCGCGGGTCGCGTGGACGACGCCGACCATGCCGACGCCGGCCAGTCGCATGTCCGCGAACACCTCGAAGTCGTCGGTCTTTCGCACCTCGTCGTAGATGGTGTAGTCCGGCCGGACCATCAGCAGCGAGTCGGCGGTTTTCTCCATCGAGCCGCCGAGTTCGGTGTACTGCGTGATGTTCGGGCCGACCTGAAGGTCCCGCGGCTTCTCCATCGTCTTGACTGCGTAGTCGGCGTCGACGAGGAACTCCCCGACAGCTTGGGCAAACGTCGACTTCCCGGCCCCGGGCGAGCCGGAGATGAGGACGCCGCGCTGGTGTTCGGTGAAGCGGTCACGGAGCTGGTCTGCGTACTCGTAGTCGTCCAGTTCGGTCTTGACGATAGGCCGGACGGCCGTGATTTCGAGTGCGTCGGCGAAGGGTGGCCGTGCAATGGCGATCCGGAAGTCCCGGAACTGGGTGATGGTCATGCCGGGCTCGTCGAGTTCGAGGAAGCCGTCCGGCGAGGCACGTGCGCTCTCCTCGATATCGGCGGCGTACTCACGGAGTTCGCTCTCGGTCGCGGCGTCGTCGCGAATCGGTGTGTACTGCATATCGCCGATAGAGCCCTTCTTCGCGTAGGGCTGGACGCCGACCTTGAGGTGGACGCTCATCGTCCCCTCGTCGAAGAAGTTCTCGATCTGGAGCCGGTCGACTGTCCGCTTGACCGGCTCGACGAACTCCACTGCGAGCCCTTTCGCACGCGCCACCTCGGCCTGTACGTCGTCGCTGGTCACGAGCGTCGCGTCGCGGTCACCGGCGATGTCCCGGATGAGCGCGTCGATCTGTCCTTCGCCGGCCTCGCGCTTCTCGATAGCGTCGGGTCGCCGGCCGACGTACTCCACATCGATGGTGCCATCCTCGGCCAGATCGACGAGCGTCTGGAGCTCTTCGAGGCCCTCCCATCCTGTCTCGCGGCCGTCGTTCGCCTGTGCTTCGAGCTCGCCGACGACGGCTTCGGGGACGACGACCGTCGCGCCGGCAAAACCCATGCCGTCGACGTCCGTGTCCGGGTCGGCATCGGCCTTCACTTGGTCGGACACGCGGCCGTCGATGACCACGCTCGTGTCCGGTACGATTTCCATACTCGGCCGTTGGAGACTGCCGTTGATAAGGGTGTGGAGTCCGCATGCCTCGGCCGGCCGAGGCGGTAGTGCTTGGCTGGACTCCCGGACTGCCAGATCACCGGTCCTTGACTCTGTCCATGATTTTTTGCCCCCACCGCTCCCGACCCACAGTATGGACACGCTCGCGTCGCTGGCTCGCGATCTCGTTTCGATTCCCAGTCACGACGACGAAGCGACTGCGGGGGAGTTTATCGAGCAGTGGCTCGAATCGAACGCCGATGCGCGAGTCGCCCGCGACGACCACGGGAACGTCATCGCCCGCAAGGGCCGGGGCGACGACTCGCTCGCCTTCGTCGGCCACCACGACGTCGTTCCCCCGGACGGCTCACAGGTCAACGCCGACGGCGAGTACGTCGTCGAGGAACGGGAGGGCCGCCTCTATGGCCGCGGCACGGCGGACATGAAGGGCTGTGTCGCCGCGGCGATGCTTGCCTTCCGTGACGCCGACCCCGCTGGTGAACTCGTCTTCGCCTCCTTCGTCGGCGAAGAACAGGGCGGGGTCGGTTGTCAGGCGGCCATCGAGGACGGCTTCGCGCCCGACTACGCCGTCGTCGGCGAGGGGTCGACCGGCTACTCCGCCGCCGGTGTTACGGACGTAGCCGTCGCACACAAGGGCCGGCGCGGGTCGACCATCGTCGCCGAGGGCGCGGCGGCCCACGCCAGCGAACCCGGCGCGGGCGCGAACGCCATCTACCGCGCGACCGACGCTGTCGACGTGGTCCGTGATCTCGACTTCCCCGAGACCACTGTTCTCGGTCACGAAATGAGCGGGAGCGTCGCCGTCACGGAAATCGACGGCGGCTCCGCTTGGAACGTCATCCCCGAGCGATGTGAGGTCACGGTGGACGAGCGGACGGTCCCCGGCGAACGCGCGCCCCTTGACAGGGCAGAAGCCATCGACGGGGTCTCTTGGCGCGTCGACCAAGACCTCCCGCCGATGGCCTGTGGCGACGCCGACTTCGCCGCGGCGGTGCTGGACGCGGCGACGGCGGCGCAGGACAGCGCGCCCGAGCACGTCGTCAAGCCCCATGCGACAGACGCCGGCTGGCTCGCTCAGGCTGGCACGGACTGCGTTGTCGTCGGCGCGGCCGAACCCGGCGAGGCCCACACCGCCGACGAGAGTGTCTCACTGGCCGTGCTGGAGCGCTGTCGTGAGGTCTACGAGCGCGTTGCCGAAGCGTGGCCGTCGAAGTGAATGTCCCCGGCGGCATCGGTTCTTTAGGGACCCCAGCCTTACGGCGGTGTATGGCAACAGCGAGTGAGGACATCGAGTCCACGTACGAGCAGTTCCTCGACCACGTCCGCCGCCTCCACTACATCGGGGACGCCGGTGGCGTCCTCAACTGGGACCAGCAGGTGATGATGCCCGACGCCGGGACGCCAGCCCGGGCGAAACAGACGTCAGCCATCTCGACGTTGCACCACGACCTGCTGACCGACGACGATCTGGCCGATTGGCTGGCCGAACTCGACGACGCCGACCTCGACCCCGAACAGGAAGCCGTCGTTCGAGAAGTTCGACGGGACCACGAGCGGGCCACCAGCGTCCCCTCGGACCTCGTCGAGCGCATCTCCGAAGCGTCCTCGAACGCCCTGCCGGTCTGGAAGGAGGCCAAGGCCGAAGACGACTTCGACGCCTTCGCTGAGACGCTTGAAGAACTGGTCGAACTCCGCCGGGAGTACGCCGAGGCCATCGACCCCGACCGCGACCCCTACGAGGTACTGTTCGAGGAGTACGAGCCGTATCTCGGCATCGACACCGCCGAGGAGGTGCTGACCGAACTCCGCGACGCGCTTGTCCCGCTTATCGACGACATCGCCGACAGCGACGTGACGCTGGCCGACCCCTTCGAGGGGACCTACGACGACGACACCCAGCACGACCTCGTCGAGACCGCGCTCGACACGCTGGGCTACGACTGGGACCGCGGCCGGCTGGACACCGCACCCCACCCGTTTTCGATGGGCACGCAGTTCGACGCTCGCGTCACCACCCGCTTTACCCCCGAGGACCCGCTGGACGCGCTCGGGTCGACCATCCACGAGTTCGGCCACGCCACGTACACGCTCGGCCTGCCACAGGCGGAGTACGGCACGCCGCTTGGCGACAACCGCGACCTCTCGGTCCACGAGTCACAGTCGCGCTTCTGGGAGAACCACGTCGGCCGCTCGCGGCCGTTCTGGGACTTCTTCGCTGCGACGGCCAACGACCACCTCGGGACCGACGCCACCGCCCAGCAGTTCTACGAAGCGTCCAACGAGGTGTACGACGACAACCTCATCCGGGTCGAAGCGGACGAGCTAACCTATCACATGCACATCATCGTCCGCTTCGAAATCGAGCGGGACCTCATCCGCGGAGACCTCGACGTGTCCGAGGTGCCACAGGTCTGGAACGACAAGATGGAGGAGTATCTGGGGGTGCGTCCCGACACCGACGCCGAGGGCTGTCTGCAGGACATCCACTGGACGAACGGGGCCTTCGGCTACTTCCCCACCTACACGCTCGGGTCGGTGCTGGCCGCGCAACTGGACCACCACGCCCGGCAGGACATCGACGGCTTCGACGACCACGTCCGCGCCGGCGAGTTCGACCCGATCCACGACTGGCTCACCGAACACGTCCACCAGCACGGCGCTCGCTACCGAACCGACGACCTCGTTCGGGAAGCGACGGGTGAATCTTTCACCGCCGAACACTTCCTTGACTACGCCGACGAGAAGTACCGCGCGCTGTATGACTGCTGACACGACGGTTGACAACCCCAGTTCCAGATATCGACTCTGATACTATTGGGCAACTCGTTTTATATTCCCCTCCCATTGTGACGACCACTATGGCTGAGAGACCGACAGAAAGTGTAGCGAACCAAACAGGTTCGGGGATTGAAGACGATATCCACACGGATATCGAGGACGACGTCGCGGAGAATATCGATACGGAGGCCGGCTACAGCCACTCCGCAGCGAGCGAGATCCAGACGATGGTGGCCGAGCTGGAGAACTCGTCGGTCGGCATCGCCGAGGAGACTGACGATATCCGCAAACAGGCCGCAGAGCAGTACGAGGGGCTGACAGACATCGCAAACGAGGTATCGAACCTCTCGGCGTCGGTCGAGCAGATCGCCTCGTCTTCCGAAGAGGTTTCGGCGGCCTCCCGCGAAGCGAAGGAACTCGCCGAGCGCGGGCAGGGGAACGCTGATGATGTCCACGAGGCGATGGAGAACATCCAGCAGGCGGCCGACAGCGTCGCCGAGGACGTCAAAACGATACAGCAGAGCGTACAGGAGATCGACGAGATCGTCGACGTCATCAACGACATCGCCGACCAGACCAATATGCTGGCGCTGAACGCGTCTATCGAGGCCGCTCGCGCGGGTGAGGCAGGTGAAGGGTTCGCCGTCGTCGCAGACGAGGTCAAGAGCCTCGCCGAGGAGTCACAGGAGCAGGCGACGACCATCGAGCAGATGATCGACGGCATTCAGGACGACACCGAAAACGCCGTCGAGAGTCTCGAAGAGAGCAACGACGAGATCGATGAGGGGATCGACACCGTCGAAGAATCAACCGAAATCCTCGAAGAGATCGACGACACCGTCCGCGAGGTCAACAACGGTATCGAGGAGGTCGCCACGGCCACGGACCAGCAGGCCGCCTCGACAGAGGAAGTGGCCAGCATGATCGACCAGTCCACCGATGCGGCCGAGGACATCGCCGACAGCACGGCCGATATCGCTGATGAATCCAGCGAGCAGACGGACCTTCTCAGCGACATCAACCGGGCGATAGACGACCTCGTCGCAGACCTCGAGCGCAACAACTGAGCAGATAGCTGTTCTGGCTGTCCGGTCCGGCGCTGTGTCCCAACCGTGCCCCCACGACGAACCCGGCGTTTATTTCTCCGGGCTGCCAACCCTCGCTATGCGACCGGATCTGGACCCAGAACAGCTTGACCGGTACTCCCGGCACATCATCATGAACGACGTCGGGCCGGAGGGACAGGCCGCGCTGCTCGACACCGATGTACTGGTCGTCGGGGCCGGCGGCCTCGGCGCACCAGTTCTCCAGTACCTCGCGGCTGCGGGCATCGGCCGGCTCGGTATCGTCGATGACGACGTGGTCGAGCGGTCGAACCTCCAGCGACAGGTCATCCACGGCGACGACGACGTCGGCCGGCCAAAGGTCGACAGCGCCGCCGAGTTCGTCACGGGACTCAATCCCGACGTGACTGTCGACCGCCACGAACTCCGGCTGGCGCGGAAGAACGCGACCGATTTGGTGGCCGACTACGACATCGTCGTGGACGCCTCCGACAACTTCGCCACCCGGTTCCTCGTCAACGACGCCTGCACGCTCTCGGGCACGCCGTTCTCCCACGGCGCAATCTTCCAGTTCGAGGGGCAGGTGACGACGTTTTCGGGCGATAGCCCGTGCTACCGCTGTCTGTTCCCCGAAGCGCCGCCGGAGGGGACGGTCCCCGATTGCGCGACCGCGGGCGTTCTCGGTGTCCTGCCGGGCACTATCGGCTGTCTGCAAGCGACTGAAGTCGTCAAGCTCGCGATGGACTACGGCGAGACGCTGGAGGGCCGGCTCATCGCCTACGACGCCGCCGAGATGTCTTTTGAGGAGATCCCCGTCGCCGCTAATCCCGACTGTCCAGTGTGTGGCGACGACCCGGCCATCGCAAGCGTCGCCGACGCCAGCTACGAGGGTCGCTGTTCACTCGCCGAGGACTGACCGGTCCGCTTTGTCCTGACTGCCGATTTTCACGGCTGATACTGTGGAACCGAGCTTTATGCGCCAATAGTCGAGAGTAACGGTATCGTCTTGCATGACCTGCCCTGACAACGCGTCTCACCCCCTCTCGGTTCGCCTCCAGAAGCCCGACTACGTTGAACTGGTGTTCTCGCTGGTGCTCGTCTGGGGATTCGGTGACGCGCTGTCGACGCTGTTCGCCGCCCGTTTTGCCGGGCCGGGGCTGGAGGCAAACCCTTGGATACGGACGCTCCTCATCCACGAGCCGTTGCTCGTTATCGCTCTGAAGATGGCTGTGGTTCTCTACGTCGGCGTCGTCCTGCTGGAGTGTCGCGCCCTCGTCGAGCGGGTCCCGCTGTGGCGGGCTTGGCTCCTGTCTATCGTCGCCATCGGTGCGGCGGTCGTAGCCGGAAACACCTACGTTGGTCTGGCCGCGGCCGCCGCTTAGACCCGGACGGTCCCGAGATCGACCACGGTGTCTCGCGGCGGCGTCTCGAACAGGTCCGGATGGATGAGCGCTGCCAAGAACTCCAGCGTGTCCACGAGCCGTGGCCCCGAGCGGTTGACGTAGTGGTGGCCGTCCATCACGTATGCCCGGCCGTCCCGAACCGCAGTCAGGTCCTCGAATCCGGGCCGCCCGGTCAGGTCATCGAGGTTCTCGCGGGTCTGTGCCACGTCGAAGCCACAGGGCGCGGCGACCAGCACCTCGGGGTCGTACTCGCGGACGTCCGCCCATTCGCGGGGCCGGGAGTGTGCGCCCGCTTCCTCCATCCCGTAGGTCCCGCCAGCCGTCTCGACCATCTCCGGGACCCAGTGGCCGGCGACCATCACCGGGTCCAGCCAGTCAAGCACCGCTACGCGGGGCGTCGTCTCGGCCCGCGCCGCTGTCGTTTCCACCGCTGCGACGCGGTCCCGGAGGTCCGCGACGAGGTCGGCGGCGCGGTCGTCGCGCCCCACCGCCGTGCCGACCCGGTGGATGGACTCGAACAGGTCATCGAGGCTGTGGACATCGAGCGTCAGCACGTCGGCGTCCAGTCCCAACTCCTCGACGGCCTCGGCGACGATGACGTGGTCGACAGCACACACGTCACAGACGCCCTGCGTGACGATGAGGTCCGGATCCAGTTCGGCCAGCGTGTCGCGGTCGATGGCGTAGACGCCACCGCTCTCCTCGGCAGCCGCGACCTGCTCGTTTATCTCACCGCTGGATGCCTCCGGATCGACGCGCGAGTGATTGACTGACGGCTTCTCGCGGGCCGCTGGCGGATGGTCGCACTCGTGTGAAACACCGACCGGCTCGACGCCGAGCGCGTAGACGATCTCCGTCGCCGAAGGCAGGAGCGTGACGACTCGCATACCCCGACCTTGGTCCGCGCGAACAAAAACGTGCGTCCGCCACCTCGCACGCTTCGTTACGCTTACCCTCTGTCGCCGACGAGACGCGGGCATGGAAGTCAAGTCGCGACACCACCTCCGTTCGGACGAGGTCGACACCATCACGACGGCGCTGGCGGACAACCTCGGTGTCGAACTCGACGCGGACAGCTTCGAGAAGGTCGAGTTCGACGACAGCGACTGGGATGTCGTCCTCGTCGACGGCGACCCGCTTGTACTGTACTTAGATGGCGAGCCGTTCCTGACCGTGCAGGGTGCCAATCAGTATCCACCGGAAAAACACATCGTCACCGTCGACGCCGGGGCTGTCTCCTTTGTCTCGGACGGCGCTGACATCATGCGGCCGGGCATCACCGAGGCCGACGATGATGTCAGCGAGGGCGATCTGGTTGTGATAAACGAGGAGTCCCACGGAAAGTTCCTCGCTGTCGGTCGCGCACAGACCGACGGCGACGACATGGTCGGCGACAGCGGAAAAGTCGTTACATCGCTCCACCACGTCGGCGACGACCTGTTCGAGTTTTCGGTGTAGGGCAGTTCTGCACTCGCTTCAGTCACACCAGCGGTCGGAGCCCAAACCGGTCGAAGCCACGGTCTACCGTGACTCTGAGGAGCGCTTCGACCGCGCCAGCGCCCACGGCAACGCCGAGCAACAGGGGCCAGACGGTGAGATACGACGACAGCGGGTGGAGATGTGTCCCGTACAGCCACTGAGACACCGTGTTGCCGAGTAGCCAGAGCGTCACGAGCACCGGCGCGACAAGCGACAGGCGGCTACAGAGATACAGCGGGACGGCGGCTACGAGGACCATTCCGACGGCGGCGTAGCTGGCCCCGAACGCGAGGGTCGCTGGACCCTGCGACGAGACGTGGACGCCGTTTGCAAATAGCCACGACAACACGGCGACGGCATAGAGGACGCCACCGACGGCCGCGACGGTAATCGGAGTCGTCCTGATGGAGGGCAGGCGCATCGCTGTCGATGTTTGTTCCGCCGCTGGATAACGGTTTGTGCAGTACACGCTGTCCCTGATCAGCACCACGACAGATCAGGGTGTGCTGTGGCGATACGTTCGATGGACGAAAAGTTGAAACGGGTAGCGCACGCCGTGAGTGACATGGGACTGATGAGCAAGATCCTCGGGGAGTCTGGATCCTCTCGAAACACCGAGGATTACGTCGAACTGAACGCGAACGAATTCGAGATGACCGGGACGGAACTCGAACGCCAAGTCCGCATCGCCCGTATCAGCGACAAGCAGGACGTCATCGACATCAAAGACGCCGTCTACGACGGCGACGTGGTCGTCGCTGATATCACGCGCCATTCCACACAGGACCGCACGATGGAACACATCAGCGACGAACTCAAGCAGGTCGCCAACGAGGTCGGCGGCGACATCGTCCAGAAGGACGACGACCAGCTCATCATCACGCCGGCCGGCGTCGGCATCTCCCGGGAACGGCTCGGTCGATAAGGTTGTGACAGCCCGGTCGACAGGACCTCGATGTTTGGTCGTTCTTGTCAGCTTGTCTCAGTCTAACTGCCGGTTTTCGGGGGCTTCAATGCGTTTTTCGGTGTCGCCACGCTAAGGGCGGCAATGACTGAACCGGCGATACGCGCCAGTGGCTTAGGGAAACGCTACGGCGACGTACAGGCGCTCGACGATCTGGAACTAACAGTTGAGCAAGGCGAGTTCTTCGGACTCCTCGGGCCGAACGGGGCCGGGAAGACGACGTTTATCAACACGCTGGTCGGCCTCGTCCACAAGGACCGGGGAACCGCCGAAGTGTTCGGCTTCGACGTGGAAGACGACTACCGGGAGGCCCGCGACCGCATCGGCGTCGCGCCACAGGAGTTCAACGTCGACCGGTTTTTTCCCATCATCGAGGTGCTGGAACACAAGGCGGGCTATCACGGTATCGGCCGCAAAGAGGCGCGGGAGCGCGCCGAAGACGCGCTGAAGACGGTCGGTATCTGGGACAAGCGCGACACGCGCTTTGACTGGCTCTCCGGCGGGATGAAACGCCGCTTCGTCCTCGCGCGTGCGCTTGTGTCGGACCCCGACCTGCTCATCCTCGACGAGCCGACAGCTGGGGTCGACGTCCAGCTCCGCCACGACCTCTGGGACATCATCAACCGGATGAACGACGCCGGAACGACGATTCTGCTGACGACACACTACATCGAGGAGGCCGAACGCCTCTGTGACCGGGTCGCAATCATGGACGACGGGCAGAAGGTCGAAGTGGCGACCCCCGACGACCTGATGGCCCGTGGGACTGACACTATCGTCCTCGATCTCGCCGAGATGCCGCGGACGGCCCCGCGACTCGACGTGGAGGGCATCACTGACGTCGAACTGACCGACGAGGGGCTGGCCGTCACCGCGATGGGCGGGAGCCAGACCGCGCCGGCCATCATGCGCGACCTCGAAGCGCAGGGCCACACCGTCACGTCGCTTGATATCCGGCGGGCGTCGCTCGAAGAGGTGTTCGTCGACATGACCCGCGACGACCGCGAGTACGCGGAGGTGTCCGCATGAACGCGAATACGACGCAGTTCCTGACGCTGGTCCGGCGGGAGATCCTTCGATTCGTGCGCCGCCCGTACAACACGTTTCTGCCGCCGATCATCACGAACGCGCTGTATTTCTCCGTGTTCGGCGTGATTCTCGGGAGCCGAATCGGGGAAATCGCTGGCGTGAGCTACCTCCAGTTCGTTCTGCCCGGGCTGGTCGTGCTCGGAGCCATCTCCGATAGCTTCGAGAATGCCTCCTTCACCATCTTCCACGGGCGCTGGAACGACTACATTCAGGCCGTGCTCACGTCGCCGATGTCGAACCGGAGCATGGTGGCCGCCTACGTCTCGGCCAGCGCACTTCGGGGTGTCGTCACGTCGCTGCTGATCGTCGGCGTGGGGCTGGTCTTCACTTCTGTCCCCGTCGCCAACCCTCTGTATCTCGTCTCGTTCCTCCTCGTCATCACGACGCTGTTCGGCGGCCTCGGCGTCATCGGCGGCCTCTGGGCGAGTGACTTCGACTACCTCACGGTGATGAATCAGTTCATCCTCCGGCCGCTGGTCTTTTTCGGCGCGGTGTTCTACTCGCTCGAAGTCCTGCCGGCGTTCTGGCGGAACGTCTCGCTGCTTAATCCGATGGTATACATGGTAAACGGCGTCCGCTACGGCATGATCGGCGTCACCGAAATCGACCCGAACACGTCGCTGGCTGTCCTGACTGGGACGACCGTTGTCGTGCTGTCAATCGACTACGCGCTGTTCAAGCGCGGCTACGGACTCGCTGAATAGCGTCGACCCGTCTCTAGCGGATTCTGCCGTGGAAAAACGGGGACGCTGGCTCGGAAACTGATCTGGCCGCACTCGAATGCCGGATTTGGTCCGCTCCGGCGGGCGGACAAACTATGACAGGCTGCCCCGGAATCCGAGTCCGTGGCAACACGAGGGGTGTCTCGTGCCCCGGATACTTGTGAGCGCCTCCGGGAGAGGCGTATGTGAATGTATGCCACAAGCGTATTTAGATGTGACGCCCGTCTGACGCTGTGTGATACTGGCGGTACTCAGTGTCGATATCGAAGAATTCCCGACCAGCTACGCGGGCCGTGCCGAAGACGAGAGCGCAGTATCGGTCTACCGGCACTCACTGGCTGCGCGCGCCCGACAGCTGTCGTTAGACGTTGTCGGGGGCGTCGGCGTCGTCCTCGACCGAGCGCTTTAGCGAGTCACGTCGTGCCTTCGCGTCGCGGTCGGTCGCCTCCTCCAAGAAGTCGTTCTTGATCGCGACGGCGTCCTCGGCCGCGTCGACGTTCCCTTCGGCGATGACATCCTCTGCCGGGCGCTCGTCGATGTGCAGCGCCAATTTGTCCTTCTTCGAGCCGTACTCGACGCGGCCCGCGACGACCCGCTCGAACACGGGGTTGTCGGGGTCGTCGACGACCAGCAGCTCGGTGTCTTCGTACGCTTCTGTGTCGGTTACTTCTCCGAAGTACTCCTCGACGAACGCTTCCATGTCAGGGACGCGGTCTTCGAGATGCTCGCCCCGTCGCATCTTGTACTCTCGCATGGGCGAGTTTTTGCGAGGGGCTGTCTTACCCTTTGCGTTCACTCCTCGCCACGGGTGATAAGTGACCCCTTGTGACACTCCGGACAGAAGTCCCCGGCGCGCAGCGACGTTGATTCCACCTCGGTGGTGAATCCACACTCCGGACAGGCGAACTCGCCTTCCGGAACCGTCACGGCGCTGTCGCTGGTCGACTCGCCGCTCGAATCGTTGTCCGTTCCGGTGTCAGTCGGCATCGTCTCCGGCGACCATCCGTCCCCGTCGTCTCCCGGTTCATCCGGCCACTCGCCCGGCTGGCGGTCGCCACCGGCGGATTCCGACGTTTCCTCTTCCTCTCCGAGAATGAGCCCGTCGTCTTTCTCCGGGTCGGTCTCGTCTTCGGTCACCGGCTCTTCGCCCTCCGCGTCCGGGACGTCGACCGTCGTCGTCGGCTCGTCCAACTCAACGTCGCCGCTTCCTTCCTCGTCCTCGTCGCTGTCGTCGATAATCTCAGCGTCGTCGGCCGATGGATCGACCGGCTCGCTGTCGTCCGTGACACCGTTGGTGACTCCCGCATCTCCCGGCGCTTCGACCGGGTCGTCGACGCTGTCCCAGCCGTCCGAACTCCCCGTGCCATCGTCGTCGGTCTCGCCCGCTGACGCGACCGTATCGTCGGTGGTGTCTGCCGACGCCGTCGCTGTCTCGCTTTCAGGCTCGTCATCCTCGACGAGATCGCTCGCGATATCCGACGGCGTCTCGATAGCCGTTACCTCCTTGTTTTCCGAGACAATTCGCGTATTTCCACACCGCTCACAGGTCTCCCGTTCCTGGATGGTGATGACGACTTCGCTACCCTGCTCTTCGCGCTCGCGCTCGACGGTGGTCTCACCGTACTTGTGCCCGAGGACGGAACATTTGAGACCCATTGCCAGAACTTCCCACCGTGGCGTACTTAAACCCTGCCCGTTGGCTCGACCATTCGTGACAGAACGCTACCTATTTCACGATTTCACGTCATTAATTTCACTCTAGCTTACGAAATTTTATAACCAGTGCCGGTGCTACGCTACGCCAATGCAGCGGACAACGACACTCGTGGTGTCTGTCCTCGCCCTCTCAGCCTTTCTCGGTGGGACGGCGGTGGCGACTGGGAACCAGCCGCCACTTGCCGACGCCGGACTGGACCAGTCCGTCGAGCAGGCGACGACGGTCCAGTTGGACGCCAACGGCTCGCGCGACCCCGACGGCACAGTTGAAACATTCGAGTGGACCATCGAAGCGCCGGACGGTACGACACGCCCGCCCGACTGCCCGACCTGTGCCCAGACGACGTTTTCGCCGGCCGAAACCGGCCAGTACAACGTCACTGTCACCGTTACTGATGACGACGGCGCGTCGCGCTCGGACACGCTCCACGTCGACGTGGTGGCCGCTGGTGGGCCATCCGTCTCGGTGTCGGCCCCGACAGCGCTCCCCACTGACTCCCGACGGAATCTGACCGCCAATGCGACCGCCGGTGATGCCGATCTCCGAACGCTCGCTTGGGTGGTCAACGGCACCACACAAAACCAGACGCAGCTTACCGGAGAAAACGGGACCTCAACTATCACGCACACGTTCAACGAATCCGGTTCTGTGTCCGTCCGTGCAATCGCTTACGATGCCGCCGGACGGCGCGGCGTCGCTAATCGGACGGTTCAGGTCGCCGGCTCGTCCGGTACCGGTGGCGGCAGTGTCAGTAGCTGCCCCGGCGGGAGCTCAAACTACTACGTCGACGGTGAGAACAAGGGCTGTACGAGTGCCGCTATGAAAATCGAAGATACGTGGGTCGATGTAGATGGCAAACCAGGGCTGTGGGTACACGTCGACAACGAGCTCACACAGATTATCGAACCGGAAAACATGAACCGCATGTCCGCAGACGGGAAAGGGGGCACGTTCACCGACGCAACTATCGATGAGGTAACTGAGGAGGAAGAACAGAAAGATGAGGGGCAGATGGACTATGGTGACGGTGGCGGGTCTTCCGATGATAGTTACGAGGACACGACTAGCACTGACAGCAACTCTAATAGTGACGGGAATACCCGCCCCGGCTCCAGCGTTCCGAACAACCTGATAGACCCGGACGATGATACCAGCGAGGATGAAGATGGTAGTGGTTATGACTGGGACTACAATGACGACGATGATGACAGTAGTTCCAGTGATAGTAGTAGCGACGGCGGTGGTAGCGACGACGGCGGTGGGAGCGATGACGATGACAGCAGTAGTGATGACGACGATGACGATGGCGGCGGCTGGTTCGGCGGTGGGAGCGATGACGATGACAGCAGTAGTGATGATGATGACGATGGCGGTGGCGGGGGGTGGCTCGGCGGCCTCTGGTAACTGTGTTTAATTCTGGTCTTAAACTTGGGATTTATAACAGATAACAGCTAAGTTTTAACAGGATGAACCGAAAACGCAAGACCGGAGAAGTAGTTGTCTACCTGTTAGCGACGGTTGCAGGGACGCTCCTGCTTCGAGTCGTTGCTCCGGTTATCATGTGGGCGAACGCCCGTGGGTATACAGACGACTACTCATGGTTGCCCGGTATCCAGTCCGGCGGCGGGGTCACGAGTGGCCTTGCCGCGTTCGTCTATGTGGTCGCCTTCGCCGCCCTTATCGGTGGAATTGCGCTTTTCGCCTCTGGCGGTGGAAGTGTGCTTGATTCACCATCGACAGGAGCGGACGGTAGTGGGCCGGGTGTCAGTGCAACGCCGACCCCGACGCCGACCCCAAATGAAGCCCCGACGCTCCCGCCTGTTGAAGAAGCAACCAAGGATACAGACCCCAACAACGAAACTCAAGAACCATGATGAAGACTAAGACTCTCTTTAGCACTGTTGCTATCGCCCTCCTGATTATGTCCGCCGGATGTTCGGGCTTCGCGGGAGGGAGTGGACCAGCTGAACAGACATCGACGCCAGAGGCCACGCCTACTGCAACGCCAGAGGCTACGCCTACCGCAACGGCAACGCCCGAAGATACGCCCGAGGCTACTGCAACGCCAACGCCCGAACCAGTAGTCACTGAGACTGACAGCGACGAGCTGACCAAGGCAGAGAAGTTTGAGAGGTTCGATGATAATGTCCGATATCTGTATCGGGTAAGTAACAGAAGCGAGTATCTTAAAGGAACAAGAGCGTTCCCGGAGAACGACACGTATCATCTGACGGTTGAAATGCGGGATACTACGAACCGCACTAAAACCGTTAAGGACCGGAGAGATCCACTCTGGACGTATCATGCTATCGTAGAGGATTACAATAACAACGATAACCATCTCCCAGAGCGGGACCACACGTACATCCCCGATACGTTCAATATAACGTTCGTTACGGAGGACGGTGAAGTGTTCGAGACGTATTACGTGAAATACACCTGGGCGTGGAAGCATTCCACCGGCGACTGGTCGATGCGGGTCCTACTGGGGAAGTATGGCTCGACCGTCGAGGAAGGACCGGGCTACCATGACAAGTGGAAGTAGAGAACTGGCTACCTCAGGATTATGAGCCACAGAGCGTTTTCTGATGACGACCGGGCCGCTCAGGATTCAGTCAAGCTTATTCTCTATCGAGGATAGCCGGAAAGAGCCGGTTACAGAATCTAACAAGGACGGACGAGCGAAACGGCAAACCCTGTCGTCGGCACCGTTGTTGTACAATTCGCTGCACAAGGTGTGCATATCACAATTCCGAGGGACAAAGATTAGACCCAGCCGGTTTTAGAGGGATATATGAGAGCGAAGCCGGAGTATCGCGACCGCGACGATACAGAGGTTGCGGTGCTCGATGCGCTCGCTGACCGCCGCGATGAGGGGATGACCGTCTTCGAGCTTCGGTCGCGGACGGAGGAGAACATCGACCGCATTGAGGACGCGCTTGCATCTCTCAAAGCAGACGGCCTCATCGAGGTCGAGGACAACGGGGAGCGGACCGTCATTCTGCCAGGGGAGGGCGTGGTCGGTGAATCGCTGCCGGACGAAGACGAGTCGATTCTCGACCAGATCCGCAAGCGGCTCCCGTTGTAGTTGCGCCCGCCTCGCGGCGGTGTCACGCCGCGTCCGACGGTGCGGCCGCGCAGTTGTTCGGGCCGAGTTCGAGTTCGAACGCGGTGTCGTCGTCGGCTGTCTCCGTTCCGAGGTTGATGGCGATAACCCGCTCGAAGTTTGCGGGGCGTGGCGGGATGTCGTCACAGACGTACTCGACGAACGCCTCGCACTCCATCTCGAATGCTGGGAGTCGGTCGCGGAGAGTGCCGAGAGTGGCCGTGAACGTGTCGTCGGCCGCCGGCGTGGTCGACTCGCTGTAGTGGCCCGGGGCGACGAGTGTCTCATCGGGGAGCACTGCGAGTCGGTCGGTCAGCGTGCGATGGAGGTCGCGGGCGAGGTCGCGAGCGCCGTCGGCTCCGGCTTCGAGGTCCGGGCGGGCGACGCTGTCGAGGAAGACGCTGTCGCCGGCCAAGAGCACGTCGTCGACGGTGAAGCCGGTCATACCGGTCGTGTGCCCGGGAAGGGGTACGGTTTCGAGCGTGACCGAGCCGACCCGTAGCGAGTCGCCGTCGGCCAGTGCAGTCACGTCGTCGACGCCGCGGGCGACTGCCCGCTCGGAAAGGATCGGTTCGGCATCGGTTTCTTCGGCGAGGCGGCGGACGCCGCTGACGTGGTCGGCGTGGACATGCGTGTCGATGGCATGGGTGAGCGAAGCGTTGTGGTCAGCGGCTTCGGCGACGTACCGGTCGGTAAACGCTCGGAGCGGGTCGACGACGGCGGCCGAGCCGTCGCTGATAATCATGTACCCGAGACAACCCGACGACGGACGGCGGTACTGGAGGACGGCGGCGGCGTCGCAGGCAATCTCGCGGGTCTCGTAGAGCCGTGCCCATCCTTCCATGCCGTCGCTGAGGTTCTGCGCCTCGATGCCGTGTTCAGTCAGCAGGCCGGCGACGAAGGCGCTGGCCTCGCCACGGCCACAGACGACCGTTATCGGGCCGGTGCCGGCGACATCGGCGACAACGTCGTCCACTTCGCCGGTCACCTTCGCTTGGAGGAACTTCGTAAAGGGGAGCTGTGTCGCCGTCACCGATCCGCCACGAATCCGCCACTGCTCGTACTCGTCGCGGTCGCGAACGTCGAGCAATCGGAGCGGTTCGCCGGCGTCCAGTTTCGTCTGCAGCGCCGCTGCCGACAGCGAGGGCGGGTCTGTCGGCGGGTCGGGGTAGTCCTCGGCCATGGCGACACTAGCGCCGCCCGGCGGATAAATCGGGCGGGGATTTCAAGCCCCTGCCGCGCTCAGCGAACGTATGGACGCTGGAGCCACTATCGATGCTGTTCGCGACCAGACTGGGACGGAGCGAGACAGACTGGGCTCGGACAAAGTACTTATTGCGGCGACAGATGCGACGCTAGAGACGAAGGCAGTTCTCACAGCAGCGGTGACCCGCGAGTCAGGGCTTGCAGATATCTTCGGACGGTGGGCCGCCGAGACAGACAGCGACGTGACGATGCAGTTCGAGGCGGCCGCCGAGGCCGCGGCCGAGCGGTCGGCACGTATCGACGCAGATGCCGGTGACCCCGATGGATTCCTCGGTCACCTCGAAACCGTCAGCGGAACTGCGCAGCGCGTCGGGGCCGGCCTCATCGCCGCGCCGCTGGTCGCTGATCGGTTCTACCTGCAGGTGGTGAGCTTCTTCATCAACGAGGCGGACGAGCGGCGAGCCGATACCTTCCGCGAGATTCGACAGGAGGCGTCCGCGCTCGACGGCGGCGAAACCGCACTCGAACACCTCTCGGAATCCGAGCGCGAGACGGCAGCGGCGGCCGCGGCCGAGGCCATCGAAGCGGCGTACGACGACTACGCGGAGACGTTGGAGGCGATGGGACTGGACCCCAAACCGGTCTGCTAGTCGAGCCGGTAGGTCGCCACGCGGTTGGCGGCGTAGAGGAAGCCAGCGACTGCACCGGCGCTCGCTATTGCCAGCGTCGCCACAAGCCCGCCGCCGAGGAGCCACGACGCGCCGAACGGTATCGCGAACAGGTCACGGACGGCGAACAAGTACGTCAGGCTCCCCGGGGCGACGGCCACGCCGAGGACGAGGAAGTATAGTCCGAACGCCCAGCCGCTCGGGACCACTACCTCGTGGCCCTGCACCGACGACGAGTCGAACTTCGGGAATACGACGCCGGCTCCGACGGCGATAGCTGGCGCAGCGAGGGTTGCCACCAGTGCGATTGTGAGTGCGGCAGCAAGCGTGACTGGCGGTGTCCCGGCGGCGACGCCGAGGCCGACGACCAGTAGCGTCGTCACTACGACGCCGGGGAGCGCGCCCGCGAGGACGAGTCCGGTGACGAACGCCCGGCCGGAGACGTTGGCAGTCAGCGTCAGCGGCAGCACGCCCTCCTCGCCGCCGAGCGGATTGAGCGAGAACGCGGCACCGAACGCCGCTGCGCTGGCGAGGCCAGCACTGAGCGGAAGCGTCGGCGGCACCACTTGCTCTAGAATGACGATCTGGAGATGATACACCAGAAAGAAAAACGGCATGACCGCGAACTGGACGGTAACGGGTGCGCGCTTGGCCCGAAGCCACGACTTCTGGGCGACCACGCGGGTCGCCGTTGTGACCCGTCCCACCAGCAACCGGTCAGAGAGCGTTCGCTCGTCGGCGTCGAACTCGTGGTCGGGTTGGACCGGGTCGGCATACCAGACCCGGCCGGCAAGCCACAGACACGCGACCGCGCCCAGCGGGAGCGCACCGAAAATCCCGATTGTGGCGACAGCGGCAGCGACCGGGTGGCCGCCATTTCCCAGCACGAGCAGGACCACGTCGGCAGGCCACGAGAGCGGGGATTGGGTCGCCAGTTGGAGCACGCGGAGCTGTACCGACGGGACGGTCGTCATCGCGACCCAGCCAAGTGGCAGGATGAGCGAGACGGCGGTCCCGACGCCTGCACGGTGTCTCGCGACGAAGGCCGAACGGTTCGCCACCAGCTTCGTCACTAGCCCCAAGCTGAAACCGAGGACTGTGCCCAGCAGCACGACCGCACCCGACCCGACGAGAGCCACGACAGCGACGAGCACCCCGGCCTCACCGGCTGCAAGTCCGAGCACCAGCGCCAGAACCGGGGCCGTGAGCGCGAGCGACACCCGACCGATCTCAGCGACGAGCAGCCCGGCCGCCGCGTCCTCGTAGGGGACGGTTGTCAGCAGTCCGTCGGCGGCGTCTGGCTCGCCGGCTGATTTCACCGTATGCTGAAGCGTGAAGAAGCCGACGAGTCCGAGCAGCCCGACGATACTCGCCGTCGTCGCAAGTCTAACTGAGTGGGGATCACTCTCAGACAGGAAGCCGCCGAGAAAGAACGCCCCTGCGCCGATAACGAGACTGTATGCTATGATTCCCAGCCCGCCGCCGAGGAATATGAGCGCGCCGCGTGCTGTCCCCTTGAGCTTTCGCCATGTACGTCGCAGCTCCGTCCGGGCGATCAGACGCACCCGCCGTCCGTCGGGTCGTCTCATCGCTCACCCGGGTGCTCGCTAGTCACGTCGAGGAACACGTCTTCGAGCGTGCTTCCGGACTCAACACTGTCGGTCAGATCATCGGGAGACCCCTCCGCGACGAGGTCCCCGTCGTACAGGACACCGACAGTGTCGGCCAACTCCTCGACAACGGGGAGGATATGCGTCGAGAGAAAGACGGTCGTCTCCGCGGCCGCGACCTCGCTGATGGTGTCACGCACTGTCCGGGCCGCCCGTGGGTCCAGCCCCGAAGTCGGTTCGTCCAGAAAGAGAACCTCGGGCTCGTGCAACAGCGCCTGAACCAGACCGAGCTTCTGTTTCATCCCCTTCGAGTACGTTTCGACCCGCCGGTCGGCGTCTTCGTCGAGGTCGAACCGGTCAAGCAGCGACTCCACGCGGCCCCAGTCCTCGTGGCCGCGCAGGCCGGCGACGTACTCCAACTGCTCGCGCCCGGTGAGTTCGTCGTACAGCGGCGGCTCCTCCGGCAGGAAGCCGATGTGTTCGACCACTGCGGCGCGGTCGGCGACCGACTCGCCCGCCACCCGAGCTGTGCCGCTTGTTGGGTTCGTCAACGTCGTCAGGATGCGAATCGTCGAGGTCTTGCCCGCGCCGTTGGGTCCGAGGAAGCCGAAGACGCTCCCGCGTGGAACCGTCAGGTCGAGATCCTCTATCGCCGAAACCCCGCTGTAGCGCTTCGTCAACCCCTCGGTGACGATTGCGGGTGCTGGAGGGCACATACTGACACTGCCGTTTCGACTGTGAAAAGGTCTTGTTGTTGTCGAGTGTCGCGTCCACACGCCAGTCTGCCGACGTTACTCTTCGACCGCTGCGTCGGCGGTATCGGCGTCCGCGTCCTCATCTTCGTCACCGTCGTCAGGATTCTCCACCACTTCGATGCCGCGGTTGTTGACCGCCGACGGGTCCAGACCGACCTCCTGCAGGAAGTTCTTGTACTCGCGTTCGCACTGCTCGGCGTCCTTCTGGCGGTCGCTGGCCCGGTCACAGAGCGCGATGAGGTCCTCTGGCACGTCGTTGGTGTAGACGATCCAGTGGTTGATGAGGTCCGAGAGGCGGCGAATCGGCGAGGTGAAGTGCCCGTAAATCTCGAAGTTCAGGGCGTGGTGGCCGCCGAAGGGGTCGTTCATGTACTTCGCGCGGGGCATCACCTTCATCACGGCCCACTGGATCTTGTCGAGTTGGCGACCCGGAGCCTGTTCGAGGGTGGCGTTGACGGCCTTCCGCGGGTCGTCCCAAGCGTCGCCGGGAATGGAGACGCCGTCGAGGTCCTGAATCTCGACCAGCGCTTCGTCCCACTCGTCGGGGCTCGGCTGGGGGTGGACGCGGTACATCGCCTCGACGCCGCGATCCCACATGAGTTCGTGCGTGACGGCCTTGTTCGCCTTCAGCATGCACTCCTCGATGATGGTGTGGGCGCGGTCTCGGGCGGGATTGAGGACGAGTGAGCCCTCCTCCTTGCGCTGTTCGTGCATCGCGTCGGCGAGTTCCCAGACGCGCTCGGTCTTCTCCGCGAGGTCGACGCTCTGGTCTTCCAGTACGTCCGCTGCGGTCTCTGGCTCGTCCAGCAGGCGCTCGGCCTCGGTGTAGGTCAGCCGGGCGTCGCTGCGGATGACGGACTTGTAGATGTCGATCTCCTCGTAGCCGAGGTTCTCCTTGTCGAGGTGCATCTCGACGGTGTGGGCCAAGCGGTCCTCGTTGGGGACCAGCGAACAGACGGTCTCGGCGAGGACGGGCGGCAGCATGTGGACGGTGTAGGCCGGGAGATACACCGTGTTCCCGCGCTCGACGGCCTGTTCCCACATCTTCGTGTCGGGGTTGACGTAGTGGGTCACGTCGGCGATGTGGACCCAGAGGACGATCTCGTCCTCGCGTTCCTCGATGGAGATGGCGTCGTCGAAGTCCTGTGCGTCGATGGGGTCGGTCGTCCATGTCGTCATCTCCCGGAGGTCCCGCCGCTCGTCGACCTCGTCCTCGATTTCGGCCTGAACGCCCTGTGTGCGCTCTTTGGCTTCCTCCAGTACCTCGGGCGGGAACTCGTCGGGGATGCCGAACTTCTCGAACAGTTCCTCGCGTTTGTTCTCCAGATGTCGCGCCATCTCCGGGTCGATCTCGACGGGACCCTGCCCTTCGGCGGTCCCGGCGGCCGCCTGTGCGTCCTCTGTAGTCATGTCACCCGGTAGGAACAGGGCGTAGTTAGGGCTGTCGGGGTGAGACTGGGGCGTGACTCTCTCGGCTTATTCCCTGTGAACGTCGCTCTCGGAGAGTTCTCGGAACCGTTTCAGGAATGTCTTCTGGTCGGCCTCACCGGCCCCGGCGGCATCGAGCGTCGTTTCGAGGCCGTCCCGCGGTTGTTGGCACAGGTCGGCAAAACAGGGTTTACAGAGGTGTTCGAACGCCTTGTTCCGGCGGTCCCAGCGGTCCCCGTGCTTGTCGTACTCGCGGGCGTCGGACCGCGAGACGGATTCTCCACACGCGATACAGGTGACCGACTCCGCCCGGGAGCTCCGGGACCCGAACATACTGACACGTTGCGACTGACAGTGCTTAGAGCTTTTCGCACAGGCAACAGTTCCCCGTTCCGGGCCACACGTTTATTCACCCGCCGCCACTAGACAGGGTATCGGCTATTCGGAGCCAGGGACACTGAATGAAGCCACCAGAGACACTCGCTCACTCGACGTTGGACACGCTACCCATCAATATCGCTGTCCTCGACGACGAGGGGACGATCCTGTTTACCAACCGCGCCTGGCGGGAGTTCGCAGGCGACGAGGACGGGGAGATGGAGGGGACGAACTACTTCGCAACAACTGATGTCGACGCAGACGAGTACGCCGGGCAGGCGCTCGGCGGCATCGAGTCGGTCATCGACGGTGAGCAGGACCTGTTCACGATGGAGTATCCGTGTCACTCCCCGGAGGAGAAGCAGTGGTTCCTGATGCGGGTCGCACCGCTGCCCGACGACGAGGCCGGGAGTGCGGTCGTTGCACATGTGGATATCACACAGCGGAAGCTCGCCGAACTGGCCGCCGAACGCCGGAGCGAGGAACTCAAAGCCGAGCGCCAGAACCTCACGCAGCTTGTCGACCGAGTCGATGGGCTGCTGAAAGCGGTGATGGGCGACGTACTGACCGTCGACTCGCGCGAAGCGATCCAACAGACCGTCTGCGACCGACTGGCTTCGGTCGATTCCTACCAGTTCGCTTGGGTTTCAGAA
This sequence comes from Haloarcula sp. CBA1129, assembly GCF_008729015.1. Classification (NCBI taxonomy): domain Archaea; kingdom Methanobacteriati; phylum Methanobacteriota; class Halobacteria; order Halobacteriales; family Haloarculaceae; genus Haloarcula; species Haloarcula sp. CBA1129. The sequence goes on from NZ_RKSM01000001.1 coordinate 3,434,283, forward strand.
CTGGACCTGCGCGATGAGACGTTGTCGTCGACGGCGCTCTCCGCCGATAGCCCGACAACGCTGTCTATCCCGCTGGACGCCGACGACCCGGTCGCGGAGGCGGCCCGCACCGAGGAGATGCAGGTCGTGACCGGTGACATCGACGAGCGACACAGCCGGCTCGCCGACTCTGACGTCGCGTCGGTCGCGGCAGTGCCGCTTGTCTCCGGCGAATCGCTGTACGGCGTCCTCACCGTCTACGCCGACAGCGACGACGTGTTCGACCCCCGCGAACAGGCCGTCTTGGGGACCATCGGCCGGGCGACTGCGGCGGCTATCGACGCCCGCGAGACCAGTCGACTGCTGACCGCCGACAACGTCACCGAACTCGAACTGCAGGTCACTGATACAGGGGTTTTTTACATCGACGTGGCGAGCGAACTCGGCTGCTCGATGGAGTACGGCGGGAGCGTCCCTGACGGCGAGGAGACGGTGATGTTCTTCCTCGTCGAGACGGACGACCCCTCGGCGGTCTGTGCCGTCGCCGCCGATCACCCGCAGGTGTCGGGCGTTTCGCACGTCTCGACGGCGGACTCCTCGGCACTGTTCGAGTTCACCGTCTCGGACCCGCCGGTCGTCTCGGTCGTCGCCGACCGCGGAGCCCAGACGGGCGACATTCTGGTCGAACCCGGGAAGGCGACGGTTACCGTCGCGCTCCCGGCGTCGATGGAGACCCGAAGCGTAGTCGAGCAGGTCCGAAAGCGGTATCCGGAGACAGAGCTGCTCTCCGTTCGAGAACGGGACGAACCACCGGTCTCCCGACAGGCCTTCATCGCGAACGTCGAGGACCGCCTGACCAACCGCCAGCTAACGGCGCTCCGGAAAGGGTTTCTGGGCGGCTTCTTCGACTGGCCACGCGACGTGTCCGGCGAGCAACTAGCCGAGTCAATGGACATCTGCCCGTCGACGTTCCACCAGCACCTCCGTGCGGGTGAGCGAAAGCTACTGGAAGAAGTGTTTGAAAACTGGTAACCAGTGATTGCGAACCCCCTCGCCCGCGGCGGACTCCTGACGCGATCCCCGAAGCAGTTTGGTAGTCCGCTTATCCCGACAACAACCGTATATACATGTAGTGATACGGAACCAGTGTCCTGTTTGTCACCGACGAACCGACGGGACACAGACTCCCGTGATAGCGGTGCATTCACGGGCCAAACGGACTATTACGGACCGCTCGCCAACAAGCGCGCGACGCATCGCCCGCCGAATGACCGCCCGATAGCTTTCAATGCACTCCGATAACATCCAAACCAGCAAATCGATACAGCAGGAGACCGGACGGACGTTCCACCTCGCGACGCGGCTGCTTCCGGAGCGCATCCGCCACCCGACGTACGTCATGTACGCGTTCTTCCGGGTCGCGGACGAGGTCGTCGACCAGACGGACGGGCCACCGCCGACCGTCCAGCACGAGCAACTGGAAGTAATTCGTGAGGCCGCGCTCGGGAACATCGACCCGAAAGAAACCGACCACGAGGCTGTCATGGCGGCGTTTCAGGACTTGGCTGCCCGACACGACATCTCTGAGGAGACGATCAACGTCTTCATCGACGCGATGGAGATGGACATCGCACAGGCCCGCTACGAGACGTTTGAGGACCTCCGTGAGTACATGGGCGGCTCCGCTGTCGCCGTCGGCCACATGATGACTGAGGTGATGGACCCACCACAGAAAGAGGAGGCCCTGCCCCACGCGACGGCGCTGGCCGAGGCCTTCCAGCTCTCGAACTTCCTGCGGGACGTGCGCGAGGATATCCACAACTACGGGCGGGTGTATCTCCCACAGGAGACGCTGGAGCGCCACGGCGTCACCGAACAGCAACTGGCCGACGCCGAGGTTGACGACGCTTTCCGCGCCGTGATGCAGGAGGAACTGGCCCGGACCGACGAACTGTACCGCGAGGGCGTCGCCGGTATCCGATACCTCCCCGAGGACTGCCAGTTCGGCGTGCTGCTGGCCGCCGTCCTGTACGCCGACCACCACCGGCTCATCCGTGACCGCGGGTACGACGTGCTGACGGAGACGCCGGACCTTACTCGCCGCCGGCGGCTCTGGCTACTCGCTCGGACGTGGTGGCACTGGCGGCGCAACGGCGACCCCGAAGCGACGTTTTACACCGTGAGCGCCGTCTCCGAGCGTGGTCCCGGCGAGACGCCGACAGACGCTCACAGCCACGGGCAGCCCACGTGGCGTGGATGACAGCCACGCATCGGGCATCGTTTCTGACCCCCCGTTGTATCTGAACTGATGTTGCCTACTCTCACGTATCTCCAGTTTCACGCCCTTTTCGTGGTGCCGGTCGTGGCCGGACTGGCACTGACGGCGACATACCGTCTCGGACGCCGTCGAGACGTACTCACAGGAACGGCTATTCTCACGGGGTTAGCGCTCGTCTACACGACGCCGTGGGACGGCGCACTCATCCGGCGTGGCGTCTGGTGGTACGGCGACGGCGCTGTACTCGTGCGGTTCTGGTCGATTCCCCTCGGCGAATACCTCTTTTTCGTCCTGCAGACCGCAGCGGTTGGGCTGTGGGTGGCCCGGTTCCGGGTGGACACGGAGCGCTCGCTGGCGACGCCGCTACGAACGCGGCTCGTCGGGCTTGCCGCCGCGCTCGCCGTCGTTCTGTTCGGCCTCGTGCTTCTGCGCTCCGACTCGGGGCTGTATCTCGGGTCGCTGCTGGTCTGGAGTGGCCCCATTCTCGCTATTCAGTGGCTGTTCGGGTGGCACTTCCTCGTCGGCGAGTGGCGCACAGTAGGCCTCGCGACACTGGTCCCGACGGTCTATCTCTGTGGTATCGACAGCATCGCCATCCGACTCGGCGTCTGGACGATCTCGAAACAGTACACGACCGGGTACACGATTCCCCTGCTCGACCTGCCGATCGAGGAGGCCGTCTTCTTCCTGTTGACGACGCTGTTCGTCGTACAGGGGGTCGTACTCTACGTCTGGCTCATCGACAGATGGGAGTGAGCTACCGCACCGCCGTCGAACCGTCGGTTCGCTACCGGGTGGCACTGGCTCCCGGCTGGGTCGCCAGCCTCGCCGTCGTCGTTCCGTTCCTCGCCGGGGTTTCGATACCGCCCGCGCTCCAGTACGCTCCACTAGTGGTCAGTGCCGTCCTGCTTGGCCTCCCCCACGGTGCGGTCGATCACCTCGCGGTCGCACGCACCCGCGGCGAGCGACCGGACTGGCGGGCTATCGGCCGCGTGTTCGCGCTCTACGGCGTCGTCGGCGGGGTCTACGCCGTTGTCTGGTTCCTCGCGCCCGCCGCGGCCTTTGTCCTGTTTATTGCGGTGACGTGGTTCCACTGGGGGCAGGGCGACCTGTACGCGCTGGTCGCGCTGGCCGACGCCGACCACCTCCGGTCGCTTCCGCAGCGAGTCGGCACCGTCCTCGTCCGCGGCGGCCTGCCGATGCTCGTCCCGCTGCTCGCGTTCCCGGACTGGTACCGCCGCGTCGCGACGGACCTCGTCTCGCTGTTTGCGCCCGACGCCGCGGCGGCTATCGGCTGGGCGTTCCGGACTGACGTGCGAACCGCACTTGCTGTCGCCTACGGTGCGCTCGTCGTAGCGACGCTGGCCGTCGGGTTCGCCCGCGCCGACGCCCGCCGACCGTGGCTGCTCGACGCTGGCGAGACGCTGGGCCTGCTCGTCTACTTCGCCCTCGTCCCGCCGGTGCTGGCCATCGGCGTGTACTTCTGTCTGTGGCACTCGCTGCGCCACGTCGCTCGCCTCCTGCTCGTCGACGACGACGCCACTGCCGCACTCGAAAACCGCGACCCGACAGCCGCACTGGCGCGGTTTGCCCGCGACGCCGCACCGCTGACCGCCGCCTCGCTCGCCCTGCTCGGCGGGCTGTACTTTCTGGTCCCGAACCCGCCGGGGTCCGTTCCGGAGTGGGTCGCCCTGTATCTGGTGTTCATCGCTGTCGTCACGCTGCCCCACGTCGTCGTCGTCAGCATCATGGACCGCGAACAGGGCGTCTGGGTGTAGTCGGCACCCGCTCTAGGTGGCGCTATGATTGGATGTCTGGAAGAACTGAAGTCGAAAATCACGGTGGGCATCCGCGCAAGCGAAGCAAGGCGCGGTTCACCGAACGCGAGCGGAGCGAGCGTTCGGCCTTTTTCGCCCACGTTTTTGCGCCGAGTGGTGCGCTGCGCGCACCCGAGGCGGAAAAAGGTGGGTTACTTGCCCTTGCCGCCGTTGCTGCGCAGCGACGGCCGGGTCTTCTCACTGCCCTTGCCCTTGCCGCCGAGGCCGCGGTTGCGACGGCCGGCACCGGTCAGACCGCGGAAGACGCGGTCGGCCTGATCGTCGGCACAGATCCACGACAGGTCGTCGTCGTTCTGGATGGCCGGGTGGTTCGGGTCGATGAGGATGATTTCGTGCCACTTCTGGCGGCCGTCCTGACCGACGGAGTAGCTGTTGAGCACGCGCAGGTTCGGGAAGGTGCGGGAGGCGCGTTCCTCGGCGACGCGCTGGATGTCCTTCCGGCGGGTGATGCGCGTGACGCCTTGGCGCTTGGAGCGGCGGCCGGCCTTGTGTCGGCGCTTGCGAGCACTGCCCTTGCGGACGGAGACGCGAGCGACGATGACGCCCTGTTTCGCCTTGTAGCCCTGCGAGCGGGCCTTGTCGAGGCGGGTCGGGCGCTCGATGCGCTCGACGGCCCCTTCGTCGCGCCAGTCCTGCTGGCGCTGCCACTGTAGTTCTGCGAGCTTTCCGTCACCTGGGTTCTTCCAAGCGTCTCGAATGTACGAATATGCGCTTCGTGCCATATGTATTCACCACGGGCGTTGCGTGGTTCAAGTCGCGGTCTGCGACTCACATCCCGACCTGCACACGCAGGTGCCCGCTGGTGCCCGTCGTCCAGCGAGTTACCCTGAGTTTGCCGTTCGGACTCTTAAACGGTTCGGACCAGAGTCACGGGTGTGATCCGGTCACGCAGGAACAGCAACCGCCGAAAACGTCGGATATCTGTAGTATAACAACACAAATTGTTAAGTTGTTCCCAGCCGGAGAGTCACGTATTACCATGACAGACCTTGGTGGCTTCCAAGACCATGTGGCGCGAATTGACCTCGGGGGCGGGGATGTAGCCTACGAGGGTATCGACGAGGAGGACGCGAAAAAGTACATCGGTGCACGCGGCCTCGGCGTGAAGTACGTCTTCGACCAAGGGCCGGACGTGGACCCGCTGGGGCCGGAGAACCTGCTTGCGTTCATGAACGGACCGCTGACGGGGACACAGGTGACGATGAGCGGCCGCATCGCTATCTGTACGAAGTCGCCGCTGACAGGGACCGTCACTGACTCCCACCACGGCGGCTGGTCGGGCGCGCGGCTCAAGTGGTCGGGCTTCGACGGGCTGCTGTTCGAAGGCCAAGCCGACGAGCCGGTGTATGCCCTCGTCGAAGACGGCGAGGTGGAACTGCGCGACGCCTCGCACCTCTGGGGACAGGGCGTCCACGACACTATCGACGACCTCGAAGGTGAAATCGAAGGCGGCTCGCTCGGCAAGAACCTCTCTGTGATGGCCATCGGTCAGGGCGGCGAGAACGAGGTCAAGTACGCTTGTATCGTCAACGAGGACGACCGCGCCTCGGGCCGCGGTGGCACCGGCTGTGTGATGGGCAACAAGAACCTCAAGGCCGTCGTCGTCAAGTCCAGCACCCGGATGCCAAAGCCGAAAGATCAGGAGACGTTCCAAGAGGGCCACAAGCAGGCGATGCAGGTCATTCAGGAGTCCGACGTGACCGCGCCCAACGAGGGCGGGCTCTCGATGTACGGTACGAACGTCCTGATGAACCTCACGGAGGAGATGGACGGTCTCCCGACGAAGAACGCGAAGTACTCATCGACGCGGTCGATGTCGGACGCGGAGGGCGACGGCGAGCGCATCATCGACTCGGAGAACGTCTCCGGCGAGAACGTCCGGGAGAACATTCTGGTCGACGAGCCGACCTGTCACTCCTGTCCGGTCGCCTGCAAGAAGGAAGTCGAGGTACAGGCGATGCACAAGGGCGAGGAGATGAACGTCCGCACGGAGTCCTACGAGTACGAGTCCGCGTGGGCGCTCGGCCCGAACTCCGGCCACGTCGAACGCGACAAGATCGCCGTGATGCTCGACCGGTGTAACGACGTGGGTGTCGACACCATCGATGTCGGCAACACGATGGCGATGGCGATGGAGATGACCGAGGAAGGGAAACTCGACGAGCTCGGCGACGGGCTGGACTGGGGCGATGCCGACACGATGATCGACATGATCGACATGATCGCCCACCGCGAGACGGAGCTCGCGGACCACCTCGCGGAGGGGCCAGACCACCTCGCCGAGGAGTTCGACGCCCACACCAACTCACTCGCGGTCAAGGGCCAGACGATGGCCGCCTACGACCCGCGGTGTATGAAGGGGATGGCAATCGGGTACGCGACTTCGAACCGCGGCGCGTGTCACCTCCGTGGCTACACGCCGGCAGCCGAGATTCTGGGTATCCCGGAGAAGGTCGATCCGCGAGAGTGGGAGGGCAAAGGCGAGCTGTGTGCCACCTTCCAAGACCTCCACGCTATCAGTGACTCCTTCGACATCTGCAAGTTCAACGCCTTCGCCGAAGGTATCGAGGAGTACGTCCTGCAGTACAACGGCATGACCGGGCTAGACGTGAGCGAGGAGGAACTGATGGAAGCTGGCGAACGCGTCTATAACCTCGAACGGTACTACAACAACCTCGTCGGTTTCGACGGAGCCGACGACGACCTGCCGAACCGATTCGTCGAGGGAGACGAACACGCGATGCCGGCACAGGGCGGCTCCGAGGGCGAACTCGCGGAGCTCTCGAAGATGAAAGACGAGTACTATGAGGTGCGTGACTGGGAGAACGGCGTCGTCACCGACGAAAAGCTCGACGAGCTGGGCATCGATATCGGACCGGGAACCGGCGTCAGTTCCGGCGGCGCAGCGGCACCGAGCGACGACTGAGACTGCGCCGGCTGCCGAACACACTTCAGTTCTCTAATGCGCAAGGAAGATATCGACGACTTCGAATTTCAGGTAGAGTCTCGACTGACCAGCCACGGCGTCTACGTCTCCGAGTTCGCCGACGAGGGCGATACGTACCGGCTCACATACGAATCGATTTCGGCCGATGAAGCGGCCGTCATCCCCCACCGAGAGATCGGTCGCGTCATCAACGTCTTCCGGGACCTCCACGCCGACGACTGGTCGGGGGTCGACATCGAAGCGACCGTGACGGACCTCGAAGACACCGAACTCGGCGAATGGGCGGTCAACAGCGAGTGGATTGACGAACTCGAAAACGGCGACCTCTCAGAGACGGCGTTCTCCCAGCGCGTGCTGGAGACGATTACGGTGCGGAGCTGACCGCCAGCACGTCCCTGATTTCAAGCGTCGCCTCGAACTCTTCGCTTCTGTCTAGTCGCCGGCCGTCGCGCTCGAACTGGGCGGCGTGGGCTCGCCGAACCGCGTCCTGCTCGCGGTCACTCAGGCCGAGTTCTGTCCCGATACTGTCCCAGTGGCCCGACTGGGCACAGACGTAGTCGGCCTCTCTGGGACCGCTGATGCGCTCGTACTCCCTGTCGTAGGTCGCGTGGTTCGCCCGGAGATGCGTCTGTACCTGTCCCAGCAGGTCTGGAAGCTGATCGAGTGGGACGCTAGCCTGTGTGCCGGCCAGCAGAACGATCTGCCCCTCGATGGGGTACGACGGGTCGGCCATCGTGCCCCGGTCAGCCGCCCGCCCGCATCGCTTTCTGAGCGAATTTCTCGATGAGCGGCTCCAGTGTCTCCGGGTCGCCGTCGAACTGGATGGTCACCTCGTTGAGTTGGAGGCTCGGCCCGATAGCGACTTTCTCTTCGGAGAGTGTCGCCGCCCAGCCGTCGCCTTCGACGGTCGCCTCGCCGCGTTGCTCACCGCCCAAGTTCTCCAGATACCCGATAGCAGCCCGCACCGAGATGCCGCGAAAACTCCGTTCACGCTCCATCATGTGGTCGTTACGGGTGCGGTCGTCTAAACCTATCGGCGGTCCGGCGCTCGGTCGCCACAACCGTGCTATCACGGGCGGGTCCCGCCTCTCCCGAACGGATGCGGTCTACCCCGGCCGGATACCGTCGTCGACGATGCGGGCGTTGCGTTCGCGGTTGATGCGCTCGTCTAGGTCCGCGTGGTCGTAAATCTGGGCGATGACGGCGGCGTGGAGGTCCCGCCAGGCCATCGCGTAGATGGGTGACTGGCCCCAAGCCCGGAGTTCGACGACGTACTCGTCGTAGGCCTCCCACCGACTCTCGAACTGTTCGATGTGGTCGACGACGGCGCTTGCCGGCTCCTCGGAATCGAGCGCGGCGTTGAGCTCCCGCTCCCACCCACCGACGGCCTGTTCCATGTCGCGTTTCGTGTCCTCGCTGTCCGGCGGCAGCGAGTCGACAATCCCGGACGGAATCCCGAGTTCGATGTTGTCCATACCGCCACACAGAGTTCGCGGCCAATAAATCCCAGCGGTGGCGAACATGTTCGGCTTTACTGATTTGTGACGGTGGGTTGTAGTAAGCCTATGAGCAGTGAGACAGTAGAACGACAGTCCTCAGCACCGGACCTGACCACCGTCGAGGTCAGGTGTACCGGCCACGTTCGCCGGGTCGTCGGCGAACCGTCGCTGTCATACACGTTCGAAGGGGACACGCTGCGTGACTTCCTCAATGCGTTCTTCGGGGAGTACGACGTGAGCGACATGCTCATCGCAGAAACCGAAGCCGACGCCACCACCGCGGGCTGGGCACCGGAGATGGCGGACCTCCCGGGCGACTGGGCGAAAAACCCCGAAGGTGAGCAGACCAGATGCTACGCGCGAGTGGCGGTCAACGGTGAGTTCAACGAACACCTCGACGGACTGGACACAGAACTAGAAGCCGGCGACCGCGTCGGCTTGATGTTCCCGTTCATCTTCTGTTGTTGATTCGGCGACCGACGCTAACAGGACTTACCCCCCGGCAACTGGCGGGAATACGCTGAGTTCGTCCCCGTCTTCCAGTGCGGTCTCCAGCCCGTCGAGATGGGTAATATCCGTTCCGTTCCGGAGAATCGTCAGGTACTCCCGGAGTTCGCCGTCCTCGAACAGGTCCATCTCTGTGAACTCCTCGGAGAGCTGTCGGAGCACGTCGCCGGCCTGCAGGTCGCTCTCGTACTCGCGGTGAACCGTTTTCTGTCCGACGGCTTCCCGGAAGTTGGCGAAAAACCGCAGCTCGATTTGCATACCGCTGGGTTGGCGGTCGAGTGGCTTAAATCACAGCGCTCGGCCTGCGTGCTTCGAACGAGCAACGGATTCACTCGTTGTATTCAATCTATCATGGACCTCGAATTCCTATTCGATGGGAACGGCTCCGACCCGTTTTAGCGTCCCAAGCCGTGATTCCGTGTATGGAACGTGTGGTCGCAAGCGATGACCCGATGATAGATATCGACCGACTGCGGGCGGAGCTTGACGCTGATGTCGTCGCCGCGGAGACAGGCAACGAGGACGCGCTTCGGGACGCTGCTGCCGGTGCAGCGGCGCTTGTCGTCGACGTGAACACGCCGGTCACCGCCGCAGTGCTCGACGCACTGGATGACCTCCAGATCGTCGCGAGAGCGGGCGTCGGTATCGACAACATCGACGTGTCTGCGGCGGCGGACAACGGCGTAACCGTCACCAACGTCCCCGAGTACTGCACGGACGAGGTCGCTACCCACACGGTGACGCTGCTGCTCGACTGTGTTCGGACGCTCACGGCCTACGACCGCGACGTTCGCGACGGTGGCTGGGGCTGGGAGCGGACCCGTCCGGTACACCGCGTCCGCGACCAGACGCTCGGTCTCGTCTCCTTCGGCCCCATCGCGCGGCGAGTGCGCGACCAGCTACAGGGCTTTGACCTCGACGTGATCGCCTACGACCCCTATGTCGACGCCGAGGAGATGGCCGACGCCGATGTCGAGAAAGTCACGCTGGAGACGCTGTACGAACGGGCCGACTACGTCTCCCTCCACGCGCCGCTGACTGAGGAGACGGCGAGGATGATAGACGCCGATGCGCTCGCGGCGATGCGCGATCAGGCAATCCTCGTCAACACTGGCCGCGGTGGCCTCGTCGACGAGGCGGCGCTTCGGACGGCACTCGATGATGGGGAGATCGGGGCTGCCGGCCTCGACGTACTTGCCGAGGAACCGCCGACGACTGATCATCCGCTGGTCGGGCTGGACAACTGTCTCGTCACGCCCCACGCAGCGTGGTACTCCGAGGAAGCCCGCGACGATCTGAACGCCGCTGTCGCCGCGAACGTCGCGGCCGCGCTGGCCGGTGAAACGCCGCTGAACCGGATCGACCCGGATACGGACTGGCTGTAAATAGACGGTCAGACCTGACTGCTAGCGCTGGCGAAGCGATTACCGGAGACCGAAGCGAGAGTGCCACACGCATACTGTCGGCTGTCCGTCTGGCAAGAACTGTGCCACCCCGGATCGGCACCTCTCTTACAATAGGACAGCCGACAGTATCAGCACCGGAGGAACTCCCGGCGCTGGTCGCCGAGGGCGCTCTGGCCGGTAACTGCCGTCTTGATATCCCGAACGAAATTCACGCAATACGCGCGGGGTCCGGGCTCACACGTCCCGACGCGTCTGGCTTGCCGGTAATCACAGTAGAGCGCGACCGGCAACAACGGGGCCGCAAACAGTCCGGAGATCGTGACACCCAGTTGGAACGGGTGGCCCACCGGCACGGCGAGCCACGTAGCGGCCACGACTGCCCAGAACACCACCCCGTAAATAACGGTGTGTCGCCAGTTGTGCGTCGGCAGTTCATATCCGCGAATACGCGATGAAGACTCGTCCGGCGCGTCGCCGGCGACCGACTTGCCGGGCGATTCGCCAGTAGATGAGGAGACAGGACACGACATACATTATCGGTGGCCTCCCGTAACAATCACAGCTTGTTTGGCATACGCCGAATGAGACAGTGCGTATAAACGGCTTGGCACGCAACGGGACGTATATGCGAGAGTTCATCTTCACTATCGACTACGAGCGGAACGTCGACCCTGTGATGGACGTGTTCATCGACTACCCGGAGACCCATTCCCGGACTATCGCGTGTAACGTCACGCGAGACGGGATGTGGCGGCTCGAACGGGTCGCCGGCCCGGAGACCGCGCTCGAACAGCTTGACGACGTGTACGACGACCCGGTCCAGTGCACCGAGTGCATCGGGACCCGCAACTGTAAGACTGACTGGACGTACGAGGTCATCGGCTCGGACCCCGGTGTCCGAACGGTGTACAGCTACCGGTCGGAAGCCGGCGACTGTCACTCGATTCCGCGGCTAGCCATCGACCACGTCGGCCGCGGCGTCCTCGTCGAAACCGAGCGCCGCGGCAGCCGATGCGAGTGGCGACTGCTCCTGTGCAGCGACGCCGGCGTCGACGGGCTGTTCGAGGAGATGAAATCCGAGCTCCGTGAGGGACTCACCGTCGAATTCCGCCAGCTTAGCTCCCCGTCGTACTGGGTCGACGAGGCCGTGACGCTGGCGGAACTCCCGCCCGAACAACAGGCCGCTGTCGAGGCCGCCGTCGAACACGGCTACTACCGGACGCCACGGGACACTTCGCTCACCGACCTCGCAGAGACACTTGACGTGTCGCGGTCGACGCTCCAGTACCGCCTCCAGCGGGCCGAAGCATGGATCGTCCGGTCGTTCGTCACCCGCTCGATGGGGCCGGTGCAGGCCGACGAGGACGTTGCCGAGGGCGGCCGCCTCCGAATCGGTCGCTCGGGCGTATAGTCACTGCCGTCGTATTCTGGTATCAGATGCGGCCTGAACCGAATTATCCGTATATCTCCGTATAACCGTTTAGCACGGGAAAATAGGGATGGCTTCCTGTGTTATCGGACGTGGAAAATGACGCAGGCACACCAACTGTTCGAAGTTCGGCGTGTGCCAAACGAGTCCTCATGCAGGATGCACCCCTACAATTGGGTACGACCGCGGGCGTCCCACGCGCTCGCAGAGGCACACTATGACGACACGCAGCATCTATTCCCCCGACGAACGCGGTGAGAGTGTGGACGAACAGGCCGAGTCCGAGGCGAGTACCGGCCACGCCTGCCCGGACTGTGGCGGGAGCCTCGTCACCGACGACAGCCGCGGTGAGACCGTCTGCGAGTCCTGCGGCCTCGTCGTCGACGAGGACGAGATCGACCACGGGCCGGAGTGGCGCGCTTTCGACAGTCAGGAGCGCGACAACAAGCGCCGCGTCGGCGCGCCGACGACCGAGATGAAACACGACAAGGGACTCTCGACTAACATCGGCTGGCAGAACAAGGACGCGTACGGCAACTCGCTGTCGACGCGCCAGCGCGAGAAGATGCAGCGCCTGCGCACGTGGGACGAGCGGTTCCGCACCCGCGACCACGCCGAGCGCAACCTCAAGCAGGCGCTGGGCGAAATCGACCGGATGGGGAGCGCCCTCGGCGTCCCTGAAAGCGCTCGCGAAACGGCCAGCGTCATCTACCGCCGCGCCCTCGACGAGGGCATGCTGCCCGGCCGCTCCATCGAAGGGATGGCGACCGCCGCCCTGTACGCCGCCGTCAGGCAGGCGAACCTCCCCCAGACGCTCGACGACATGGCCGTCGTCAGCCGCGTCGACGAGATGGAGTTCACCCGCGCGTACCGCTATCTCAACCGCGAACTCTCCTTGCAGGTCGGCCCGCCGGACCCCGCGACCTACCTCAGCAAGTTCGTCTCCGAACTCGACGCCGACGACGCGCTGGAACGTCAGGCCCGCGCCCTCATCGAGGCGGGGAAGGAGGCCAACGTCCACAGCGGCAAGAGCCCGGTCGGTCTCGCCGCCGCGGCCATCTACGCTGCTGGCCTGCTGCTCGGCGAAGAGATGACCCAAGAGACCGTCAGCGAGGCCACCGACATAAGCACCGTGACGATCCGCGAGCGCTACCGCGAACTGCTCGAAGCCGAGGCGGAACTCGACGACAGTGCCGTTGACGCGACGAGCGGCACTGAATCCGGCGCGAGCGCATAACACGCCCGCTGGCGCTTCGTTCTCTTAGCTACGGTTCCCGTCGAAGTCTTCCAGCCATCCGCGTACGGCATTCTGTACCGCGCCGGTCGTGCTCCCGACGTGCAGTATCTGATACCCGGACTCGGCCTTCTCGTTCACGTCGTCCATCCCGAAGCCGAGGCCGCCGACGGTGACATCCGCCTCGACGGCCGCCGAGCGGACCGTCTCCACTGCCTCCTGTACCTCCGGATGGTCGATTTCGCCGGGGTGGCCAAGCGACACCGAGAGGTCAAAGGGCCCGATGAACACGAAGCCCAGATCGGGCACGGCCAGAATATCGTCGATATTCTCGACTGCCGCTTCCGTCTCGATTGTGGTCCCGACCAGCGTCTCCTCGTCCGAGGCCTCGATGTAGTTCTCACCTAGGCCCCAGCGGCGCGCTCGGGGCGCGGCCAGTCCTCGGTCGCCCGCCTCGCCGTCGTACCGGAACCGGCCGGATTTGACAGCTTCCCGCACCTCCTCGGCGGTTTCGACCCGCGGCAGGAAGACGTTCTTGACCCCCAGATCCAGCGCCTTTCGGACCAGCGTTGGGGACGTATCCGGCAGGCGGACCAGTAGCTCCGTCCCGGTGCCGTCGGCCGCCCGCAGGAGGTTCTCGACGGTCGCCGCGTCCCACGGGTCCGGCCCGCCGTGTTCGAAATCGAGCCAGACGAAATCGACGCCGAGGTCGCCGTAGAACTCGACCAGCGTCGGACTATACGTGTTGTCGAGGACGCCCAGCGCGACACGGTCGTTCTCGACCGTTTTGCGAAGCCCATTCGTTGGCAGTGGCTCGGCCATAGCATGTCTGTGAACTGTGATACCAATAAGCGTGGTGCGGAACCGTTTGGCCGGCACTGCTGTCTCGGCGGCAACCCCTACTGCCCCGGCAGCGGACAGAGGCTTGCGGTCAGGACGGCGACTTCGTCGGTGTGATTGTGTGCGCCGTGGGCCTGCCCGCGCTCGTTCAGCACGACCCCCGGCGCGGCGACGACTTCCTCTGTGTCGTCCTGCTGGACTGTGACCTCACCACGGATGACGTGGAACACGTTCGTCGCCCCGCCGTGCTCGTGCGGGTCGATTGTCGCACCCGGTCCCAGCGCGAACGCCTTCACCAGCACGTCGTCGGTCACTGCCAGTTCCCCGTCGATGACTTCACCCTCTGCAGGGTCGGCGTCGAACTCGGATAATCGGTCGAGCGACATACCGGCACGTCGGGCGGCGCTTCCTTAGCCGTTCGGTTGCTAGGAGCCTTTGGTTCTGGGATAGATGTGTTATCTCACAGCCAGAAAGCCCCGACTGCCTGAACTCGGGGGACTCGCTGCGCGCTTCCTCGCTCCCGATGGTCGCTCGTGCAGTGCTTTCATCGTCCGCCGTCGTCCAGGCAGTCGCCCCTTTCAATCCCACCACGTGGATGTTCGGTCAGCCGACACGGGAGGGACTGAAAGGGGCCGATAGCGTGGCGGTGAAGCCGCCACGTTTGCGGTGGTCGGCACCGCCGACCACCCACGCTCCGGGAACCCCGGCGACGGAAGCACCGCAGGGAGTGAAACGACCGAGGAGCGTGGTTCGAGAGAGCAGAGCTCTCTCGTCATCACGAAAGACGCTCCGCGTCTTTCGAACGACAGCGAGCCGCGGGACCGGAGCGTATCGGGGGCTTTCTGGCTGTCAAAACACTCGTTCTCATCGCAGTACCGTCCCATATCTCACACATCTCCGAGCCGGAACGCGAGACTGTACATCTCGCCGGTTCGCTCGGAGCCGATAGCCGAGACCACGTCTTCGGCCATCGCAGCCAGTGGCTCCCCAATGCCGTCCGGCAGCGCAGCGGCGTACTCACGCACCACCTCGGCGTGGGCGTTCAGATGGGCCTCGGTCCAAGGGACCGGGTCCAGCAGCGTCGTCCGTCGCTCGACAGTCCAACCGTGGGCAGCGAACACTGCGGCCAGCACGGCGGGCGGGTAGAACGTCAGCGCCGGGCGGCCGTCGACGACTCTGGCAGCGGCGTTCTCCAGCGCGAACAACCGGGTGACGGCCCCGTTGGTGGGCGGCACCGCGTAGTCGTCGACGACCAGCGTCCCGTTCGGTGTGGCAACTCGCGCCAGTTCGGCCGTGACGGCGTCGAGCTCGGTCGGTGGCAAGAGGTTACAGAGCCCGTGAGCGGTGACGAGGTCGACGTTGTCGGTCGCAAGCGGCGTCGCGCGGAGGTCGGCCTCGATGACGGCGACCCGGTCGGCGTTTTCGTCGCCGACGCGCTCCCGGACCGTCGCGGCGTGGTCGGCGTCGTCCGTCACCGCGTACACCCGCTCCGCGCCCGCGGCCAGTAGCCCGGCCGTCGTGTTGCCGACGCCGGCCCCGGCTTCGAGACAGACCTGCCCCTCGACTTGCTGGTCGGCGAGGGCGGCCGTCACCGTCTCCGGCACGTCGTCCACGCTCAGTGGTGCAGTTGCTCGGGCACCGGGCTGTCGTCGTGGCGGGCTTCCTCGATGAGCGCGCGCTGGCGGGCCTCGTCCATCCCTTCCGAGCGGCTGGCGGCGTCGAGCACCATCGCGACGAGCTTCGGGTCGCCGGGGCTGACGACGGTGTCGAGGCCCCGAGCGGCGGCGAAATCGAACCGCTCGCGGATGACCTCCGGCGTGTCGACCGGCTCGTACCAGTTCGCGTACGGGCGGTCGGCCTCGGCCAGTTCGTCGGTCGGGGGCCACGACCCCTTCGCGAACGCTTTGATGCCCAGTGTGCCGATGCCTTCCGCCTCGCAGCGTTCCAGTACGGCCTCGTAGTCGTACTTCCCGTCGTCCTTGCCGGCGACGACGGGGTTCAACGGGAACATCACCGTCTCCAGATCGTCGATACGGTCGATGGCGTCGAGGATGAGTTCCGGGTTGCCGTGGCTCGTCAGCCCGATGTGGTCGATTTTCCCCGCCGCTTTCGCCTCGCGTATCGCGTCCAGTGCGCCGCCGTCGGCGGTAATCGTGTCCAGTTCGTCCTCGTACTCCAGCCCGTGCACTTGGTAGAGGTCGATAGTGTCGATGCCGAGGCGGTCCAGCGACCGGTCGATCTTCCGGGCGGCCCCCTCGTACTCGCGCTCCTGTGTCTTACAGCCCAGAAAGACCTCTTCGCGGTACTGACGGAGTTTCGGCCCCAGTTTCAGCTCCGCGTCACCGTAGGTCGGTGCCACGTCGAAGTGGTTGATCCCGTGGTCCAACACGAGTTCGACCAGCTGGTTTGCGCCCTCCTGTTCGAGCCAGTTGAGTGCTATCGAGCCGAACGTCAGCACCGTGCTCTCCTGTCTAGTGTCGCCCAGCGCTCGGGTCTCCATACTGGTTGCACGGTCCGGAAACCAATAACCGTTGGTCGCTGCTGTTTCAGTGCGTCTACTGTGCCGGACCGCGACAGGGGTTTATTACCCCCTCAGTCCGAACGGGATGTATAGATGTTTGGGAGAGAACAACTGTTCTCGGCGATGACGGCGTCATACGTGATCGCAGTCACGCTCGCGCTGGTCATCGCCGCGATATTCGCGCCGGTCATCTGGAACGGCGTGCCGAGCGGTGGCGACGACGACCCGAGCGTCGCCGTCATCACCCTTCGCGGCGGCACGACCGACGCGAACGTCAACGCCGTCAAGCAGGACCTCCGCGAGGCACGGACCAACGAATCAATCGAGGCGGTCGTTCTCCGGGTCGACAGCCCCGGCGGTCCGGTCGACGCAAGCGAGGAATTCTATCTGGCAGTCAACCGGACCGCCAGCGAGATGCCTGTCGTCGCCTACGTCGAGGGAACGGCCGCATCGGGCGGCTACTACGGCATCACACCGGCCGACGAAATCGTCGTCAAGCCGAGTTCGACCGTCGGCAGTATCGGCGTCATCGTCCAAGCCCCGCTGAGTCTCATTGAGGAGGTCGAACAGCAGGGCGAGACGTTCGTCCGCTCCGGGCCGGACAAGGCACAGATAAGCAAGGACGGCCTCCGCGAGGATATCGAGGTCCTGCAGCGCTCGTTCGTCGGAACGGTCATGCGCCACCGAGGCAATGACCTTGACATCCCCCGTGAGGAAGTCGCTAACGGCGGCACATATCTGGGTGCGGAGGCGACTCAGAACGGCTTTGCCGACCGTATCGGTGACACTGAACTCGCTATCGAGCGAGCCGCCACACTCTCGGATGACATCGATGGCGACCAGTACGACGTGGTGTATCAGGGCAGTGGCGGTGCCGAACTCAATGTCATCGTCCTCCCCGCGGGCGCTGAGACCGTACAGGGCGCGAACAACGTGACCTATCTCGTCCATCCTGACGACAGTGAGACGACGTTCCGGGAACCGGTGAAGTACTACGCCGTCTGGGGAATTCCTGCCGAAGACAACAACGCAACGGTGATCCGCAATGACTGAAGGGCGCATCGTCAAGCCGCTCGCCGTGTTTATCGTCGTTCTTGTGGTGATACTGGGCGGCACGTTCCTTCTCGCTGTCGCGAACCCGGGGTCGTCCGGTCCGCCGGACGGCCAGTCAATCGACGGGCAGTCGCCGCCGCAGTACCAGCCTGACGCTGTCAATGCGCCTGTTGACCCCGAAGAAGGGGAAATCTCGGTTGACGCCGACATGAGCGGCAAGCGAATACTCGTCGACACGAGCCACGGCAATCAGGTGACTGAATCCGAACTCGAACCGATCAGTGAGGCGCTATTCGAGGCGGGCCACACCGTCGAATACGGTCCGTCCAGCACCGGCTCGTTCGCTGACTCGCTGGAGCGATACGACGGCGTGCTCATCGTCCAGCCGCTCGGCAGCTATTCGCCGGACGAGCGTGAGGCGCTACAGGAGTACACGGACGACGGCGGGCGTGTTGTCATCCTTGCCGAGCCGACACAGACCCGCCTTTCGACCGGATTCACGCAGTCGACGACGACAGTGGCGTTCGGGGCCAACAACGCCACAGAGCAGTACGGCGTTCGGATGGGTGCCGAACAGCTGTACAACGTCGACGACACGGCCAACGACAACAACTTCAAGGCCATCTACGCGTCGCCGAGCGACGGCGGCGAACTGACCGACGGCGTCGAGACGATTACGTTCGACACCGCTGGCTATGCGGTGGTGAACGGCGACGCCGAGACGAAGTTCACCGCCGCCGAGGGGACCCGGACGCTCGAAACGCGGCGCACCGGGACGTACGCGACAGTTGTCCGCAACGACAACATGGTGTTTGTCACGGACTCGACGTTCATCGAGAGTTCCGAAATCTACGACGCCGACAACGAGGTGTTCGTCGGGAACCTGCTTTCGTTCCTGCTCGACGGGGAGGCACCTGACCCGGGTGGTGGCGCGACTCCGGACGCCGGATTCGGGACTGGCGGTGGTACGTTTACTCCGGCTGAAACACCGCCGGAGCCGACCCCGACTCCGACGCCTGCTCCCTCCCCGAGCGGGTCCTGACTCGGGCCGCTCAAACTATCGGTCACTGATCCTGATTGTCGTCTCGCTGTACAGGCCACGCTCGGCAGCGTCGGCTACACTCAGCCTTGCGCTGAGGGTGTACTCCCCGGCCGGCGCACTGGTACTGTACGATGGGTCGAACGAATCAATGCCCGCACCGAGGCCGAACCTGAGTGTTCCCCCTTCCTGAATGTCGCTGACGGCGACCTCGGCCCGCTCTCGAACCGGATCGAGGTTCTGCCCGCCGCCGCTTTCGCCGTCCCCCGCTCCATCGCCTCCGGTGTTGCAGCCGGCGAGCGCCACTACCGTCGACGCGCCCGCCGTCGTGATGACACGCCGTCGCGACACTGTACTTGTCTTGGTATCTGCGTCATCAGGCATTCACATCTCCCTCGAAACTTATGTATCGTGTTGCCGTCTCACACACTTATAGCATACCGGCGTCCGGACATCGAATCCCGGTGGTATCGCCGGGTAGCGGCAGTTTAATCGCGGTTTTGCCTTGGCTGTCAATGCGGCCCTCCTCTGATACTGTCGGCTGTCAGTCCGTAACGAACTCTGCCATTCCGGGCTGGCAAATATCGTACAATAGTCACAGCTGACAGTGTGAGTAGGGCACCAGTATCGGCACCCGGCACAATCGCTAAGTCCGTGTGTCTGCGAGGAATATTAATGATACACTCAGCGGGGCCGCTGCTGACGGTCGACCTGACCGCCGGTGAAACCAACACGGAGGAAATCGAAGGAATCCTCGAACAGTATCTCGGTGGCCGCGGCGTCGGAACGCGGCTCGCCCACGAGCGGATCCCCTTCGACGTGGATCCATTGGGCGCAGAGAACCGACTGGTGTTCTCCACGGGGCCGATGCAGGCCGCCCAAATGAGTTTCACCGGGCGGATGAACTGCACCGGCGTTTCGCCGCTAACCGACGGCCTGCTCTCCTCGAACGCTGGCGGGTTCATGTCCCGGAACTTCGCCGATACGGGATACAGCGCCGTCGAACTCACCGGTGCGAGCGACGAACTCGTCATCGTCCACGTCCGCGACGACGGCGTCGAGTTCGAAGCCGTCCCCGACCTCGTCGGAGCGACCGTCCCGGAGACGCTGGACTATCTCGACGCCGAGCACGGCATCGAGTCGGACCAGACGGCGGTCATCGGCCCTGCTGGTGAAAACCGGGTCCGGTTCGCGTCCATCATGACCAGCGAAGAGCGGGCGTTCGGGCGCGGCGGTCTCGGCGCGGTCATGGGCGCGAAAAACATCAAGGGAATCACGTTTGCGGGCGATTCCCCACCGGACATCGAGGTCCCGCCAATACAGACCGACATCCATCGCGAGGCCGCGACGTCGGACCACATCATGAAACGGCAGGGAACCGTCTCCGTGATGGACTTAGCGAACGAAGTCAACGGGCTCCCCTCCTACTACTTCTCGGAGCAGACGTTCGCCGGCGTTGAGGGCATCAACGGTGATGCCGTCGAATCGAAGAAGTACAAGAAAGGGACCTGTTCGGCGTGTGCCTTCGCCTGCAAGCTCCCGACGCGGGACGAGGCGCGTGGCGTCGAGACTGAAGGCCCCGAGTTCGAGGTGGCGATGGCCTTCGGGTCGAACGCCGGCGTCGACGACATCGTGGACGTGATGCAATCCAACGGACTGTGTGACCGCCTCGGGCTGGACGCTATCTCTGCGGGCAACACGGTCGCGGCCTACCTCGACAGCGAGGACGCCTTTGGCGACACCGAGCTGATTCACGAGACTGTCGAGAAAATCGCCTACCGCGACGGTATCGGCGACACGCTCGCGGAGGGCATCGACCGCTGTCACGACGACCTCGGTGTCGAGAACTGGACGGTCAAGGGGATGGATTTCGCCGCCCACGAGGGCCGTGTCCTCCACGGGCAGGGACTCTCGTATGCCGTCGCCAACCGCGGCGCTGACCACATGTACGCGACCTTCTACTCCGTCGAATATCCCCTCGTCTCCGACGACCAAGCGGTTGCTCCGGAGGGGACACTCGGGAAAGCCGACGTACTGGTCGAGCGGGAGAACCTGATGGCGCTGAACGACAGCGGCGTCGTCTGCAAGTTCTCGCGGGACTTCATGACGCCCGAGCGCTACGAACAGCTCTTCGATGCCGACTTCGAGGACCTGCTGACCGTCGGCGCTCGCACCGTGACACTCGAACGCCACTTCAACAACCAGCGTGGCTTCGACCGGACCGACGACGCGCTCCCGTACGATCTCCCGTCGTTCGAGGCAGCGCTCGACGAGTACTACGACGCGCGTGGCTGGGCCGACGACGGCACGGTTCCCGAGAGTTCGCTTCCGGTGTAGTCGCGGTATCGCGTTTGACACGGGATCCGCCTGACGGGCTCTGCATGGGGATTAAACGGCGTTCCGGTCGAATACCGCCGGAGGCGACCGCGGGGCACAGAACGGCGGGCTGTAGTCTTCGTACTCGTCCATCTCTTCCAGATCGCCGGTCGTCGAAACGACGCTCCACTGGGGAGTCCGATCAGGCCGACTCCGTATCGGATGGGGCCGATTCTGTGCCGACAGCGCTCTCCGAATCTGTCGCTTCGGTGTTACAAGGAAGCGTGGCCGCCAGCCGCTTGGCGACCATCGGACTGACCAGACCGGCCAGTTCCATCGCTTCCGTCTCGTGGTCGTCGAGATCTAGCACGCCCCGGAAGAACCACGAGACAGTCACGTACGTCTCGTGCAGCTCCGAAGCCTCCTCGTGTCCTGCTTCGGTCAGTGTCACTCCGTCGTAGGGCTCGTAGGAGACCAGCCCCTGCGCTGCGAGCCGCTGACACATCTCCGTCACCGCCGCCGGAGATCTGTCGAGCATCTCCCCCAGATTCCCTGGTGCGACGGGCGGTTCGTCCCGGTGCTGGGCGATGTAGATGGCCAGCAGGTACTCCGGTGCCGTGCTCATCGCTCTGATGAATCCCTTCCGCCCCCGTCGCTTGCTGTGAGCGTCTCGGTCGTTGACTCCCCTTTCGACCGCTCGCTGGACCCGAAGACCACTGCGTAGGCCCACGCCCACAGTCGAGCGCGTGACCGCTGCGGACGTTTACCCATCGTCTGGTCCCCCCGGAATCTCGCTATCGCTGTCGCCACTCGTTAGGCAGACGCCCCCGGTAGTGACTGCGGGGCACGGGCGGTCGGGCACCTGACCGTCGCTGAGAGCTGGAGACGTGGTCCGACACACACGCCGGCACCACGTGGAAGCTGTCGATAGGGCCCTCGACAATCCGAAACGGTCAGCCGTCGATTCTCGGCGTGGCCCTCGCCGCGTTTGTGTCCCGCACTCCGTACCGTCGTCTGCCATATTTTTTAGGCATACCTAACAATATAAAACGTCTGCGATTTTTAGGACAGCCTAATTCAATCCCCGGAGCGGCGACAGATCGGGAACAGTCGAAAACCCCTGACGAGTCCGTCGCACAGCACTTGGGCCCGCTACCGGGGAACTGAGATCCTTGATCACGCTGTCTCGAACCGACTCAGTCAGTACGGTTGGCCGATTTGATATTGCATTATGTAGTTTATGACGGTAACGCTCGGCCCAGCTCCGACATGTCGACGGACGGCCAACGGAAGGTAAGTAGCGGCTAAAGCGTCCTACTCAGTAAATTCGGTAATCGAATCGAACGCGTCGGTCGCCAGCTGTTCGGCGACTCCGTCCCTGTCTACATCGCTGATTTCCTGCGGGTACTTTCGTTCGAAATAGCTCACGATGTTCTCGACATCGCGAGTTAGCAGTTCCCGGGCGTTTTCGTGGTCGGTCGGGACGGCCTGCGGCCAGTCGAAGACAACGACGCCCTCGTTCGTGACGAAGACGTTGTACTCGCTCATGTCCGCGTGGACGTACCCCTCGCGGTATGCCGTCTCCATCTCCTCGAGCACGAGATCTAGAATCGGCAGTACCTGTTCCGTTTCGAGTTTCGTTCGGGAGAGTTCGACGCCATCTATTTTCTCCATGACAATCGCATGGCGGTTCGTGTCAATGGGTTGTGGTACTGACACATCCGGATACAGCGTTTCGAGGGCATCGTACTCCCGTTCGGCGGCCTTCCGGGCGGTGTAGAGCCACGAGACGTGATCGCGGTCGGCGGTGTACTCCCGCTCTTTCATCACTTCACGGAAATTGGTGTACCCCTCGCGGTGGTATTTCAGCGCCACTGGTTTGTACGACTGGGCCTCGTACACGTCGCTCTCCTTGCCGACACCTAGTGGCGACCCCACCCCTTCGATTGTGTCGCGCTCGGCAAAGGTATGCAGCGCGAGCGTGTCGTACCCCTCGAACGTGAGTTTGAACCCCTCGTACTGGATGGTCTTGCGTTCGACTAGCCCCCGGTCTGCACACCGGTCGAGTCGGTAGTCGACATCTTCTGTCGTCAGCCGGGAGAACTCGGTCAACTTCTCGCGGGCGACGTACTCCGAGAACCGCATCCCCTGTTCGACACCAGAGAGCAGATGGAAGTCCTCGGGTTCCAGCTCCGCCATCACTGAAGCCACGTTCTGGACCATTAGGGTTCTCTACTGGGCCAACTGGTAAAAGGCCGACGCGTTCGGCAGATCACATTAGTAAACCAGTAACCGCTATATTAAAATACGATTCCCCCGCCGCCGTCCGGGTGGTTACCGGAGTATCGATGTGTCGATCAGTGCCGTCTGGGTCCGAGCAGGTCCGGTTCTGTGAGGTATCCGATGTTGGTCTTGTGGCCGCTCCGTGCCGGCGTGTCAAACCCGGTGTCGTGCCGCCGTGCTGAGCGCGATGCCAGCAGATAGTGAGTAACGGGACAGTTCCCCTGCACAGGATATCTCAGCTTTAGTGTTGTTATCTAACGACCCACACACGGTACCTGTTTTCGGCGTTCTGCGACCAAAACAGCACCCGGGTCAGTACTACACCGAGTAAGGTAGGCGTTAACCCACATGACTACATATTTGCATAGTGCCACTATCACTCGGATGTTACTGCTGTACCGCCGTTTCTGTGGTTTAACTCACGGCTGTGGACTCGCAAAAACGGCTTCGAACGGTTGCAGTTCTGCGCTCATACGAACTCTGTTTGTGGGGAACGGTACGGACCAATCAATCCGCAAATACGATCCTAACCACGGAGGCTGTACATGTAATGCGAACAGTGATTGCCTTCGGCTACTGCATATGTTCTAAATTAGTCTCTACTTTTGGTTGCCTGTAACACAAACATGTGGTGTGAGCGGACGAAACAAAGCCCAACTCAGAGATCTGCTTCGCTCGCTTGCTCTTTCCCCCCACGATAGACGACTCGCGTTTCCGGTGTTGTTTGCCGTCGGCACCCAGCTGTACTTTTTCCTGATAATCACACTCAATTTCGCTCGACCGCCCATGGCACCTGACGCTGGTATTTTCCAGCATCTCGGCTGGTATTTGACGCGCGGGGGACGGCTGTACGTCGACGCATGGGAACCGAAGTTTCCGCTGTCCTACGAGACAACTGGAATACTGGCATTGCTGTCCGGCGGTGACATGTATCAACTCCATTTCCTTAGCGTGGTGGTAATGAGTGCTGCGGTGTGTGCAATCGTCGGACTCGTCGTGATACTCGTCCACGACATCACCGGGGACGATATCGCCGCGCCGCTGGCTGGCCTGTCGATGTTCCTGTTACCGGGGTTTGCCGTTCGGCCGGCGTATGGATTCAAAGCGAAATATCTCCTCGTCCTCTGTGGGTTACTGGCGATATATCTGTACACGCGTGGCTACCCGGCACTGAGCGGCGTGGCCGCGGCAGCCAGCGTTGGCTACTGGCAGGCTGGGGTTATCTTCCCGCTGGTTGTGGTCGGTTTAGCGATCCAGCAGCGCGATATGCAGTCGCTTGAACGCGTCGTCGCAGGCGGCCTTGGTTTCACGGTCGTCATGTTGATGCCAGTGTTTCTCCTCTGGCATTCGGTCTCGGAGATGGTCGTTCAGGTTTTCCTCGTGCCATTACAAACGGAGGAACACGCGTCGTTGCTCGCTCGACTCGTCGCCGGTGTCGTCCACTTCAAATGGGCGTCACCGCTCGTCCTGCTCGGTGGGCTCGGCCTCGCACACACCACCCGATGCTGTTTCACTGGTAATGACGGCGTTGTCGGGCGTACCGACTGGTGGGTTCCGGCCGGTGCAGCGTGGTTCGCGTTTCTGATACTGTTCGTTGATTTCGAGACTGGCGGCTACACCGACCTCATTCCGGGGCTTGTGTTCGTCGCAATCGGTATCGGTATGATCGCTACGATGCTTCGTGACAGGCAACAGACGAAGTATCTCGGCCTCGCCCTCGCTCTGGTTCTCGTGGTGAACGTCGCCTTCCTCGGCAGCGTCGGCGTTGTCTTCACGTCCGTCGAAACGCCGGGACCGGAGCCGATGTCAGACCTTCAAAGCCACGACCTCCCGGCGGCCTATGATGAGGCCGAGCCGGTACCCGATATCCGGTACCTCTACTGGCAACAGAGCGAGCCGTCGACGTGTCACTACCGACTCTCGGTGATGGAACTGCGGTGGCTCGACCGAATCGACTCGTCGGTAGACAGCCGCTGTCTCGACTTTGGGACTGCCAGAGCCCGACTCGCAAGCGGCTAGCCGTTATGACTCCGCGGAGTCGTATTCGGAGAGCGACGTTTGCGTCGTTTCGACCGTGCCCGTAATGATGTAGGGTACGATAACCCGGAAGAACTGTGCGATGAGGACCAGCAGGATCGGGCCTAAGAAGATCCCGTAGAAACCGAACGCGATGGGCCCGAGGATGTACGCGAACATCAACAGGCCGACGTGGGTCAGGTCGCCGCTGACGTACGGCCGAATCAGGAAATCCGGGATAGTGTCGACGACGACCAGTGTGACCACGAGGAAGAGGGCGACCCATGCTAGGGCCGCCGTCTGTCCCGTGACGACCGCCGAGACTGCAAGCAGCACAGCGACGGGCAGGTAGACGATCTTCATCCCGACGACGGGGATAAGACTCCCGATGCCGGTGAGTGCGCCGACCAATGGTGCAAACGGAATTTGCACTGAGCCGGGAGCGACCAGATTGTACAGCGAGAACACGAAAATCCCGATGACGCCCGTCACCAGTGCGTTCAGGATGTTCCCGAAGAGAATCGAGGACAACTCCTCGTCGACTGCTGCCGCGTACTCTCTGAGGACGCCCGACCCGTCGAAGGTGTCAAGGAACCAGCCGACAAGCCGCGGTCCGTCGGTGAGCAGGTAGTACGTTCCAGCGAACATGATGAACACGCGAAGCAATAGCGACGTGAGCAGACTCACCGATCCGATGAGCGTATCGGAGACACGCCCCAGCCACGACTGGACAGTCGCGTTTCGCAGTAGGTCGATCACCTCATCCGGCCCCATTGCCAGCACTTCGCTGAGGCCGAGGTCGGTCAGCGGTCCCGGCAGCGAGCCACCCTGCAGATCCTGAAACTGCGAGAGGTACGCTGCGCCTAGGCCACCCTCGCCGAAGAAAGCCTGTAGCTCGGGGATAATGAGAACAAGGGTGTAGCCTACCAGAATCACGAACGGCAGGAGAAAGAAGAAAATCGTGGCCGCCGCATGGACCTGTTTCTGGTAGGGAACAGCCCGATTCAGGAACGACTCTGGCAGTGGGAGCCGCCCGAGCCGTCGGTAAATCGGTCGGCTGGCGTAGTACAGGAAGACAGTAAACACCAGCGTCGGGAGGAACTGGGACAGGACGAGTCCGACCACGAGAAAGAGTGCTACGCCCGCGATAGCAAGGAGGATTCGCCGTCCGAGGTCGGTACTATATTCCATATGTTTTCACTACAACATCTCGATGAAAAATAAAACCACCGGTCAGCCCGATGGCTGTCAGAGTGAGCGGCGCAACACGGGTGGGTTCACGCCATCGGCTGTGGCTACAGCCCCTCGAACTGGGTGATCGCCTCCCGCCAGTCTTCGGGAATCGGGCGCGAGGATTCTGTGTCGCGGTCGTATGTGACGACGGTTGTTTCTCCGGTCGCAGCCACACCATCTTCGGTCCGGATCTCGTACTCGAAGGGGAAGCTCTTCTTGCCGAGACGTGGAACCCGGACGGCGACGGCGACTGAGTCACTGATTTGGACGGGCTGGATGTAATCGACTTCGAGGTTCGCGATGACCATGCCAGTACCCGACTCGCTGCCCGAGAGCAGCGCTTCGCCACAGTCGACCACGTCGTGCAGATAGTCGATGCGAGCCTCCTCGAAGTAGGTCGCATACGTCGCGTTGTTGACGTGGCCGTACGTGTCGATGTCCGTGTACCGGACCTCGACTTCCGTCGTGTACTCGAAGCTCATGCCAGCAGTTCCGCGTGTTTCTGTTTGAGCTTCTCGATTTTCGGCGGGATGGTCAACTGGCAGTAACTCTGGTCCGGGTTCTTTTCGAAGTAGTTCTGATGATACTCCTCGGCGGGATAGAACGTCTCCAGCGGTTCGACTTCGGTGACGATATCGCTGTCATAGCCCGGCTCTATCTCCTCGATGAGGGCTTCGACGGTTTCGCGCTGGGTCTCGTCGTGGTAGAACACGGCCGAGCGGTACTGCGTGCCAACGTCGTTGCCCTCCCGGTCCTTCGTCGTCGGGGTATGTGTCGTGAAGTGGACCGCGAGCAGGTCTTCGTAGCTCACCTCGTCCGGGTCGTACGTGAGCTGGACGCACTCGGCGTGGCCCGTTTCCCCGCGACAGACCGCCTCGTAGCTGGGGTCGGCGACGTGGCCGCCGGCATAGCCCGAAACCACCTCGGTCACGCCGTCGATCTGTTTGAACACTGATTCCGTACACCAGAAACAGCCACCCGCGAATGTCGCTTGTTCAGTCATCACCGGACGTACGTGCCCGGCGTACAAAACTCACTGGCTACAGTCGGACCGGACAACTGCTAGCCTACCGGTCGACCTCCCCCATGATGGTGTCGAGGCTGCCTATCGTCGCCACGAGGTCGGGAACGTACTCACCGCGAGCCATCTCGGACAGCGCCTGAACGTGTGAGAACGAGGGGCCGCGGATCTTGAACCGTGCGGGGGAGTCCGTTCCGTCCGAGCGGATGTAGATGCCGAGCTCTCCTTTCGCGGCCTCGACGGCGCGGTAAATCTCGGCGTCGGGGTCGGGTCGGAGCGTGCGGGGAACGTTCGCCTGTATCTTGCGATCGTCTTCCGGCCAGTCCTCCAACAGGTCGACACACTGGCGGATTATCTTGGCGGACTCCTCTACCTCGCGCAGGCGCACGAGCAGGCGTGAGAAGTTGTCGCCGCCCTGCTCGGTGACGACAGACCATTCGAGTTCGTCGTAGTAGCCGTAGGGGTCGTCCCGGCGGAGGTCGTAGTCGACGCCGGAGGCCCGCGCGACCGGCCCAGTACAGCCGAAGGCCTTCGCGGTCTCGGCTGAGAGGTGGCCCGTATCAATCGTCCGCATCTGGAGGATCTCGTTGCTGGTGAGCATATCGTGGTACTCAGTCAGTTTGTGGGGAAGGTCATCGAGGAACGAGTGTATCTTCTCGAAGAACGCCTCGCGAGGTTCGGGCAGATCCCAAGCGACGCCGCCCAGCCGCAGGTAGTTGAACATCAGCCGCTGGCCGGTGAGGTCTTCGAGGATGTCCTGAACGAGTTCGCGGTCCCGGACTCCCCACTGGAAGGTGGCGGTGAACTCGCCGACTACGTCCAGCGCGTAGGTCGCGACCGCGAGCATATGCGAGAGGATGCGCGAGAGTTCGCCGCCCATCGTCCGGATGACCTGTGCGTACGCCGGCACCTCGATGTCGGCGAGGTCTTCGGCCACCCGGGCATAGGCCCACTCGTTCAATAGCCCAGCACCGCCCCAGTCCCAGCGGTCCGGATACGGCATAATCTGGTGGCGGTAGGTGCCCTGCTGGCACATCTGCTCCTCACAGCGATGAATATAGCCGATGTCGGGGTCGACGGCCGCTACCTGCTCGCCGTCCAGTTGCACGTTCAGGTGGAGGACGCCGTGAGTTGAAGGGTGGTGTGGCCCCATGTTGAGGTGCATCGTCTCCGGCCCCTCACGGCGGTCTTCGAGCAGGCGCTCATGTTCCCGGAAGGAGACGATCTGTGGCTGGTCCTGATTGTAGTCCCGGCTCAAGGGGTGGCCCTGCCACGTCTCGGGCAGGAGAATGCGCCGGAGGTCTGGGTGGTCCTCGTACTCGATTCCGACCAAGTCGTAGGCCTCTCGTTCGTGCCACGCCGCCGTCGGGTACACGGGTGTGGCCGACTCGCTGGTCGGGGACTCCTTGGGCGTCGGAACGACGACCGAGAGTTCCTCGGTCGGGTCAGCGTAGCGCCGCAGATGATAGATCGTCTCGAACCGGTCAGCGTACTCTTGTGCGGTAACGCAGGCACAGTGGTCCAGACCGGCATCCTGTTTCAGCGTCGAGAGGACGGTCTGTACCTCGTCGGCACGGATGACAACGGCCGGAGCGTTCTCGTGGTGTTCGGTAGAGAGGACGTAGTCAGCAATCGGCTCGATAAGCGGATGGATGTCGTCGGTACGGTGGGCTGTCTGGGCCATCTCAGTGGCCATGCGTTCGGCGTTCGCGTCCCTCGGCCTGTCCCCTCACGCCCGAGGTTATTTTAAATACCTCTCGGAACAGTCCGGTATGAAATACGTCACACTCTCGCTGTGGATGGCTCCCGAGATACGCCATCCGATGCAGCAGTTCGTCGTCGAACACGACGGCTACGAGGCGAGCTATCTCCTCCGGGGCAACGACATAGGCACCGACCTCCAGACGCTACTGTTTCACGTCGACGGCTTCCCGCCAGAACCCTACCGGGCGGCGCTGGAACAGGCCGACACCGTTCAGGAGTACGCGATCTCGACGTGCCCCGACGAGACGTTCTACCTCTACGTGCAGGATTCGCCCTCGTCGACCGGCCACGACCTCGTCGACGCGCTCACACGGGCCGGTCTGGTTATCGTCTCGCCGATTGCCTACCGCAGTGATGGGACGGTCGACCTCACGCTGGTCGGTCCGGGCGGGACGGTCCAGCAAGCAGTCGAGACGGTGCCCGACGGCGTCTCCGTCGACGTGCGAGAGGTCGGGGAGTACGACAGCCGACGCCTTGATACCGGGGCCGCACTCACCGACCGGCAGTTCGAGGCTGTCGCCGCCGCCGTGGATTGCGGGTACTACGCTGACCCCCGCGAGGGCGGTGTCGACGATGTCGCCGACGAACTCGGCTGTGCACCCGGAACTGCTGCCGAACATCTCCGGAAGGCCGAAGCCCATGTGATGGCTGACATACTCGAACAGCAGCCTCCCTCAGTGGAGTGAGTTGCTGTCCAGAGAAACTGCCGGAGCGACTGACTACCGTACCGTCCCGAAAAACTATAAACTCCGGAACAGTGCCTTCTAATGCTGGATTGCGAACATACCACAGGGGCCAGCGGTGGCCCAACTCAGGACGACACTGACCATGGACACAGTAACTATCGACGACGTACCGGTCGAACGGAACCCGATGCAGGTACACGACATCCGCAAGCCCGTCTCCCGGAAACTCGGGACCGAACATTTCGCGGCGAACTACTTCGAACTCGAACCCGGCGACTCCTTTTCGGGGAGCCTCCATCGCCACCACGATCAGGAAGAGGTGTTCTACATCGAGCAAGGACAGACCACCTTCGAGGTCGGCCTCGACCGCGAGGAGGTCGACGTTTCTGGTGGCGAACTGATCCGTTTCGAACCCGGCGAGTTCCAGCAGGGGTACAACTCCGGCGACGAGCGTGTCGTCGGCTGGGCCTTCGGCGCGCCCGGTGCGACCCACGACTGGGACGATCTGGAATCGAGAGCGTACTGTCCGGAGTGCGACGAAGAGACGACCCAGAGCGTTGCCATCGCTGACGGCCGATTCGAACTCACCTGTACCGACTGCGGGAACGTTCAGGGCTAACAGCCCATTCGCCGCTTTTTCGCAACACAGACCCGAGTGCGAACGACCAGAATGGGGGCGTCGTCGGCGCTACGTGCCGGGAGTAGAGACGAGTCCGTCCGAGAGAGTTGCTCTCACGTGGTGCGGAAAGACGCGAAGCGGCCGATGACGGCCGAGGCTTGCTGGCTCTTTGCAGGAGCAATACCCTCGGCGGTCGTTCCAACCACTGCTAGCCCACAATTCATATCGCATCGCGTCACGAAGCCCGGGTATGTCACTGGCCGATCTGGAGTGGCGCGTCATCGGTGCGGAAACACGACCCGGACCGATGACCATGGCGCTGGAAGCGGCCGCTGCCGAGACCGTCGCCGCGGGCGGTCCGGCAACGGTACGGGTGTACACTTGGCCCGATACGCTATCGCTGGGCTACGGACAGGACCCCGACACTATCGACTGGGCGTTCTGCGAGCGCGAGAACGTCGGGGTAACGCGACGGCCAACCGGCGGGGGCGCTATCTATCACGACAGCGTGGCTGACATCTCCTATGGCATCATCGCGCCGGCCGATGCCGTCCCGGGTGACCTCATGGACTGCTACGAGCAGTTCTGCGAGCCCGTCTTGGACGCGTTCGAGCGCATGGGCGTCGACGCGTCGTTTGCCGACGACAAGCGGGCAGCAGTCCACCAGCCGGCCTGTTACCTGCGGCAACTCCACCCGGCCCACGACATCGTCGGCCCGGACGGCCGCAAACTGAGCGGGAACGCCCAGTACCGCCAGAAGGACGCCGTCATCCAGCACGGCTCCCTGTCCGTTTCGCTGCGGCCCGACCGTCACTGCGGCTGTTTCACTGCCGACCCCAACTCGGAGCGGTTCGCCGAACGCGTCGGAGCGATAGACGAGTACGTCGATATCGAGCGTGGGGAGGTCGTCGAGACGCTCCGGTCGACGCTGGCCGAGTGGGTCGATGCGACGGAGGGGTCGTGGACGGACGATGAACTCGAACGCGCACGCGAGCACGCAGAGGAAAAATACAATACGGACGAGTGGATACGGCGGTCGCCCTGACACCACTCGTCGCTGCGTGGCAGAAGTGAGGCGTCCCGACCGCTTCGACCTCGAATAGGTGTCCCGCGTGTTTTTGCTCGGTCCGCGGTCAGAGGGTTTCCTCGATAAACTGAGAGACGATGCGGTCCTCAGCAGTCCGGAGTTGATACTGCACGGTCGACCGAGGCTCGTCCAGTATCGATGCGAGGTCCTTGACCGAGACCGCTCGCGGCCGCTCGTAGTAGCCATGGGTTACGGCGGCCTTGAGCACCCGCCACTGCTGGGGCGAGAAGTCTGTCGCAACCCGTTCGGTGGCCTTCCAGTTTCCGGCACTGGTGATGTGGGAGACGGAAAGCGTGACGCCATCGCGGAGGCTCGACTCGATTTTGTCGTACACCTCGCCGATGGGATTTGACCCCGGATAGAGAACGCGCCAGCGGTACTCGTCGCCAGTTCGCCGGGATTCGAAGATCGTCCCCTCGCTAACGTGCCGATGCAGGAAACTCGGTAGCGACTGACAGCCGCTGATTTCCCGACGTAGCGTGTACACTGTCCGAGATGTTTCCCCGCGGTCCAGCACGTGGTACGTCCGCGCCGTCTCACAGCTCACGACGTCGAAACACTCGTTACAGCGGTCTTCGTCCAGAAAGACCTCGTCGAACGCACGCAGAGCCTCAGGCGTCCCTTTCGCGTGGTCGAGTCGCCACATGTGGTTGTCACCGACGAAGATGGCCGATGACCATACAGAGAGGTTTTCGTGTTGCCTGAACACGTCCATCAGGCTATCGGCACCTGCGTCGAACTGCAGGACGAACTCGAACTCGCGTGTTTCATCTACTGCGGGCTGTGTCCCAGTCATTTGGCTATTACTAACTTAGAAGGAGATGTACAAGTCGGTTACTGGCCCACTGGATTCACTAGAGCCTTGTCAGTTGGCTTTTGACTAAGCTACAGTAGTCGATTGACTGTGACCGCACGCCGCTAATAATGGGTCTGTGGGAGCGGACTAGCGGGCAGTCCTGACAACGGCTCTACGTCATCGTTTTGTGGCAACCCGGCCAAGTAGTGGCATGGTCCCGTCCCCCGCTGATGACGACTCTGCTGACACCGCTGCCGGTCCTCAGGCAACTGACGGCCGCGTCGCACAGCTTTCCGAGGAAGAACTGTACGCGACCGTCCGTGTCGCAGCCGAGGACGCGGTGCTTGGCGCGTTCGGCACGCTCATGCTGGTCGGTATCGGCGTCGTACTGGCCTCTTGGGGCGCAGCGTTACTACTGTCAGGAACGCCGCTTCCGGCGGCTATCGGCGTGGTACTTGTCCTGTTCGGTGCATACCTCGCGCTATCGAGCCTCCGCATGATCCCGCCCGTCCGTGAGTGGGTCTGAAGCAATCGGATCTCTCTGTTCACCGGCCTGTTGTCCCACTCCGACGAACCCCGGACACGAGCTATGACCGCCCGTGACACTCCGGAACCTCTTTTGTCGGGCATCACCGACCGGTGTGCATGGTACAAGTCGGGGCACACACCTCTATCGCCGGCGGGGTCTACAACGCCGTCGAGGAACAGGTCGAGTACAGCGGCAACTGCGGGCAGATATTCTCCCATTCGCCGCAGGTCTGGCAGGACCCGAACATCGATGATGACGAGGCCGAGCGGTTCCGCGATCTGGCGGCCGACCACGGCGTCGGCCCGTGGGTCATCCACTCGTCGTATCTGGTGAACCTCTGTACGCCCAAAGACGACCTCCGTGAGAAATCCCTCGATTCGATGCAGAAGGAGGTCGACGCCGCCGCGAAGCTGGGCATCGACTACGTCAACGTCCATCTCGGAGCCCACACTGGCGCGGGCGTCGATGGCGGTTTGGACAACGCTGCCAGTGTTCTGGACGATCTCGACATCCCCGAGGGCGTCACTGTGTTGGTCGAGTCCGACGCCGGTAGCGGGACGAAACTCGGCGGCCAGTTCGAGCATCTGGCGACGGTTCGCGAACGAACCGATCAGGACATCGAGTTCTGTCTCGACACGGCCCATATGTTCGCCGCGGGCTACGACCTCTCGACGCCCGAGGCCGTCGACGAGACGCTCGCGGAGTTCGACGAGGTCGTCGGCGTTGAGGACCTCGCCTGCGTCCATCTCAACGACTCGAAACACGCCTGTGGGACGAACAAGGACGAACACGCCCACATCGGCGAGGGCCACATCGGCGAGGACGGGATGCGCGCGTTCGTCAACCACGACGCCATCCACGATGTGCCGCTGGTGCTTGAGACGCCGACCGAGGACGGCAAGAGTTTCGCTTGGAACATCGAGCGCGTGAAGGAACTCCGCGGCGAATAGGGCCGTTCGACCGCGATACTTTTGGGGGCGACCCGACTCTGCAAATCTGTGCGCAGGTTCTCCGCCGACTACCTCGAAACCACTCGCAGGGGGATGTGGGGCGACTCCCGCGCAGCGCTCTCGGACCTACGGCTGGACGAGTGCGAGCGTGTCCTCGACGTGGGCTGTGGGACCGGCGAGCTGACCCGCGTCCTCCGCGAGGAGACCGACGGAACGGTCGTCGGCCTCGACGCGGATACGGACCTGCTTTCCGCCGCCGGTGACCCGACCGTCTGCGGGGACGCGACACGACTCCCTTTCGACGACGACAGCTTCGACCTCGTGGTGTGTCAGGCACTGCTCATTAACCTTCCCGACCCCGAGGTCGCGGTCCGGGAGTTCGCTCGTGTCGCTACCGACCGGGTGGCCGCTATCGAGCCGAACAACGCCGCCGTCACCGTCGAATCGACCGTCGACGACGAACCGGTACTGGCCCGCCGCGCCCGCGGGCGCTTTCTCGATGGCGTCCGGACGGACGTCACCCTCGGTAGCGACGCCGCCGACGTGTTCCGCGATGCGGGGCTGGCCGTCGTCTCGACGACCCAATACAATCAGGAGCAGCGCATCGAGCCGCCCTACGACGACGCGGCGATGCAAGCGGCCCGGCGGAAAGCCACCGGAACCGGACTGGCCCACGACCGCGAGACGATTCTCAACGGCGAGACCACGCCGGCCGAGTACGACGCGCTCCGGGAGCGCTGGCGGTCGATGGGGCGAGACGTAATCGAGCAGATGCAAGACGAGTCATACGAACGCCGCGAGACGGTCCCGTTCTTCGTCACTGTCGGCGCGGTTCCGTGACCCGCTCGTTTTCGGCTTCGGGGAGCAGATAGCCCGCCAGTTTGTAGACCGCGATGTCCAGCAGACTGGCGAGCACTCCGACGACGCCGCCGACGACAGCGGCGACACCGGCCCCGATGAGAAGGACCAACAGCACCGACTGGAGGCGGATCCCGCCGCGCTGTAGCGCCGGCACGAGCGCCACCGCGAACAGGCCCAGCAGGAACGCGATGCCGGTAGCGCACCCGGCTACAATCCCGTGGAGGGCGAGAGCTTGCGGCGGGGCATCCCCGAGCGACACCCGGCTATGGACCCACCGGACGGCCAAGACGAACAGCGCCCAGAGGTAGCAGAAGACGGCCACGCCGACGAGGGTGTTCAGCCCGGCGAGCAAGTCGGCGAGGTCGCCGCTCGCGTGGGCGGCGAGGACGCCGAGCAGGACGAACAGGGCGGTGTCGAACGTCGCGAGCGTCCACGTCGTGAGCGACGGCATTCGGGTGCCGGCCCGTTCCGGGTTACGCGCGCTCTCGGTCGCCGTTCCGCCGACCGAATTCCGCACACGCTGGTCCTCAGCCATGTGCGAGGACCTCCGCGAGAGCGACGATACCGAGGAGGATGGCCGCCGTCGCGCCGTAGGCCCGCGAAAGCGTTCGCCGAAGAGCCGGGTGCAGGTCGTCGAACGTGTCCTCGCGGTCACTGGCCTGCACGAGCAGAAGCGTGCGGACGACCGACCCGCCGAAGAGGGCGACGACGACCACGAGTTTCACCAGCAGCGTCTGTCCCCAGTCAGTCCCGGGACCCGGCGGCCCGAGCGCGCCGAGGTTGCCGACGCCGGTGAACACGAGCACGCCGACACTGCCCCAGAACAGCCACTCGAACTGCTTCGCGGGTGCGAGCGAGGTGACAGCGCCGCTCCGATAGCTCTGCCAGAGGACGGTCGTACCGCCGACGAGGGCCGCCATCGCGAGCACGTGGAGGGTCCGAATCGGAAGGGCTCCCATAGCTATCAGCTCACCGGCAGGTCCCAAAGAACATGGGGGTTACTCCAACCGGTCGATTGTCACGACGCCCTCGCCCGTCGCCACGTTGTACCGCATCGACGGGTCGACGGTCAGGCTGACGACGCCGCTGTCAAGGGCGTCCGGGCGCTCGAATCTGGCGACTGTCGTCCGAGCGGTGAAATCACTGGTGTAGACACAGGGCTGTGTGTAACAGCCGAACGCGTGGACGCCGTCCGCCGTCTCCTCGATACGCTTCACGTGGGGAACGATAGACCCGGAACCCCAGCCGGTCTGGACGACGAGGGCGGCGTGAGTCCCGAAGTCGGTGTCGGCGGCGAGGCTGTACGCGTCACCGCTGTCGTCCCCGAACCGTCCGATGTCGTCGGCCTCCGTCAGCAGTGTCGCGTAGAGCTGGTCTTGGTCGTCGTCTGGGGGACCTTCCAGCCCGTCGTCGGCAAACAGTGTCCCTCGGGTCGACTCCTGCTCGAACGACAGCGACGGCTCGGACGCCATGTTCGCACAGAGATACAGCGGGTCGCGGTCGCCCTCGCCGGAATCGTCGATGTGGCATTCGACGTCCCCGACCTCGTACGGCGGCGTATCGACCCGGCTCAGGTCGTCGGGCAGCCCATCTGGCGTGTCTGTCGGCGTTTCGTCGTCAGTGGCTGTTTCCGTGTGCCCGTCATCTGTCTCGGTGTCGGGATCAGTTCCCGGCGACGGATGCGTGCGTGTCTCCGTGCCGCCGTCACCACTGCTGTTCCTGCCCGGAGCGAGACACCCGCTCAGGGCACCTATTGCCGCACCACCGACCAGTCTCAGGGTCGCTCGTCGCGTCCGCTTCATACGACTGCCTTCCCGTGGCGGGGGTGTATCCCTTCTGTTCGCTCAAAACCGCGTTGTAGTTGCCATGGGCTGTGTTCGCGTTTGGTGGCTGCCACACTGTGCGATGTCGCCCGCCGATAGAACCTTGCAGGGCGAGCGGCTACGACCGACACGGACCGATTCGCGTCTCCCCATGATACCACCGCTCGTCCGCCGCTGTCCGGACTGCCGACGCATGACCTTGCGCTACCGATTCGCTGCCGTCGATGACAGCGAGCGCGGTTCGCGACTCATCGAATGTCCCGCCTGCGGACACCAGTTCCCGACGGGTGACGCGCCGTGGTTGCAGTAACGGTGTGCCAGAGCCCGCGATGAGCACCTACACCACGTCGCCCCGAACCGTCGCGCCCTCCTGCTGTGCCCGGTACTCCTTGACCGCGTCGGCGGCGTTGCCGGCCTCCGTCTCGTCCATCCCGAGCATCGACAGCGACTGGGTCAGCGTCGGGAAGACGAACTCGTTGTCCCGGAGCTTCTGGAACGCGTCGGGGGAGCGTTCGCCGTCGAGCCACAGGCAGGCCCCGCGCGGGTCCAGAATCTGCTCGTAGTCGTTTCGCATCTTTGCGCCCTTGAGCCGCTGGGTGACGTTGTCCTCGAAGGAGGCGTTACACACTTCCAGATGGACCGGTTCGTCGTCGTTCAGAAGGTGGGCGGCCAGACATTTCTCGGGCGCGGCGTGTCCGTTGGCGTTCGCGCGGATGTACTCTGGATGCTCGTCGGCCCACGCGGCGCGGACGGTTTTCCCGACGCCGTCGACGCCGTGGCTGCGCTGGAACTCCTCAGCTCGCTCCGGGGCGTCCTTGAACAGGATGTCCTTGGTGACGTACACGTCCAGCCGTTCGACCGGGTCCAGCCCGAGCGCCACGTCGCCGTAGACCCACACTTCCCGGACCGGGACCGGCATCGTCTCCTCCGCGACCGTCGCGACGATTTCCTCAACCCGCTCGACTGCCTCCGGACGGTCCAAACTCATTGGTGTCTCTACTGGGCGGGCGGCCTAAACGCTGACTCTCCGCGCACGCGATGCAGTGAGTATCAACCCCGGACGTGGTCCGCCGCTATTTTGCTGCCTTTGACACAGGCGACGGTCCCCAGCCCGGGCCACGTGGTGTCGCCGGCGAGGTAGAACCCCTCAACGCCTATGCCCTGTGGGATGGCCCCCTGATTCGCGTTTGCCGGCGTCTGCTTGTATCCGCCGACCGCCCCGCGGGGTCTGTTCGTGAACTGTTCGTAGGTGACCGGCGTCGCCACCTCGGAGACGACCGGGTCGGTCCCGAGGTCGGGATAGACGGTCCGGCCGCCCGCAAGCAGTTGCTCGCGGGCGGTCGCCTTCCTGTCCTCGTAGGCCGCCTTCTCAAGATTCTGCCACGGCTCGACTGCGCAGTGAGTTGACAGCATGACCGCGCGGTGCCCTGCCGGTGCGCTCACGTCGTCACCCGGCGCGGAGACGGAGACAAACATGTTGTTCCCGTTGCCGAGTGGTTCGTCGTAGTCCTGTAGAATCTGGTGGTGGGTCCGCTCGCGGCCGTCGACCTCGGCTGTCGGGACGCCGAGAAAGAGTACGAGCGCGCTCCCCTCGTGGGCCTCCAGCATCGAGCAGTATTCGTCGAGCCTGTCGCCGACGACCGTCGGCGCGAGGTCTTTGGTGACGGGGGCCGGGACAGTGCTGACGACCTGTTCGGCGTGGACTGGCCCCGCCGCGGAGTCCACACAGAAATCGCCGTGACTGCCGGTCACTGCAGTGACGGTACGTCCTGTCTCGACCCGTCCGCCGATATCGGTGTACTGTTCGACGAACGACTCCCAGAAGCCGTACATCCCGCCGACTGCTCGGCCCAGCCCCGTCCGGTGGATTGTCATGCCGAGGACGGCATTCAACAGCGGTGCTTCGTCCAGCGAGGCATGGACCGTATCCTCGACGAGCATCGAGACGACCGCACGGAGCGGTCGGTCGTCGTACACATCGTGGGCACGCATCGCGTCAGCCATCGTCCAGCGGAGATATCTTGCCAGCGGGAGGTCCCGGAGACCGACCGCTCTGGCGTTCCGAATGAGGTCGCCGACACTCTGTATCGGCATCTTGATGTCTTTTCTGGTGAGTTTCCAGAGCCGCACCGAGAGGTCGTCGATGAAGTCATAGAACGCCAGCTGTCTCTGGTCGTCACCGAGTTTCGCCCGCCGCTCCTCGTCCCAGTCGGTGTGGTCGCGATACAGCGTCACCGTCTGGTCCGGGAGCCAGACGTCATAGGCGTCCTGTATCGCTATTTCTGGCGGCTCGAAGTCGACGGCAGACAGCAACTGACCGCCGACGCCCGCTGGAACGAAATCGACGAGGGTCGTCGCGCCGACGTCGAATCGGAACCCCGCTCGCTCGTAGTAGCCCGCACAGCCGCCGACGCTGTGGTGCTGTTCGAGGACGACCGTCGAGTAGCCGTCCGCCTGCAGGCGTGCGGCCGTGCTCATACCCGCCACGCCACCGCCGATGACGACCACGTCTGCGGACTCAGTTCCCATGGTTGCCCGGCCACGGGACTGTTCCACCTTTGACCGACGCGAGAGGACTGACGCGTTTGATTGCGCTTGGTTGGACCAAAACCATTGATTCAAATACAAGTCAGGCGGCCTAAACGTTTCCCCTCCAGAAGCCGAACGCTGATTTACCAGTGCTGTGTCGCTACTGATATGTCCTCCGTCCAGACGCAGTTCCGGGACCTGACTGAGTGGGTAGCGGGCACCTCGCCGCTGTACGCCCACCTCTGCCGAGAAGCCGCCGAGGACCCCGCCGTTCTCGACCTCGCCTCAGCGGTCCCCGAGGGCCGTCAGGCTCCGCACCTCCTGCTCGCCGCGGTCCACTACCTGCTCGACCGGAATCCGGACCACCGGCTGGCCAAGTACTACCCGAGCATCGTCGCGGACCCGCGAGACCCGGACGACGAGTGCTTCCCGGCGTTCCACGAGTTCTGTCTCGACCACGCCGACGACATCCAGCCGCTTCTGGAGAAGCGGCGCACGCAGACGAACGCGGTGCGCCGGAGCGCGGTCCTCTATCCGGCCATCACACAGGTGGCCCGCGCCGCCGACGGCCCGCTCGCGCTGGTGGAACTCGGCCCGAGCGCCGGCCTGAATCTCCTGTTCGACCGCTACCGCTACGACTACGACGGCCGTGTGGTCGGCAACCCCGACTCACCGGTCACCATCGAGAGCAGCGTCCGGGGCGGCGACCCGCCGTTGCCCGAGACGCCGCCCGCGATTCGCTCCCGGGTCGGCATCGACCGCAATCCGCTCGACGTGACCGACGCGGCCGACAGGGACTGGCTCCGCGCGCTCATCTGGCCGGAACACGAGGGTCGTCGCGCTGTTCTGGACGGCGCACTGGCGGTCGCACAGGACGACCCGCCCGAACTCATCGAGGGTGATATGCTCGATGACCTGCCGGCGGTGCTCGATGGGATCCCGACCGACGTGCCGGTCTGTGTCGTCAATACGCTCGTGCTGTATCAGGTCCCCGAGCAACTGAGCGAGGCCCTGTCGGCGTTCCTCGAAGACCGGATGGCCGAGCGGCCGCTGCACTGGCTCACCGGCCGGCGGGACCTCTCCGGCGGCGAGTCGGTGGCGTTGGACTGGAAGCGCCGGACCGGTGGCGGCATCAAGACGACACACCTCGCCGACTACGAGCCACACGGCGCGTGGCTATCGTGGCGGCCTGACGGCTGAAACTCCGCGGGTACTGCCGTGCATTCACGCGTGCTTATGGACCTGCCTCTGGAAGAGCAGCCATGCAGATTCGCGTGTACGACGAGGGGGCTGCCCGCGACTGCCTGCTCGTCCTCGGGTGGGGGAACCGGTGCAGACACCAGAACGTCCAGTGGCTCATCGACCAAGTCGCCCGATCGTATCGCGTCCACGCCGTCGAACTGCCGACACACATCACCGACTACCGGCGGGAGTGGGTCGAGCCAGTCCGGGAATACGCCGCCGACCTCGATGCCTTCGACCTGCTCGGCCACAGCGCCGGCGGGCTGACAGCGGCCCATCTCGACGCTGATGCCGTCGGAAACAGGGTGTATCTGAGTCCGTGGTGGGACAGCGACTTCCCGGTACCGACAGCGGTGCTCGACGCCGTCGCGTCGCTGCCGAGTAGCCGGCCGTTCATCCCGGTCGACACTCTGGACGCCGAGGCGATTGGTGACTTGGCGACGGCCCGGCAAATCACAGAGGGACCGTCGGCGTTCTCACCGGCGTTCCTTCGGACGGTGCTACGGGCACAGCGGTCGCTGCCACCGGCCCGGGACACCGCGACGGCGTTTTGCTCGCTCACGGACGCAGTTGTCGACCCGCGTGCCGTCGGCGAGCGTCTGCCGGCCGACCGCATTCGGCTGTACGACGGCGGCCACGAACTGTTCTCGTCAAGCGGCCGCGCGGAGCCAATCGAGACCGTCCTTGCTGCGTTACAGCACGGGCCGGACGCGCTGTGAGTGCTGTCTGCGGCCGAGTCAGTGCGCCCGCCGTTCTGGACCCGAGACGAAACCCTCTCACCACTGCGGCCACGACTACCCGTCACG